>CAYLTG010000068.1:0-14682 GCA_964386225.1 uncultured Bacteroidales bacterium
ACGGAGGGGATCTTGGTCCTGTACGAAAGCGCACTGTAGGCGTACGACAGGATGATCAGGATGCTGATCAGTTCGATGATGATGTATGAATTGTCGAACAAGGGATGCAGGTGAATTTAGCGCTTAAAGATACGCAATCCTCACGGATCACGGGATGAAATTCTTGGGCCGCTCCCGGCGCTGGGGTGCCGGCAGACCGCGGTCAGACACTGACCTTGAAGTCGTATGATTTCCTCCTGGGGCAGTGGGGCAGCACCACGGCTACGCCCGGCTCGTCGTAGACGGCCTCCACGCAATCGGCGGGGTCGCAACAGGTGTGGCACACCCGCTTGAAGGCCCTGAAATGGCTGAGCTCCACGTGGGGGGCGAGGAACTCCTCCTTCACCGGCTCTTCCCGCAGCAGGTCGGTGCTGAGGTATTTCTTGTTGTCGTCGGCGAATACGGTCACCACCACCGCGTCGGCAGGGAGCTCATTCAGGATCTTGAGGGCGCCGATGAAATTGGCTCCCGACGAGATGCCGACGCCGATCCCCAGGATGCGGGCCAGTTTCTGCGCCATGATAATGGAGTCCCCATCATCGACCTGGACGATCGGATCCAGTTTCTCCAGCTCCACGATCTGCGGGATGAATTCGTCGGAAATGCCCTGTATCCTGTGTTTCCCCACTTTGTGTCCCGTGGTGAGGGTCGGCGAGTTGGAGGGTTCCAGGGGGTGCACCGCGATGGTGCTGTCCATCTCCTTGAGGAATTTCCCCACACCCATGACGGTGCCCCCGGTCCCCACGCCCGCGACGAAGGCGGCCGGTTTCAGGTACCTGTATTTCAGCTGCCACCAGAGCTCGGGGCCCGTGGTCAGGTAGTGGGCCATGACATTGTCGTCGTTGCTGAACTGGCTGGGCAGGAACGACCTTCCATTTTGTGCTGCCAGCCTGATGGCCATGTCGATGCTGCCCAGGAACCCGCCTTCCTCTTTGCTGACGAGCCGGATACTGGCCCCGAAGCTGCGGATCAGGTTCTTCCGCTCTTCGCTCATCCAGTCGGGCATGAAGATGGTCACGGGGTGGCCCAGTGCCCGGCCGATCGCCGATACGGAGATGCCCGTATTGCCGCTGGTGGCCTCGATGATGGGGCTGCCGGGCTTCAGCTGCCCCGACCGGTAGGCATTGCTGATGATGTGAAAGGCCATGCGGTCCTTGATGCTTCCCGTCATGTTCAGGTTCTCCGCCTTGGCATAAATGATCCGGGGTTCACCCCTGTATGTGAAATGGATGGCCAGGAGGGGAGTGTTTCCGATCAGGCTGCTTAATCCCGCAATGCGTTGCAATTCGATATCCATGGGTTGTCGTCTTCGTTTCAACTGTGATCAATGACGGCCCTAAAATATACAATTAATCTCCGCCGGGATGTCCCCTGAACATGATATTCGTCATAAGGGCCGGGATCAGCCGATGATGTCCAGGTCCTTGTCGGGATTGGCATAGGAGAGGCGCGCGATCTTGCGCGTGGTGTAATAGGTGTCGAGGCCCGATGAGGTCACGGTGCCCGTGGAGCCCAGGTCGATGAGCCCGTCGGAGAGCACGGCCGAGCGCGGGAGCATCACCTCCACCACCCGGCCGACGACGAAGATGGTGCCGTTGCTTTTGATCTTGTGGGTCTCTTCCAGTTCCATGCCGATCATGACCGGCGATTCCTTGACATAGGGGGCTTTCAGGGTTTCCGTGAAATGGGGTGTCAGCCCGACGATCTCGAACTCCGACTTGTCCTCGTACTTGTACCGGGCGGCGGTCTGGTGCGCCTTGTGGTAGAATGCCGGGGTGATGTGGTTGATGGTGTAGCATCCCGTTTCCAGGATGTTCTTGAGGGTGTGCCGGGGGACCACCGGAGGCCTTACCACCAGGCCCAGCAGGGCAGGGTCGGACCCGATGTGGACCACCGTGTTGAAGATGGCCAGGTTCGTCTTGCCGGCATTGTCGATGGTGCCGACCAGGCTGACGCTTTTGTAACCGCTGAGGGAGTTGATGAAGTTGCGCCGGTAGCTTTTCTCGAGGTCCTCAAGATCCGCGCGGCCGAATTTCATGCTGTCATTTGCCATATCGTAAACGGTTTGTTTGTTCCGCCTGTTCACGTAAGATGTCAGCCGACACGGCAAACAACCTCTTGTTCGTGAAGTAGCTTCTAAAATTACGGTGCTCTTTGGTTTATTCTGACTTACCAACAAATCAGCAGGGAAATGGTTTAGCCCGGATCAAACTTCTTGAGGTTTATTCTCCTTTTTTGTTAAAATGGTTAAATTTGCGCACCGTAATTCAGGGAAATGATGGAAGGTTTTTTCAATAAGTTCAGGGAGAATACAATTGGTAACGAATTGAGGTTTAACACTCCGTACGGCGAGCAAACGATGGTTTATGCCGACTGGATCGCCAGCGGCCGGCTTTACAGGCCCATCGAGGAGAAGATCCAGAGGACCATCGGGCCTTTTGTCGGGAACACCCACACGGAGACCTCGGAAACCGGCACGCTCATGACCAAGGCCTACCACCTGGCCCACAAGAAGATCAAGGAGCACGTGCATGCGGGGCCCGACGATGTGATCATCACCACCGGGTTTGGCATGACCGGCGTCGTCAATAAATTCCAGCGCATCCTGGGGCTCAAGCACTGCGGGTACCTGCGCGGGTCCGAGTGCTTAAGGGAAAAGGATACCCCGGTGGTATTCATCAGCCACATGGAACACCATTCCAACCACACGTCCTGGTTCGAGACCATGACCGACGTGGTGGTGATCCCTCCCGGCGACGGCTTGCTCTTCGACCTCGACAACCTGCGGGCGGAGCTGGAAAAGTACAAGGACAGGAAAATGAAGATCGGCGCATTCACCGCCTGCTCCAACGTGACGGGCGTGTTCACGCCTGTGCACGACATCGCACGTGTCATGCATGAATACGGCGGACTCTGTTTCATCGATTATGCGGCATCGGCTCCCTACGTGGACATCGACATGAACCCGGGCGACCCCATGGAAAAGCTGGATGCCGTGTTCTTCTCGCCCCATAAGTTCCTGGGCGGTCCCGGCAGCTCGGGCGTGCTGGTGTTCGACTCCAAGCTCTACAAAAACCCCGCTCCCGATGAAGCGGGCGGAGGCACGGTCGACTGGACCAACCCCTGGGGCGAATACAAGTACATCGACGACATCGAAGCCCGTGAGGACGGCGGTACGCCCGGTTTTCTCCAGGCCATCCGCACCGCCCTGGCCATCGAGGTGAAGAACCAGATGGGCACCGGGAACATCCGGAAAAGGGAGGATGAACTGGTCGGGAAGGCCCTGCGCGCCCTCCGCGGGATCCCCGGGGTGAATATCCTGGCCGACAACGTGGAGGACCGACTGGGGGTCGTGTCGTTCTACATCGAGAACATCCATTACAACCTGGTCGTCAAGATCCTCAACGACCGCTTCGGGATCCAGGTGCGTGGGGGATGCGCCTGCGCAGGCACCTACGGACACTACCTGCTGGATGTCACCTACGAGGATTCGCACAACATCACCGAACTCATCAATTCCGGCGACCTTTCCGTCAAGCCGGGGTGGGTGCGGCTTTCACTGCATCCGACCATGACCGATGCCGAGCTGGACCTGTTCCTGCAGGCCATCCGCGAGATCGCCGCGAAAGTGGATGACTTCAAGGCAGACTATATCTACAACAAGCGGAAGAATGAGTTCAGGCACAAGGATGAGCCCGAGGACAAGACCATTTTCGTGGAAAGTTGGCTCAAACTCGATTGACGGGTTCCGGTCAAAAAAAAATTCCTAAATTTGAGGATGATCGCCCTGCGGTCGTCCTTTTTTTGTATCCATGCAGGAGTCCATACGCATTGCGACCCATGCCCGCAACGGGCTTTACGACATCACGGAGCGGGTGGCCGAACTGGTGCGGGCCAGCGGCATCGTTGCCGGTTTCGTCAATGTGTATGCCCAGGGGGCCACGGCGGCAATCATGATCCAGGAGAACTGGGACCAGTCGGTCCAGCAGGATGTGATCACCCTGCTCGCCGGGCTGATCCCGCAGGGGGTCTGGGAACATGACCGGCAGGACGGCAACGGGGATGCCCACCTCAAGGCGGGGATCGTCGGGCCGGGGGAGACCATCCCGGTGATCGACGGGAAACTGGGCCTCTCCACCTGGCAGAACATTTTCTTCTGCGAATTCGACGGTCCCAGGGCCGAAAGAAAAATAGTAATCACAATAGCCAGCATATAAGCCACTAACACCTCCAACCTAAACCATTACTTCAATTCCCACCTGCCATCTCTAATCTCTTATCTCTTATCTGCTATCTACTATCTGCTATCTACTATCTTCACCTTTTCCACGGCATCTTTTTCTCAAAGGAGAACCGCTTCGTGTAAAAATTGTAGAGGAAGATGGTGGCCGTGACCAGGACCTTGGCCAGGAGGTCGTAGCTGCCGAAAAACGGGATGTAGAAGATCAGGAAATTGAATATTGCCTGGCTCAGCATCCAGCCGATGAGGGAGAACAGCACGGAGAGGGCGAAGGCGTGCCCGGTCTTCCGGTTGTTTTCGAAGATGAACCTTTTCTGCATCAGGAAATTGATCACCACGGCCACGGTATAGGAGATGGCATGCGAAGCGGTCTCGCTGAAGTGGGCGGCCATGGTCAGGGCGATATAGAGTCCGTAATCGATGGCCGTGGCCACTGAAGAGGTGACGGCAAATTTGAACTTGGGAATGAAAAAATCCTTTAAGAATGCCCGGAATTTCATGCGCTGGTGACCGATTGTTTCTGTGCCCCAGGTTCCATGAGGCTGACCGGTTCAAAATTAAGAAATTATCCTTCCGTGACAGGAGGTCCGGGTGAATAATCTTACATTTGCAACCGTTTGATAGCAGCCAGCCATGATCAACGGAAAAAAAATAGTCGTGGTCCTGCCGGCCTACAATGCCGAGCATACCCTGGAGCAGACCTATAATGAGATCCCTTTCGACGTGGTCGACGATGTGGTGCTCGTGGATGATGCCAGCATGGACCGCACCTTTGAGAAAGCCGCAGCGCTTGGCATACACCACATCATCCGCCATGAGTCGAACAAAGGGTATGGCGGGAACCAGAAATCCTGTTACAACAAGGCCCTGGAGCTCGATGCCGACATTGTGATCATGCTTCATCCCGATTACCAGTACACCCCCAGGCTCATCCATTCCATGGCCTACCTCATCGCCAACGATGTCTACAAGGTGGTGCTGGGGTCCAGGATCCTGGGTCGGGGCGCACTGAAAGGGGGGATGCCCCGGTACAAGTACATCGCCAACCGGATCCTGACCCTGGGTCAGAACATCCTCATCCGCCAGAAACTGTCGGAATACCATACGGGATACAGGGCCTTCTCCCGCGAGGTGCTGCTGGCGATCAACTACAACATCAACTCCGACGACTTCGTCTTCGACAACCAGATGCTGGCCCAGATCTTCCATGCGGGCTTCGAGATCGCCGAGATCACCTGCCCGACGAAATATTTTCCCGAGGCCTCTTCGATCAATTTCAGGAGGAGCGTGAGGTACGGACTGGGCGTGATCGGCACGTCGGTCCGGTATTTTCTCTCCAAATCGGGGATATACAGGTCCAGGCTTTTCAGGGATATGCCCTAGGTGCCGCTGAATTCGGCCGATTCCCTGCGGGCTTTTGCCGCTGGTTCATAGATCGCATCGGCATTCTTCCATATTTCATTTGCACGATCAAGGTATTCGGAGGCTTTAACGGCATCACCGTCCTTGTGGTATATCCTGGCAGCCTCATAGAGGTTTTTGGGGTTCGACGGATCGTGTTTCAGTGCAATCGATATCTGGGCCTTCGCCTCCTTGATGTCCCCGGTCATCATGGAACACCTGGCCAGCCGGCGGTAAGTGGAGATGTCGGAAGGAAAGAGTGACTGGAAGCTCTTGTATCTGACGATGGCCGTATCGTGATTCCCTGTCTGTTCCGCGATCTTTCCCTCGGCGTAATATATGTTGGCGATCAGGGTCTGTTCCCCGAATCCGTTCATCAGTTCGATCGCATCATCGATGTATTCTGCCGCTTTCTCAGGCTGCTCGCAGGCGATGTAGTAAAAGAGGTATCCGAAGGCGGCCACCTTGTCGATCGGGGCCTGGAACTCGGATTCCATCTTCCTCAGCAGGTCAAGGGCTTCCTTTTCCCTTTTCACCTCCACGTACCTGTCGATCATGAACGTCCTGAGGACCATGAGCCTCAGCGGTGGGACGATCCGCTCGTAAATTCTGAATTTTTCCTGGTAGTGATCGAATGCCCTCAGGATCCTGCCTTCCCTAACGCAGATCTCCTCCAGGCCGATGAAGATGTTCAGCGAGTCCTGGGGTGTTTTGCAGTTCGGCAGGGCTTCAAGCAGCATGTCGCGCGCCATGTCCGTATCACCCTGCCGGGAGGCGATCATGCTCAGTTTCAATAAGGCAGAGGTGTTGTCGGGGTCCAGCAGCAGTGCCTTGTTGAAGTTCTCCGTGGCCTGCCCGAAATCGGCCTTTAAGAGGTAAGTGTCGCCGAGGTTCTTGTAGGATGAAAAATCGTCCGGGTTATATTTGGCATAGAGCCGATAATAATAAATGGAGGAGTCGTATTGGCCTGTCCGCTCGTAAATATCGCCGAGCGCGTTGATGTATTCGTGATCCCCGGGGGCCAGGCCGATGATGCGGTGGTATTGGGCGATGGCGCCGTCGAAATCGTTCCTGAGGATATACCGTTCGGCCAGCTGGATCCTGACATTGATGTCAGCGGGGTAAAGCTCGGAGCACATCTTGAGCACCGACATGGCCTGCTCTGGTTCCTGGCGGATGAGGTAGTAGAAGTGCTTTGCGAAATAGCGGTTCCGTTCAGTCAGCTTGAAATCCTTGTCCATGGCCACTTTCAACGACTTTCCGGCCTTGTCCAACAGGTTGCTGTTGAAATAGAACATGGCCAGCGAGAGGTGGGCGAGGGCGAAGTCATTGTCAAGGCTCACGGCTTTCTCCAGGTGTTCGATCCCGGTGGCGAAGTCGTTATTCAGGCTGAGCTCGGTCTCGGCCTTCATGTATTCTTCAAAGGCCTCCTGGTTGGCGGTGAAGATCTCCGCGACAGGCAGGTCAGTGGACTGTTCCACCTGCTGCGCGGGCATCCCGATGGCCTTCTTCAGTTCCCTGGTGGCCAGGTCGGCAAGCGCGAACAGGTCGGCACCGTCCAGTGGGACTTCCGCCAGCTTTTCTCCCTTTTCGGTATTGAAAACCTCCATCACGATCTCCCAGGACCCGGGCCCTCCCGAGAAATTCCCTGTCACGAAGTAATCCCGGTGATAGTCGTCCGCGATCTTCTTTTTCAGCATGAGGGGTGCGTTGAGCCCGTCGCTGTAGCCGGCATCCCTGAATTTGCCGACATAACTGAGTCCTTCCGAGGCATCGATGAACAGGTCCTGCGAGAGGTCGTATTGGAGGAGGCTGGGGAGGCCATATTGAAGCCAGTCGAGGGTGGGGTCCCCGGACCGGTTCTCGAAGAAGAAGATCACGATATCTTTCCTGAACTCGCTCCTGGCCACGTTGCGGACGATGGTCTGCCCCCGTTCGTCCTCGACCGTCACCTGCTCGGTGGTGGCCCCGAGGTCCTTGCCTTTGAACAGGAGGAAGACGAGGATGCCGGCCAGGACCACGTTTGCCGGCAGGCCGATCCGTTCCACGCGGGTCCATCGGCCCGAGCTGCGCTTGCCATGGAAATAGGCCAGCAGCGCGACGGTGGGCAGGAAGGAGAGGAGAAGCACCCAGGCCAGGTCGACCAGGTAGGGCGACAAAAGGTACCTCCCCACGATGGCCGCGACAGCCTGCTTCAGTACCCAGGAGGCGGCCAGATAACCGGCGAGGAGCTGGATCACGTTCCTGTTCCAGAGGTCCCTGAGGATGAATCCCGGTGTGACGGCACGCTTCTCGGAGACTCCTTCGATGAAGACCTCGAAGATCTCGATGGGCTCTTTGACCCCCTTCAGTTCCTTCTTGCCGAGCGAAATGGTGATGATGTCGGTCTTGTTGTGCAACTGCGCCCTGACATTTTCTGAGATGCAGATGCCGTTGGGGGAGGCCAGGGGCTCGATGCGGGCGGCAGTGTTGACGGCCGAGCCGAACACGTCCCCATCCTCGAAGATGATGTCGCCGATGTGGATGCCTGCCCGGATGGTGAGCTCATCATCCTTCAGCCTGGTCTGGACCGTGATGGCGAAGCGTACTGCCTGCACCGCACTGTCGAACATCATCATCAGCCCGTCGCCGATCTCCTTGATCACCTCTCCGCCGTAAGTCTTTGCAAGCGGGTAAATGATCTCGCGCTGCTTCTCCAGCAGCTCCATGGTCTTCTGTTCGTTCTCTTCCATGCGTTTCGTATAGCCGACGATGTCGGTGAATACGATAGCCGCCAGTCTGTGGGTCTTTCCGGGCATAATGAGTGTGTGTGGTTGGTCCTTGAATGATCGGGACACCCAAAAATAGGCATTTATTCGTTCACCGCCAGGATAAACCCGATCCCGTGGATGTTGTTGATCTGTATCCGCGGGTCGGGGGCGAGGTGCTTGCGCAGCTTGGATATGAACACGTCGAGGCTGCGGCTGTTGAAGTAGGAATCGCTGCCCCATACCTCCCTGAGGATCTCCTCTTTCTTGACGACGGTGTTCATGTGCCGGATGAAGAACTTCAGCAGTTCTGTTTCGCGGGAGGTGAGCCGCAGGGCGCCTGTGGGATGGAGCAGTTCCATGTTGAGGGGGATGAACCGGAAATCGCCCAGGATGTATTCGCCTTTCCTGCGGTCCGCATTCCGGACCTTCCCCCGGCGGAGGAAGACCTCGATCTTCAGGGCCAGCTCCTCGATGCTGAAAGGCTTGGTAATGTAGTCGTCGCCGCCGATGGTGAGTCCCCGGATGCGGTCCTCCCTGAGCGAACGGGCCGAAAGGAAAAGGATGGGAATGTGTTCGTCCATCTCCCGGATCCTGGTGGCCAGCGTGAACCCGTCCATCTGCGGGAGCATCACATCGAGGATGCACAGGTCGTAATCCCCGCTTTCGAAGCTGCGGACGGCCTCCTCGCCATCACGGCAAAGGACGATCTCATACCCCCGCAACTCCAGGTTGTCGCGGGTTACGTAGCTGAGGTACTCGTCGTCCTCGACATAGAGTATGCGGGGTTTTTCTGTCATGGTCCTGCCGGGATAAGGATTGTGAACGTGGTGCCGGTTCCGGGTTCGCTCGCCACCTCGATCTTCCACTTGTGGTTGTCAATGATATTCTTTACATAATTGAGGCCGATGCCGAAACCTTTTACGTTGTGGATGGCACCCGTCGGCACGCGGTAGAATTTGTCGAAGATGCGGTTCAGGTATTTTTTCTCGATCCCGATGCCGTTGTCCTTGACGGTGAGGGTGACCGAGTCGCCGCTGCGCCGCGTGCTCACCCGGATGACCGGCCTGTCTTGCTTGTATTTGAAGGCGTTGTCGATGAGGTTGTAGATGGCGTTGGCAAGATGGGTCTGGTCGGCCACGATGAGGGGAGGGGCCGCCTCCAGGCTGAGCTCCAGTTCGCCGCCCGACTCCCTGAGGGTGTAAGTGAAGCTTTCAGCCACGTTCCTGATCAGCGCATGGAGGTCGGTCTCCTCGAGGTTCAGGGGGGAGCGCTCCTTTTCCATCTTGCCCAGTTGAAGCACCTTTTCGATCTGATGTTCGATCCGTTTGTTCTGGTCGGCGATGATGCCGGCATAGTTCTTCAACCGAGTCCGGTCGCTGGCGATCGCCGGGTCGAGCAGCACCTGCGCCGAGATGCCGATGGTGGAGACGGGGGTTTTGAACTCGTGGGCCATGTTGTTGATAAAATCCTTTTGCACTTCGGAGAGCCTTTTCTGCTTCAGGATGATGTACATGGCATAGGCAAAGAAAATGATGGCGGTGATAAGCACGAAGGAGGAGATGATCCAGATGTTGAGCGATTTGATGATGAAGAGGGTCTTCGATGGGAAGGCGATCCCGAAGTAGTAGGTGAACTCGTCGTATTTCTGGAATTTCCTGACGGTCTTTTCGCCCGGTTCGACGGAGGGGTTGAAATAATTCCCGAATACCATAGCGTCGGTCTCGCAATCATAGATGGCATATTCATAATCCAGGCTCAGGTTCTGGTACTCGAACTCCGTCTTCAGGTAGTGGTCCAGGATGCTGGCATCGATGATGTCGTTGATGTCGACGATGAAATAGTTGGAGGAGATCTGCCTGACCGGGTTCTCGTTCGGTAGTTCATGCCCGTTGAAGGCAAGCATCTTCTCCGCCACATTGTAAAGGGCGATCTGGACCCGCTGGTTGAACTGCTGCTCGCTCAGGTTGTAGGTCTGGTTCACCCAATACAACTGGAACAGGATGATCCCGATGACGGAGGCGGACCCCAGGATCACGGCCATGCGCACCTGATTGCTCTTCATGTGGGTAAAAGTAGCAAAAAAAAAGCCATCCCGGGGGATGGCTCATAAGTGTTTTGTTTCAGGCAGCTACCGGGCAATGACCACTTTGTCGGTGCCGACGAGAACGCCCGCGTGGAAGGCCTGGTACATGTAAATCCCTTCCGAAAGTCCTTCGGTGTTCAGGGTGACACTGCTGCCGGAGGTGGTCGCCTTGCGGACAACGGCCCCGCCGGAGCTCAGCAGTTTGACGAGGATCTCCTGGCCTGCCAGGTCATCCTGTACATCGATCCTGATGTAGTCGCTGGCCGGGTTCGGGTAGACCGAAAGGCTGGCGGTGCCGCGCTCGCCGATGCCGACCGTAAGGCCGTCGTACTTCACGGTGACCATCACGGAATCATTGGGGTTGGCTTCGTCGAAGAACGTATAGGCGACAGTGGAGATGCCAGGAATCGTCTGTGGGTAATAATGTCCTGAAAAGTCATTCTCGACCGTCACGCCGGGATCGATGGTGGTGGCCAGGGGCGACAGGCTGGTGTTGGGCGGATAGCAAAGGCCTCCCCAGCAGATGGCGCTCAGGGTGCCGGGCACCATGTCGAGCTCGTAACGCTGGCACAGCACATCGATGGAGGTCGACCCGTTGTTGGTCACCGCCAGTTCCACAATGATCTCGGGATCGGTGGCCAAACCCTCGACGGTGATCTCCGCGTTGGGCTCAAGGATCTCTCCTTCATGAGAAAGGACTAGGTTCTGGGCGAATGTGAATCCTGCCAGAAAAACAAGGGCAAAGGAAAAGAGTAGTTTAGTTCTCATAACAATATGTTCATTTAATTGATTTGTATCGCGTTGCAAAGGTAGGGATTTTTAACATTGAAAAAAAACACAAAATATCCCCGATCCTCGATAATTTGAATTAAATTTAAATTGCAATTAATTTGCTGTATCTTGTAATTGATCCCTGACATTTTATATTTTTAAAGCCTCAACAGGCAGATACATCAAACAATATTTGGTATTCAATGGACATTCGGCGCACGCTTTTCGTTGCATTTCTCACGGCATTCATCCTGACCTCATGTAACAGCACCCGGCAACCCTCCGGCAATTCCGGCCAGTTGCCTCCTTCTGCTCCCGGTGAAGAGGCCGCGGGGCGGCTCACCAACTGGAAGCCGCTCTTCGACGGCGCGACCACCGAAGGGTGGAAAGGGTTCAGGGAAAGCGAGGTGCCCGGGGGGTGGGTGGTTGACGATGGCATGCTGGTGACCCTCGGCAAGGGCGGCGACCTGGGGGGCGACATCATCACCGCGCAGCAGTTCGAGGATTTCGAGCTCTACCTGGAGTGGGCCATTTCGGAGGGCGGCAACAGCGGCATCTTCTTCCATGTCCTGGAGGACGACTACCCCACGGTGTATGCCACCGGGCCCGAATACCAGCTCATCGACGACGCCGGCTTCCCGGAACCCCTGGAGGAGTGGCAGATGACCGGCGCCAACTATGCCATGCACAATGCATCCGGCAAGACCCTCAAGCCGGTCGGGGAGTTCAACTCCAGCCGGATCAAGGTGGTCGACGGAAGGGTGGAACACTGGCTCAACGGCACCCTGGTGGTGGAGTATGAGCTGTGGACCGATGACTGGTACCGGCGCGTGAGCGAGTCCAAGTGGAAGGACTACCCCTATTATGGCCTGGCCCGGCGCGGACATATCGGCCTGCAGGACCACGGCAGCGTCGTCAGGTTCCGGCACCTGAAGGTGGTGGACCTGACCGACAGGGGCCAGCCACTCTTCAACCAGCGTGACCTGGCGGGATGGGAGGTTTTCGGGACCGAGAAATGGTACGTGGAGAACGGCGAGCTGGTCTGCGAAAGCGGCCCCGACAAAGCTTACGGCTACCTGGCCACCGACAGGGAGTATGCCGATTTCATCCTCCGGCTTGAGTTCCTCCAGGAATCCAACGGCAACAGCGGAGTCTTCTTCCGCTCGCAACTCGACGGCACCAGGATCAGCGGCTGGCAGGTCGAAGTGGCACCCCGCGGCCACGACACGGGAGGCATCTATGAGTCCTACGGCAGGGGGTGGCTGCACCAGGTGCCGGAGGAAAGGGAGGATATATTGCGGGAGGGCGAGTGGAACGACCTTGTGATCCGCGTCCAGGGCGACCGGGTGATGACCTGGCTCAACGGGGAAATGATGACCGACCTCAGGGATGAGCATATCGGGGGTAAGACCGGCCGGGTCGCCCTGCAGATACACGATGGCGGCGGCGTCAAGGTCCGCTGGAAGAACTTGTTCATTAAGGAACTTTAAGACATCAGGCATACCATGGAGGAAACAGTGAAAGGAAAGATGAGCCGGGCAATGACCTGGTTGACCGTGCTGCGCGTGCTGATCGGCTGGCATTTCCTGTATGAGGGCCTCGCCAAGCTGGCCAACCCCAACTGGACCAGCATCGGCTACCTCATGGACTCCCAGGGGTTCATGGCGGATTTTTTTATCGACCTGGCCAGCAATCCCGCTGCCGTCCCGGTGGTGGATTTCCTCAATATCTATGGCCTGATGGCCATTGGCCTGGGGCTCATTCTCGGGCTGTTCACCCCGGTGGCGCTGGTGTCGGGAATCGTCCTGCTGGCCATGTATTACCTTTCCCACCCGCCCTTCGTGGGGCTGCAATATTCGCTGCCCATGGAAGGGAATTACCTCGTGGTGAACAAGGTGCTCATCGAACTGGTGGCGATGGTGGTGCTGCTGATCTATCCCACCGGCAGGGTGATCGGCATCGACCGCCTGATCTTTAAACGAAATGCAAACGCTTGAGATGGAAGAGAAAAAACGGAAAATCAGCAGAAGGGATATCATCAAGGGGCTTGCCACGGTGCCCGTGGCCGGTGCCCTGTTATACGGCTGGTACCGCAAGGAGAAGTACGACCTCCTCTACAAGGAGGCGGTGAGGGAAGAGGTGACGCTGGATGCCCTGAACCCGGTGCTTGCCCGGAATGTGCCTGCCGACAGGACGATACGGTTGGGGATCATCGGCACCGGCGGACGGGGCCGTTCGCTCCTGAAAGCGGCTGGTTTCCTGAACCCCGAGATCATCGACTCCTACCTCGAGGATGCCCGGAAGAACAAAGCCGACAAGCGGCATGAGGAGTTTCAGGAGCAGGACGACCTCAACGTGGTCGTGAACGGGGTGTGCGACATTTACGACGTCAATGCGGAAAAGGGGATCAAGGCCTGCGCGAACATCCACAGGAATGCCAGCGGCGGGGAGATGGGACCTGCACCGAAGAGATATGCCAGCTACAAGGACCTCCTCGCAGCCGATGACATCGATGCGGTGATCATCGCCACCCCCGACCACTGGCACGGGATCATGACCATCGAGGCGGCCAGGGCCGGCAAGCATGTCTATTGCGAAAAACCCCTAACCTGGCAGGTGGCCGAGACCTTCGAGGTGGTGAAAGCCATCCGGGAGACCGGCATCGTTTTTCAGCTGGGTCACCAGAACAGGCAGACGGAAAGTTATTTCAAGGCCCGGGAAGCCTATGAGAAAGGTGTCCTGGGAAAGGTGAACCTCATCGAGGTGACCACCAACCGGAACAGCCCCAACGGCGCCTGGGTCTACGACATCGACGAGGAGGCCGGCAGGCACAACATCGACTGGGAACAGTTCATCGGGCCCGCCCCGGGCCACCCCTTCAGCCTGGAACGGTTCTTCCGCTGGCGTTGCTGGTGGGACTACAGCACGGGCCTCTCGGGCGACCTGTTCACCCACGAGTATGACGCCATGAACCAGATCCTGGGACTGGGCATCCCTCACTCGGCCGTGGCGTCAGGCGGCATCTATTTCTACAAGGACGGCCGGACGGTGCCCGATGTGCTCCAGCAGACCTTCGAATATCCCGACCGCGACCTGACGCTGATATACAGCGCCTCCCTTGCCAGCAACATGCACCGCGGCAGGCGGATCATGGGGCACGATGCCTACATGGAGGTGGGCGGAAACCTGCAGATCTATGCCGACCCGGGGTCCACGAAATACGCAAAGAAGATAGAGGAGGGCCTCATCAACCCGGAGATCCCGATCTATGCCTATACGCCCGGTTTGAAACAGGTGGATGCGATCACCTCGCCGACCGAGCAATACTTCGCGGGGCGCGGGTTGCTCTATACCTACCTGGAGGGCAAACGGGTGGATACCTCGCACCTGCACATACG
>CAYLTG010000068.1:14782-19355 GCA_964386225.1 uncultured Bacteroidales bacterium
TGCTCTATACCTACCTGGAGGGCAAACGGGTGGATACCTCGCACCTGCACATACGCGACTGGCTCAACTGCATCCGCGGGGGCGGGACGCCCAGCTGCGGCATCGATGCCGCTTTTGAAGAGGCGATGAGCGCCCACATGGGCACCATGGCATACCGGGAGAACAGGAAAGTGTACTGGGACCCCGACAAGCAGGAGATCGTCTGACACGGCAGGCGCAGGATGGCGGACGGGCCCTGGCCGGGCAGCATAAGGATACGGAAGATGACACGAAACTTTAATATAACATGTTGACAAGAAGAACATTCATCCGGAACGTGGCCGCAGCAGGGACCCTCTGTGCGGTCAACCCTTCATCTTTGATGGCTGCGGGCGCCATGGACATCGGCCTCCAGCTTTATTCCATCCGCGACCTCGTCCGGGACGACCTGCCCGGAACCCTTGAAAAACTCGCGGGGATCGGATACAGGACCGTTGAGACGGCCGGATATGGCGACAGGAAATTCTACGGGTATGCGCCGGCCGAATTCAAGTCGCTTGCGGAGGGCCTGGGACTCAGGGCCCTGAGCAGTCACAGTGGGGTTAACCCCGGCAACATCGGGCATACCATCGAGGATGCCCTCTCCGCAGGCATGCAATATGTGGTGCTGCCCTCAATCCCGGCGGAGCGCCGCAAAACCATCGACGATTACAAAACCATCGCCGCGGAGCTCAACGCCATGGGGGAGAAGTGCAGCGAGGCCGGCCTCACCCTCGGCTACCACAACCATGCCTTCGAATTCGAAGCGATGGACGGCATGATCCCTTATGATGTCCTCCTGCAGGAGACGGAGGCCGACCTGGTCACCATGCAGATCGATACCTACTGGATCCGCTATGGGGGATACGAGGCCGTGGACTACTTCAGGAAATACCCCGGGCGCTTCAAGATGTGGCACATCAAGGACATGGCCGTAGGCGAGTCCCGCGAGAGCACCGAGATCGGGAGCGGCACCCTCGATTTTCCGGCCATTTTCAAGCTGCGCAAAAAGGCAGGCATGGAATGCGTCTTCGTGGAGCAGGAGGAGTTCAGGATGGATCCGTGGGAGAGCCTTGCCATCAGCTGGAATTACCTAAACAATATTTCGCACTGAATAACCTGAAAATAATCAGCCATGAAAAAGAAGATCAACACGGCAGTTGTGGGCTATGGGCTCTCGGGACAAGCGTTCCATGCCCCTTTCCTGCATGTCAATGAAGGCTTTGAACTGAGGAGGGTGGTCGAAAGGAACCGGGCCGAGTCGAAAAAGACCTATCCGTATGTCGAAGTGACCGGGGACCTCGACGAGGTCCTGGCCGACCCGGAGGTGGAGCTGGTGGTCATATGCACTCCCAACATCCATCATTTTGAGCAGGTCACGCGCTGCCTCGAAGCGGGGAAGCATGTGGTGGTGGAGAAGCCGTTCATGAACACCTCCGGCGATTGCGACACCGT
This sequence comes from uncultured Bacteroidales bacterium, assembly GCA_964386225.1. Lineage (GTDB taxonomy): Bacteria > Bacteroidota > Bacteroidia > Bacteroidales > JAADJA01 > JAADJA01. The sequence continues at coordinate 16,256 of CAYLTG010000068.1, forward strand.
CATCAGGATGGCCGCCGAGCGTGGCCTCCACCTGTTCGTATTCCACAACCGCCGGTGGGACGGTGATTTCCTCACCATCCGCAAAGTGCTGGATTCCGGTGTTCTGGGCGTGCTCCAGTACTACGAGGCCCACTTCGACCGGTATGCCCCCGAGCGCAAGCGTGCCGCCTGGCGCGACGAACAGCTTGCCGGCAGCGGAATTCTCTTCGACCTGGGTCCCCACCTGATCGACCAGGTGCTGGTCCTGTTCGGCCCGCCAGTGACGGTGGAGGCCGATATCCGGGCGGAACGCGCGGGCAGCCTGGTAGATGATTATTTCCGGATCCGCCTCGGATACCCGGGCATGGAAGCCGTGGTCACGGCCGGCATGCTGGTGGAGGACCACCGCCTGCGGTATGTCCTGCACGGGGCCGCGGGATCCTACATCAAATACGGGACCGACCCGCAGGAAGCCCGTCTCAGGCAGGGTGACATGCCGGGGGGTGAAGGCTGGGGCCGCGAGGATCCCGGGAATTATGGCCTGATCACTTTCGAGGATGAGTTTGAGGATTATGACGGCAAGGTGGAAACGTTGCCCGGCAATTACATGGCATTCTATGAAAATGTTCACGCCGTGCTGACCGGCGATGCCGCGCCTGCCATAACCCCCGCGGAGGCCCGCGATGTGATCCGGATTATCGAACTGGCCAGGGAGAGCAACGAACGAGGGGAGGCCATCCAGGTCGACCACGAGGATTTGAGCAGCTTACATCAATCAATGGAAATCAAATAATAGAAATGATGAAATCAAAAAATGGAAAGCAACATCATGGCATGAGCCGCAGGCGATTCATCGGCAACATGTCGGTGGCTGCCGCCGGCTTCACAATCCTTCCCAGTACGGTGATCAGTGGCCTGGGTCACCGCATGCCCAGTGACCGGCTCAATATCGCCGGCGTGGGTGTGGGCGGTGTGGGAGCCACCAACGTGCATAACTGCGCTTCGGAGAACATTGTGGCCCTGTGCGATGTGGACTGGACCTATGCGGCCGGGACCTTCAGCAAATACCCTGATGCCAAGAAATTCAAGGATTACAGGAAAATGTTCGACGAGATGGGCGACCAGATCGACGCCGTGATCGTCGCGACCCCCGACCATACCCATGCCATCGTGACGGCACAGGCCATCCGCATGGGCAAGCATGTTTACGTACAGAAACCGCTCACCCATACGGTCTATGAGTCGCGGTTGCTGAAGGACCTGGCCAACGAGTACCGGGTGGCCACCCAGATGGGCAACCAGGGCAACTCCGGCGAAGGCATCCGCCAGACCTGCGAGTGGATCTGGGACGGCGCCATCGGCGAGATCGAGGAGGTGCATGCCTGGACCAACAGGCCCATCTGGCCACAGGGGCTGGAACGACCTGCCGAGACGCCGAGCACGCCGCCCACGCTGGACTGGGACTCCTTCATCGGGCCCGCCCCCTGGCGCCCCTACCACCCGTCGTACACGCCCTGGAACTGGCGTGCCTGGTGGGATTTCGGCACCGGCGCCCTGGGCGACATGGCCTGCCATATCGTCGACCCGGCCTTCTGGGCCCTGAAACTGGGGCACCCCACCTGCATCTATGGAAGCTCCACCCAGGTCAACACCGAAAGCGCGCCGCATGCCGAGATCGTCCATTATGAATTCCCCGACCGCGGCAAGGCTGGCAAGATCAAGCTGCCCCCGGTGAAGCTCACCTGGTACGACGGCGGGCTGCTGCCCCCGCGGCCGGAAGAGCTGCCCGACGGACAGATCATGGGCGACCAGAGCGGAGGCGTCCTGTTCGTGGGGTCGAAAGGGAAGCTGATGACCGGATGCTACGGCAGGAACCCCATCCTGCTGCCCATGGAACTGGAGAAGGATTACAAACGGCCGGAACCTACCATCCGCAGGATCGAGGATAATTTCGGCGGCGGCCACGAGCGCGACTGGCTGAGGGCCTGCAAGGAGAGCCCCGACAGCCGCGTGGAGACCAGCTCCAACTTCAATTATTCCGGACCACTCAATGAACTGGTGGTCATGGGTAACCTGGCCGTCAGGCTGCAGGACCTCAAACGCAAGCTGATGTGGGACGGGGAGGGCATGAAGATCACCAACATCAGTGATGAGGATGAGATCCGGGTGGTCACCACCGACAAGTTCAACGTCATCGACGGCCATCCCCACTTCGACACCCAGTACGCCACCATAAAAGCCAAACCGGCGGCCGAGGAGTACATCCGGCATACCTATCGCGAAGGGTGGGAATTGTAATGAGAGTGAACAGATTGTAAATCAAAAATAATAGTGTAGACCTATGAAAAAAACAGCATTGATAGTAAGCATCTTCATTTCTGCCGCGCTGCTCTTCTCCTGTGGTGGACAGCAACAGGGCACCAGCGGGGAAGAAACCCAGCAGGTGGAGGAGACGCAGGCCGGGACCGATGACGGTTGGGTGGTCCTGTTCGATGGCACGGGCACCGATAATTTCAGGGGGTATGGCATGGATACCTTCCCGGAGAAAGGATGGGAAGTGGTAGACGGCACCCTGCACGTGATCGGATCGGGCAAGGGCGAAGCCGGCGGCGGCGGGGGTGACATCATCACCCGCAAGAAATACGGAAACTTTGAGCTGACCCTCGAATGGAAAGTCTCCGAAGGGGGCAACAGCGGCATCTTCTACCTGGCACAGGAGAAGCCAGACCAGCCCATCTGGAAGTCGGCTCCCGAGATGCAGATCCTCGATAACGAGCGGCATCCCGATGCCCGGCTCGGCGTCGACGGAAACCGCGCCGCAGGGGCCCTCTATGACCTCATCCCGGGCGACATGAGCGTGGTGAAGCCGGCCGGGGAGTGGAACGAAGTGGGCGTACTCGTATACAACGGCACGGTGGTCCACACCGTGAACGGGAAGAATGTGCTGGAGTACCACCTCTGGACCGACGACTGGAAGAACATGGTGCTCAACAGCAAGTTCAAGGACTACGAGGATTTCCTGAATACGGCCGAAGAGGGTTATATCGGCCTCCAGGACCATGGCGATGACGTCTGGTTCAGGAACATCAAGATCAAGGAGCTGTAGGATCACAAAGCAGAT
>CAYLTG010000069.1:0-8142 GCA_964386225.1 uncultured Bacteroidales bacterium
TCTTACCTCAGCCCTGCCAGCTGCTCCTCCAGGACCCTGATCCTCGATTCCGCATCGGCCTTTTTCTTCCGCTCCTTCTCAACCACGGCCTCCGGCGCATTGTTCACAAAACGTTCATTGGCCAGTTTTCCGTCTACCGACCTGAGGAATCCCCTCGTATAATTGAGCTCCTCCTCCAGTTTGGCGATCTCGGCGGCAACATCCACCGTCCCGGAGACCGGCACATAGAATTCCGTGGTTCTGACAACGAACGAGGACGCCCCTTCCAGTTTCTCCTCTACATAATCGATCCGGCTCACATTGCACAGCTTTGCAATGATGCTGTCGAAAGTGTGGTCCGGCTCTTCCCTGTTGTTCTTTCGGATATAGAGCTCGATCTGCTCCTTGTTGGGAATGTTCTTCTCCGCCCTCAGCTTGCGGATGGCGATGATCACCTCTTCCTCGGTGGCGAAGAGGTCGATAAGCCCTTCATCGAAGGCACCTGCCCCGGGCATCGGTTCCACCATGATCGAAGCACCTGCGCCCCGGTCTGCCAGGTGATGCCAGATGTCCTCGGTGATGAAGGGCATGAAGGGATGAAGAAGCTTCATCAGGTCGCTGAAGAAGGAGATCGTATGGTCGTAGGTCTTGCGGTCGATGGGCTGCTGGAACGAAGGCTTGATCATCTCGAGGTACCACGAACAAAAATCATCCCAGATGAGCTTGTAAACGGTCATCAACGCCTCTGATATCCGGTAGGACTCGAACTGTTCGTCGAGGATCGTCATGGCCTGGTTGAGCCTGGCATCGAACCAGCGGACCGACACGGAGGCATACCCAGGCTGTTCAAGCGATCCGTCGACCTCCCAGCCGTTGACCAGGCGAAGGGCGTTCCATACCTTGTTGGAGAAATTCCTGCCCTGCTCACAAAGTGCTTCGTCAAAGGGAAGGTCGTTGCCCGCAGGACTTGTGAGCAGCATGCCGACACGGACCCCATCTGCACCAAAATTGTCAAGCAGTTCCAGGGGATCGGGCGAATTACCGAGCGACTTGGACATCTTGCGGCCCAGCTTGTCACGCACCATACCGGTCAGGTAGACATTCCGGAAAGGAATATCCCCCCGGTATTCCAACCCTGCCATGATCATCCTGGCAACCCAGAAAAAGAGGATGTCCGGGGCAGTGATGAGGTCGTTGGTAGGATAATAATACCGGATGTCCTTGTTGTCGGGATACCGGATGCCGTCAAATACGGAGATCGGCCAAAGCCACGATGAGAACCATGTGTCCAGGACATCTTCGTCCTGCTTCAGATCCTCCGGCTGCAGGCCGGGCAGGTCATACTTCTCCATTGCCAGCTTATAGGCACCTTCAAGGCTTTCTGCAACGACCACTTCCCTGTTCGGCAGATAATAGGCCGGGATCCGCTGTCCCCACCACAACTGCCTGGAAATGCACCAATCCCTGACGTTCTCCATCCAGTGACGGTAGGTATTCTTGAACTTGGCGGGATGGAACCGCACCGTATCGTTCATGACCACGTCCAGCGCGGGCCTGGCAAGGGCTTCCATCTTCAGGAACCACTGCAGCGACAGCTTCGGCTCAATCACCTCATCGGTCCGCTCCGAAAAGCCAACCTTGTTCATATAATCTTCCACCTTGACCAGGTTGCCGGCCTTTTCGAGGTCTGCCACGATCTCTTCCCGCACGAGGAACCGGTCCTTGCCCACATAAAGCACCGCCTGTTCACTCAGGGTGCCGTTATCGTTGAAGATGTCGATGGAATCCAGTTTATGCCGGATGCCGATCTCATAGTCGTTGATATCATGTGCAGGGGTGATCTTGAGGCATCCGGTGCCAAACTCCATGTCCACGTATTCATCCTCGATGATGGGGATGAGCCTGTTCACCAGTGGCACATAGACCTTCTTGCCCCGGAGGTGCCGGAAGCGCTCATCCTGGGGATGAACGCACACAGCCGTATCGCCCAGGATGGTCTCCGGACGGGTGGTGGCGATGGTGACCCAGCTGCCATCCTCCCCGTCCACCTTGTAGCGCAGGTAATAGAGCTTTGAGCGGACCTCCTTGTAGATCACCTCTTCATCCGAAAGGGCGGTAAGGGCTCGCGGGTCCCAGTTCACCATCCGGACACCCCTGTATATCAGTCCTTTGTTGTAAAGGTCGACGAACACCTTGATGACGGACTCATAAAGCGCCTCATCCATGGTGAAGCGGGTCCTGTCCCAGTCGCAGGATGCCCCCAGTTTCTTGAGCTGCTCCAGGATGATGCCGCCGTGCTTCTCCTTCCATTCCCAGGCATGCTCCATGAAAGCATCCCGGCCGATCTCCGTTTTATCGATGCCTTTCTCCCGGAGCATGGCAACCACTTTAGCCTCCGTAGCGATGGAGGCATGGTCCGTACCTGGCACCCACAGCGTGTTCTTTCCCTGCATCCGCGCCCGCCGGATGAGCACATCCTGGATGGTGTTGTTGAGCATGTGGCCCATGTGCAGTACGCCCGTCACATTGGGGGGAGGGATCACAATGCAGTAAGGTTCCCGGTCGTCGGGAACACTCCTGAACAGTCCTTTCTCCATCCAGAATGAATACCATTTGTTTTCCGTTCGCCGGGGATCGTATTTGCTGGGAATATCCATGTTTGTTAAAGGCGCTTTAAAATTCAAGGCGCAAAATTACTAAAAATATGATAGGCCCTATGGGGTGGCCAACTTCAAATCCATCAAATAATGGCGGGCATCTGGACCCAGGTTGAAGAGAAGGTCGATCACGCTCAGGTCCGCCTGGAATCCATGTCGATCATCGAACACTTGCGGGTATTCAGGGAAATGGAAAAGCCGCCGCTCCCCGGCTCCAAAGGTGTTTCTCAGGTCGGCGATCCCGCTTTCGGCATTTTTTTCGTACCCCTCCGTGTAGTCCATTTCCTCGTCGATCCCCAGGAGGCCGAGGACGACGTTGGTAAGGGAGGCCGAGAAATCCGACAACAAATGGGGCCTGCCCCTGAAAAAAGGTTCGAAATCCTCCCTGTAATACAGAAAAAACGGGCTGTTGCTGTAAGCCGCCGCAATGGCCCTCCAATGCATCAATTGCCACTTTCCCTGGTTGGAGATCTGCATGTCCTTCATGGCCGTGTGGTTGCCGTTGACCTTCACCACAGGGATGATGAGGTTCAGCACACCGTTGGCCGACATGATCGTGCACCGGTTCCGGCAGGTTTGCTTGATGTAGTGCTCATGAAGCTCGAAGGTAACCCTTCCGGCCCGCAGGATCGCCGCAAAATAAGATACAGGGCCAAGATATGTCAAAGGGAGCAGTATGGGATCACCGGATCGCATGGGACAAACATACTAATAACGCCTGAATCAGAGATACAAAAAAAGGGCGGTGATGGCCGCCCTTTCAAGTGTTCTAAAACTCCATTAATTCTGCTTCTCGGCTTTCTTGAGCAGAATATCGTCGATCACCTGCTTGAAGGTCTCCTTGGGCAAAGCGCCCATGGCCATCTGCGGCTGTTCATCTTTCGGGCAGAAGAGCAGCGACGGGATGCTCCTGATTCCAAAGGCAGCTGACAGCTCTTGCTCCGACTCGGTATCCACCTTGTAAATATTGATCTTCCCCTTGTATTCCTCGCTCAGTTCCTCCAGGATGGGCGCTACCATCTTGCAGGGCTGGCACCAATCGGCATAAAAGTCGATGATGCAGGGCAGGTCCCCTTCAAATTTCCACTCCTTGTTCTTTTCGTAATTGAATACCTTCTCGAAAAATGTCTGTTTTGTTAAATGTTCCATGATTATTTAAGATTCTGTTTTTTCGTTGTTCTGATTTTTTGCTTTAAGTATGAAGTCGTCGATGATCCTGATGTAATCTTCCTTTGACATGGCCCCGGCCTGCATGGCCGGTTTGCCATCCATCGGTGCAAACAGGATCGACGGAATGCTCCGGATCTGGAAGACGCTGGCCAGTTCCCGCTGCTCGTCGGTGTTGACCTTGTAGATCAACACCTGTCCATCATAATGGTCGGCCAGGTCGTCCATGATCGGCGCCACCATCTTGCAAGGCTTGCACCAGTCGGCATAGAAGTCGATCACACAGGGCAGCTCACCGTTGTAGACCCACTCCTGGGGGTTCTTCTCATAATCCCAGATCTTTTCCTTGAAGGTCTGAGCCGTGAGGTATACGGGCTTGATGTCGGACGAACTCATCTCCGCAGACCCCGCCTCAGCTGGGATGCTGCCGTTCTCCGCCTCCACCGCAGCCTGGTTCCCGCACCCGGCCAGGGCCATGGCCCCGCCAAAGAGCGCTGCGAGTAATATGTATCTTGTTTTCATGATCACTGATCTTTCTTTTTACCCAGCAAGAACTCGTCGATCACCTGCTTGAAGGTCTCCTTGGGCAAGGCCCCGGTCGACATCTGGGGCTGACCTTCCGCGGGTACGAAGAGCACCGAAGGGATGCTCCGGATGCCGAACACCTGCGAAAGCTCGCGCTGCTGTTCCGTGTTCACCTTGTAAATGATCACCTGTCCATCGTATTCGTTGGCAAGCTCTTCCATGATGGGTGCAATGAGCTTGCAGGGCTTGCACCAGTCTGCGTAAAAATCGATCACACAGGGCTTCTTGCCTTCATAAACCCACTTGTCAGGGTTTTTCTCATAATCGAATACTTTTTCCTTGAAGGTTTCCACCGTCAGGTGCTCAGGTTTGATCTTGTCCTCATCCTGGGCAAAACCCGGCTGGGAGATCGAGACAAGCCCGATGGCCAGGGCTAGGAATAAATTTCTCATAGGTGTATCTTGAATTAGTTTCATGTGTAAACGCTGCAAAAATAAAAAAATTTTAAAACTATATCGCTTAAATATCACTTTTTGTAACTTTGCAGTCAAAGATTGTTCCATTGACAAACTGTCAGACAAATTGAGCGCACAAGGTCATGTCCTATTTCTTCAAAAATCTTGACATCATTGAATTTGACGAGCATTTCGACTCGGACGAGAAATGCATGGAATTTTTGGCAGATGAGAAATGGAAGGATGGTTTTACCTGCCGAAAGTGCGGACACGGCAATTATTGCAAGGGCAAAAGGCCTCATTCGCGCCGGTGTACCAGGTGCAAGTCCGAAGAATCTGCCACGGCGCATACCATCTTCCATAAATGCAAATTCCCGTTGACGGAAGCCTTCAAGATCACCTACCTCGTGTGCCATACACCTGAGATTTCCTCCTCCAGGATCTCGGAGCAATTGAACATCCGGCAGATGACATGCTGGAAGTTCAAGAAAAAGATCAGCGAATGCATCGATTCACGGGGTGATATTAACCTGTTCGAGAAGGAGGAATTGAAAAGGAACCTGCTGGGGGAATAACCGAAAAGCGCCTTCCAATTCAGGAAAAGCGCTTTTCGGATGAAAAAAATTACCAATTTATCCTGAGGAAATAACGCACCCGTTCGATCGAATATTGTATGGCCCGGATACGATTTTAACCTTCTTTAACAGGGGGCATCCAAGCCCATGCTGACGCGGTCATCCTGCAGGCAGGAACGGGTCTGTGCAAATTTTAGATCTCCGTGCCCTCTTCCTGCTGCTTGTTCTTTTCCTCGAATTCCCGGATCAGTTCTTCCGGTGTCTTTCCGAGGTTCTGGATGGAGATGGCGGCATCGTCGGCAAAGTCGTCATCTGGGTACTTCTGAAGGAACTCCTCATAGATCTCCTTGGCTCTGGGGAGATCGCGAAAATCGTTCTCGTAAACGTATCCTTTCAGGAACAGGCACTGGGGTGTTTTTTCGTAGTCAGGATACGTGCCCATGATGCGGTCGAAGATATCGATCGCCTTTTGAGGCATGTTCAGGTTCATGGCCATGTCGCCGGCCTTGAAAAGTGTTGCGGGTGCTTCCGGGTCCTGCGGATAGGCATCGGCAAATTCAACGTATTTCTCGATGAGTTCCTGCGCCATTTTCCTGTCGATCATCTTGGTGGCATCAGCAAAAAGACTGTCTTCCAAAGCTTTGATCTCGCCTTGCAGCCTATCATGTGAAGAACTGCAGGATACCATGAAAAGCACGGCGAGTAGAGCCGCTGCTAAAAACCGGGTTGATTTCATATTTCTTCGCATTGATTTATTTTCTCCTTCCTTTTTTCCGGAGCGGGAAGATCATCTTGTAGTCCACCTCGATCTCTCCTTTCGATATGTCGGCCAGGCGGCGTTTCAACAACATTTTCCGTATGCTGCTGACCCGGTCCACGAAAAGAATCCCTTCCAGGTGATCATATTCATGTTGAATGATGCGTCCCATCACTCCTTCGTACACTTCATCGTAGTAGTTCCAGTGCTCGTCATAATACTGGATCCTGATGCGCGGTTTTCGCATGACATCTTCCCGGATATCAGGTATGCTCAGGCAACCCTCATTGAAGTTCCAGTCTTCTCCCGACTCTTCGACGATCTTGGGATTGATCAGCACACGCTTGAAATTCAGCGCCGCCGGGTCCTCCTCTGCATAGGGGGTGGCGTCCATCACCATGAGGCGGATGGACAGGTTCACCTGCGGGGCGGCGAGGCCCACTCCGTGGGTGGCGTACATGGTCTCGTACATGTCCTTGATCAGCTGCTGAAGATCCGGGTAGTCCCTGGTGATCTCCCTCGCCACTTTTCTCAAGGTCGGATGTCCGTATGCTGTGATCGGTAAAACCATTTCAATTCGTTCTTGTTCTGTTGATCTCGCGGCTCTGCATATAGGACTGCAGCAGAATCACAGCGCTGATCTTGTCCACCGTCTCTTTCCTCTGCCGGTCCTTTTTCTTGAGGCCGGCATCGATCATGGTTTGCAGGGCCATCTTCGAGGTGAACCTTTCATCGAACCGTTCCAGTTTCATCTCCTTGAAGGTCTTCCTGAACTTCCTGACGAAAGGATCGATGTATTTAACTGCTTCCGACTCCTGATTGTTCATTTGCCGGGGTTCGCCGACTACGACCAAATCCACTTCCTCACGCCTGAAATATTCAGAGAGGTAATCAAAGATCGTGGCTGCGGGGACTGTATCGAGGGCGTTGGCAATGATCTGCTGTTCATCGGTGACAGCGATCCCTACCCTCTTTTTCCCGTAATCGATCGCCATGATGCGCCCCATCTTGTCTCCAAAAGCTTTAGTTACACCTGTTTTACAGCCTGCAAAATTAATAAAGAACGGGTCACTTTTGAAAAAAAAGCTAATTTTGAATCACATTCCGTGAAAATGCATGACGACCTGAAGAAATACATCGAGACCGCCTGGGACGACAGGCAACTGCTTGAAGGGGAGCCGCACCGGGAAGCGGTGAAGGAGGTGATCGGCCTGCTCGACCGCGGCCTCCTGCGTGTTGCACAGCCAGGGGAAAAGGGCTGGCAGGTCAATGCCTGGGTCAAAAAAGCGGTGATCCTCTATTTCCCCATCCAGAACATGGAAACCACCACGATCGGGCCTTTTGAATTCCACGACAAGATCGGCCTCAAGCGGAATTACGAAAAAATGGGGGTCCGTGTGGTCCCCCATGCCCTGGCAAGATACGGGGCCTACCTGGCCCGGGGTGTGATCCTCATGCCCTCCTACGTCAACATCGGGGCATATGTGGACAGCGGCACCATGGTGGACACATGGGCAACCGTAGGCTCGTGCGCCCAGATCGGGAAGAACGTGCACCTGAGCGGAGGCGTGGGCATCGGCGGAGTGCTGGAGCCCGTGCAGGCATCGCCGGTGATCGTGGAGGACGGATGCTTCATCGGCTCGAGGAGCATCGTGGTGGAAGGGGCGCACGTGGAGAAGGAGGCCGTGCTCGGCGCCAATGTCGTCATCACCAATTCGACGCGCATCATCGATGTTACCGGCCCCGAACCAATCGAGTACAAAGGGCGGGTGCCGGCCAGGTCCGTCGTGATCCCCGGCTCCTACACCAAAGACTTTCCTGCCGGCAGTTACAATGTATCCTGCGCGCTCATCATCGGCAGGAGAAAGCCCTCCACCGACCTGAAAACATCGCTGAACGACGCTTTGAGAGACTATGATGTGGCCGTCTGACCTCCAAAAGATACTGATCATACAAACGGCCTCCATCGGGGATGTGATCCTGGCGACCCCCGTCCTGGAGAAACTGCATGCATTCTTTCCGGATGC
>CAYLTG010000069.1:8242-19141 GCA_964386225.1 uncultured Bacteroidales bacterium
ATGTGATCCTGGCGACCCCCGTCCTGGAGAAACTGCATGCATTCTTTCCGGATGCACGAATCGATCTCATGCTGAAGAAGGGTAATGAATCCCTCTTCCACCGGCATCCCTTTCTGCACCGCCTTCTCATCTGGGACAAGAGCCGCAAGAAATATGACCACCTCCTCGACCTGCTCGGGGAAATAAGGAAAACCAGGTACGACCTGGTGGTCAACATCCAGCGTTTTGCATCCACCGGGCTGTTGACGGCACTTTCCGGGGCAAAGGCTACGGTCGGATTCGACAAGAATCCTTTGTCTGTGTTCTTTACCAGGCGCATCCGGCACAGGATCCGAACCGGTGAGGTACACGAGACGGAGCGGAACCTCAGGCTGATAGCTCCCTTCACCGACGACAGCGGTTTTCCAGTCAGGCTGCATCCGTCAGGTGCTGATGAGGCCCGGACCTCCCAGTTCAAGACCAGGGCATACATTACCGTGTCACCGGCCAGCCTCTGGCAGACCAAGCAGTTCCCGGCCGAAAAATGGACCTCCTTCATTCAACAGACCGACCCTTCGCTGCTGGTCTATTTCCTGGGTTCAGCCAGCGACCGGGACCTTTGTGATGACATCATCAAAATTTCGGGACACAAAAATTCGTTAAATTTGGCAGGCAGGTTGAGTCTGCTTGAGTCGGCCGCCCTGATGCGGGATGCCCGGATGAATTTCATGAATGATTCGGCGCCCCTTCATCTTGCTTCTGCTGTGAATGCCCGGACCACGGCCATATTCTGCTCCACCGTTCCGGCATTTGGGTTCGGGCCGCAGGCCGACGATGCGGTGGTCATTGAAACGGAGGAGGATCTGGATTGCAGGCCCTGCGGGCTGCATGGTCACAAGGAATGTCCCGAGGGCCATTTCCGATGTGCCCTGACAATAGACATCGATCGACTGTTGAAACGAATACCACGATGAAAGAAGATATCGAAAAGGCGGTAAAGGTGCTGAAAGAGGGCGGCACGATCCTGTATCCCAGCGACACGATCTGGGGCATCGGCTGCGATGCCACCAACGCCAAAGCGGCGGAGAAGATCTATTCGATCAAGGGAAGAAAGAAGCAGTCGAGTTTCATCGTGCTGCTGCACGATCCCAAAATGATCCTGGAGTATGTGGAAAAGGTCCCGGGTATCCTGTGGGACCTGATCGACAGCCTTGATTTCCCCACCACAATCATCTACGATGGCGCCAGGAACCTGGCAAAGAATGTCATCGCGGGGGACGGGACCATTGCCATCAGGGTCGTGAAAGAAGGGTTCTGCCACGAACTGCTGAAGAGCTTCAACAAGCCCCTTGTGTCAACCTCCGCCAATTTTTCGGGCGAGCCGCCTCCCCTGCTTTTCAAGGATATCTCCGAAGGCCTTATCGAGGAGGTCGATTACGTCGTTCTGTCCGGCAGGCTGAACCTCCAGAAAGTGAAACCGTCCACCATCATCAGGCTCAAAGCGAATGGGGAGTTCGACATCATCCGGGAATAGTGCCGGTGACGGCACGCTGAGGGCCGGCTTCATACAGTTCTGTCCCATCCTCGGCGATCCCGGCAGCAACATGGCGCTCCTGGGGCCCCTGATCCGGAAGGGCAGGGACGCCGACCTGCTGGTGATTCCTGAACTTGCCAATTCGGGATACAACTTCACCTCGCGCAAGCAAGCAGAAGCTTCGGCAGAAGAATTGGACCGGAGTGACTTCCTGGCCTTTCTCACAGAACAGGCCCGGGAGCATGACCTTTACCTGGCAGCGGGCATGAATGAGCTCGAGTCGGGGAAATTATTCAACACCGCAGTGCTTGTCGGCCCCCAGGGGCTGATCGGGAAATACCGGAAGGTCCATCTGTTCTGGAATGAACCTGATTTCTTCGAAAAGGGAGACCTCGGGTTCCCCGTTTTCGATATCGGCATCGCCCGCATCGGGCTCCTGGTATGTTTTGACTGGATGTTCCCCGAGGCCTGGAGGATACTTGCCCTCCGGGGAGCGGATATCATCGCGCACCCGTCCAACCTCGTGCTGCCCTTCGCCCGGCAGGCTGTGCCGGTGCACGGGCTGATCAACAGGACCTATGTCGTCACGGCGAACAGGTACGGAACGGAAGGCACGGTCACGTTCAGCGGGAATTCATTCATTTCGGACCCCCTGGGCAAGCTGTTATGCAGCGCGGGGCCCCGGGGCGATGAGGTCGGGATGGCCCGGATCGACCTGACACTGGCACGCGACAAAAATGTCACGCCCAGGAACCATGCCCTCAATGACCGGTCCCCCGCCGATTACCGGGATATTCTTGGGTGAAACTTTGCGGCTTATCCAAACAATCAGTAAAGCAGTTTGTTATGTCACTTTAACACCTCTTAATCTTATTTAGAAGAGATTCAGATAGCGCAAAATGTATTAACTTTGCACCGATTTTTATGATTGACAACCGAAGAAGTTAACAAGATATGGCAGAGAAAAAGAAGTATTCGATAAAAGACACCCCCAAAGCAACCTTGAAGAATTGGTACTACCTGATGACCCTGGGAAGGCAGCTCGACAACAAGGCGCCCAACTACCTCAAACAGGCCCTGGGCTGGTCATACCATGCACCCTATGCCGGTCACGACGCCATCCAGCTCGCCATCGGACAGATCTTCGACAGGAAGACCGACCACCTGTTCCCCTATTACCGGGATATGCTCACCAATATCTCGGCGGGGATCAGTGCGGAAGAGATCATCTTCAACGGCATCTCCAAGGCCAACGACGTGGCCAGCGGGGGAAGGCACATGTCAAACCATTTCGCCAAACCCGAATGGAACATCCACAACGTATCATCCTGCACCGGGAATCATACCCTCCATGCCGTGGGCGTGGCGCGGGCCATCAAGAAATACGGTGCCAAAGGGGTCGCCATCAGCTCCCAGGGAGAGTCCTCCACCTCGGAAGGATATGTGTATGAAGCCATCAACGGGGCCAGTAACGAGAAACTGCCGGTGATCTTCGTATTCCAGGACAACCGCTACGGCATCTCCGTACCCAAAAAGGACCAGACCGCCAACCTGAGAGCGGCCGACAACTTCCGGGGGTTCAAAAACCTCAAGATCTACAGGGTGGACGGGAAGAATGTGATCCAGAGCATGAACACCATGTACGAGGCCAAAAAGTTCGTTGAAGAGAACCATATCCCGGCCATCGTCCATGCCACGGTCGTGCGGATGGGGTCCCACTCCAATTCGGATGACCACCAACTCTACCGTGACGAGAACGAGCGGCACTGTGTCAACGCCGCCGACCCGTTGCTCCGCTACAGGAAAGTGCTGGTCGCGGCAGGCCGGTTCACCGAAGCGGAACTTGACAAACTGGACGAAGAGGCCAGGCAGGAAGTGAGCAAAGCCCACAAGGCGGGACTCAAATCACCGGACCCGAAACCCGATTCTATCTTTGACTTCGTGATCCCGGAGCCCTATGTCTCCACAAAATATCCCGAAGGCATGCACCACGAGGAAGGGAAAAAGATCAAACTGATCACCGCACTGAACCAGACCCTCAAGGATGAGTTCAGAAGGAATCCCGACACCTACATCTGGGGACAGGATGTGGCCCACAAGGAAAAGGGGGGGATCTTCAACGTGACCAAAGGGATGCAGCAGGAATTCGGGATCGAACGTGTTTTCAACGCCCCCATCGCGGAAGATTTCATCGTGGGTACGGCCAACGGGATGAGCCGTTTTAACAAAAAGATCCGGCTTGTCATCGAAGGCGCGGAATTCGCCGATTATTTCTGGCCTGCCATGGAACAATTCGTTGAGCTCACCCACGAATACTGGAGGACCAACGGCAAGTTCTCCCCGAACGTGACCATCCGCCTTGCATCCGGGGGATACATCGGCGGCGGGCTGTATCATTCCCAGACCATCGAGGGAGCCATGACCACCTTCCCCGGCATCCGGGTTGTATACCCTTCTTATGCCGACGATGCCGCCGGACTGCTCAGGACAAGCATGCGGTCCGAAGGCCCCACGCTGTTCCTGGAACCCAAGGCATTGTACAACGACCCCAAGGCAGAAGCCGTGGTGCCGGATGATTTTGAAGTGCCGTTCGGAAAAGCACGTGTCCGGGTCGAAGGTACGGACCTCTCCATATTCACCTACGGGAATACGACGCCCATGTGCGTGGAGGTAGCAGCCAGGTTAAAAGAGGAGCACGGAAGCAGCATCGAAGTGATCGACCTCCGCTCCCTCATACCGCTTGACAAGGAAACGATCCTGGCATCAGTCAGGAAGACGAACAGGGCCTTGATCGTTCATGAGGACAAGGTGTTCGGAGGATTCGGAGGGGAATTGGCCGCCATCATCACGGAAGAGGCATTTGAATCCCTGGATGCCCCCATCAAACGCGTGGGCTCCACCTTCACTCCGGTGGGCTTCAACCGGATCCTGGAAGGTGCCATTCTTCCAAATGCAAAGAAGATCCAGGAGGCAGCCCTTGCGCTGCTGGAGTTCTAAATCCTTGAAAAGCCGCTGCATCAATGCCGGCACCGCACGCTGACACGATCAGTTTTCCTCCACGTCCCGGTCAAGGTATATGGAATAGTCCTTGAGAAGGGGCGTATACTCGTCGTCCTTGAAAAGTTTGGAGGTGATCAGGAAGTCGGCGGTGGATCGGTTGCAGGCAGTGGGAATGTTGTACAAAACAGTCATCCGAAGCAGCGCCTTGACGTCCACGTCGTGCGGCTGGCTGGTCATGGGATCCCAGAAAAAGATCATGAAATCGATCTTCCCCTCGGCGATGAGCGCCCCCAGTTGCTGGTCACCGCCCAGGGGACCCGATTTGAGCCTGTTGACGGAAGGGAAGGATTCCGACAGCAACTTCCCCGTAGTCCCCGTGGCATATATGGCACAGTCGCTCAGTATCGTCTTGTTGTGGTCGGCCCATTCTGCTAGGTCCTTTTTCCGGTTGTCGTGGGCTACAAGTGCAATTCTCTTGATGCGCATAGGAGATGGATTTGAATTGCAAAGATCGTTGGTTTCGCGGGTTGGAGGTTAAATTTGGATTAATTCTTCTGCAAGGCTGTCAAGAATGGCTGATAAACATCAGGGCATCACTGGTTCATTTTTAATGTGTTTTGGCGCGGCTCATGAATTTGGTCGTATTTTTACAAACGGGTCCGGCCGGCACGGGTGTGATGAACCCGCGGGCCGTCGGACAGACATTCGTATTTCGTTCAAATCAATCCGCTTGAACAGAAGACATGGACAGGGCTAAAAAGATGCGCAGGCAGGTGGCAGGCATTGGCACGTACCTGGCCATTTTAATCGTCACACTGGAGGTCACCCCCTACCTTCTGAGCCCGCTCCTGATGAAAGAGGGCTTCAGCAGAAAAGAGGCCCGGGCAGAATTGGATCGTATCCATGCTGCGGCCCGCGGAGAGGCGGATACCAGTCTCGATCTTTCCTCCGGATACCTCTCGGAGCATATCCTTCATCCCTATGTTGGATTTGTCCATGGGAGTGGCGGGGACTACAATGAATTCGGGTTCCGTGCTGCGATCCCCCTGCTCAAACGCTCCGACTCCGTGATCAATATTTGTGTCATGGGCGGGTCGGTGGCGAAACAGCTGGTGCAGTTCTCCGTCAATACCCTGAAAGACCGGCTCGCGGACCATCCGCCCTTTGCCGGGAAAAAGATCCAAGTCGTCAGCGTTGCCCTGGGCGGGTTCAAGCAGCCGCAGCAATTGCTGGCCCTTAATTACCTGCTGAGCCTGGGGGCCGAATACGACATGGTCATCAACCTCGACGGGTTCAACGAAGTGGTCCTTCCCCTGTCCGACAACCATCCCTTCAATATCTACCCGTCCTTTCCCCGGCACTGGAACGTGTATTCGAGGAAGTCCTTCCCGGGAAGGTCCCTGGAATTAATGGGCATGCAGGCCGCGGAGAGGAAGGCCCGGGACGACATGGCGACAGGGATGAAGGGATCTGCAGTGCGTTTCAGCAACCTGGGGCTGTTTGTCTGGATGCTTCGCGACAGGGCCTCCGAAGCGCGTACCCTGGCGTTGGACAAGGAAATGAGGGAACTGCTCGCGGCATCCGGTTCAGACCCCCAGGTCAATGGTCCGGATTACACCTTTGCCGATACCACCGGTTTTCTTCGCGAACAGGCAGGATACTGGGCCCGGTGCTCCAGGCAGATGCATGCCCTATCCGGGGTCTCCGGGTTTAAGTATTTCCACTTCCTGCAGCCCAACCAATATGTAAAAGGATCAAAAAAGCTGACTCCCGAGGAATTGACCACCGCATACGAAGCGGGTGAATACATCTACAAGGAGGCTGTGGAAAGGGCCTACCCCATGCTGGCGGAAGAAGGCAGGGCCCTGAGAAACGACGGCGTGAGGTTCATTGACCTGACCATGCTGTTCGTGAACGAAAAGGCCACCATCTATTCCGATAAATGCTGCCATTACAACAAGCGGGGCTATGACCTCATCGCTTCCGAAATAGCAAGGTCGGTCATCCGATGACCGACCTTGTCCATGTACTTTCTGAATGGATTGGTATTGCCTAGGCCTTCGAAGCCTCGGGCAGCAGCCTGTATTTGCGGTCGTTGATGTACGCCCAGACGCTGACCACTCCGATCACGGCGATCGCATAGTATACAAAGGTCGGCACGGGGACAGGATCGCCGGCCGCATAGGAGTGCAGGCCCGACAGGTAATAGTTCACCCCGAAATAGGTCATCAGCACGAAGCTGTAACTGATCAGGGATGCAAAACTGAAGGAAAAACTTCCCCGGAAACCTGGAATAAAGCGCATGTGAACGACGAACGAATAGAAGAGTACCGTCGCGAGCGCCCATGTTTCCTTGGGATCCCAACCCCAGTAACGGCCCCATGACTCATTGGCCCACACACCGCCCAGGAAGGTCCCGATGGTGAGCATGAACAGCCCGATGATAAGGGTCATCTCAATGATGTAGTTCAGTTCGGTCACGGTAAGATCAAGCCGCTTGTAATTCCTTTTGCCCTTCATGATCATCAGGACCAGGTTCAGGAATCCGAGCAGGGCGCCAAGCGCGAGGAAACCATAGCTGGCGGTGATGATGGCCACATGGATGATAAGCCAGTACGACTTGAGCACGGGCACGAGGTTGGTGATCTCGGGATCCATCCAGCTCATTCCTGCCACCGCAAGGATGAGCGACGAGAGCAGGGCGGTGACGGAAAGGGTGATCTCCGACCGCCAGACGAAGATGAGACCCGAAAGGCTTGTCGCCCAGGCAATGTAGATGAGCGATTCGTAGCCGTTGCTCCATGGGGCATGGCCTGAAATATACCACCGGATGGCAAGACCTGCCGTGTGGAGGAGAAACAGGAGCACCACAAGAACGGAGGCGATCCGCGTAAGGGTCCGCAACCTGATCTTCGGCTTCAGGATGTTGATGAAATGCATCACCAGCAAAATGAAACCGACAAGGCCGTAATAACCGCTTAGCCGCTTGAAGATATTGAATTCGTTATAGAAGATCTCCAGGTTCACCTTGGAGGGCCGAGGCATGATGTCGGATCCGTATTTCTCCTGGAATTTCAGGATATAACCGAGATGCTCGTCTGCGGCTGCCCAATTTCCGCTGCTCACCGCTTTCCTCACCTCCTCGAGGTACATGCTGACGATGTTGCTGACAAACAGCCGTTCTTCCTCATCCTCGATCTGATCGGCATTGGAAGGAGTTATCCATTTGTAATTATCGTGCCCGGGTACGGGGAATGCCGTGAGGAATGACCCGTTGTAGACCATGTAGAAAATATTGACCCGCTCGTCGACCTGCATCGCATCCTTGTCGAACTTGCTCTGGTTTGCTGGTTTTTTGGCATATGCCCGCTCCACATACTCGGATATCTTGTATTGACCTGTAACCGAAAGGTCCACGATCTGATCGAAGGCCGCCAGTTTGCCTTCCACCCCGAGGAATTCCTTCAGCTGCGGATGGGTGATCTTGATGATGGGAACGGTCTGCCACACTTCGGGATAGGCCATGATGCCAAGGAAGATCTGTTCGGGGTTCATCCCTTCAAAACTGGTCTTTCTGGCGATCTTGCGAAGCACCTCGGAGGAGACCGTATTGATCGGCTTTATCCTTCCATCACGGTCCTGGATGAGGAGCTTTCCGAATGCTTTCGCATGCTCCTCACTCACTTCCGGAAGCTTCTGATTCGCTGTCTGGGCCTGGACCGACTGGTAACCGCCGAACGCAAAGCCCAGCGAAATCAGCAGCACCATCGCCTGTTTCCGGGATTCCCGGATCTTCGAAGAGAGCCTCATCAGGAGGCTGAACCGGCTGTGCTTGCTGAAAATGGCAACGAACATGCCCAGCGACATGAGAAAATATCCAATATAGGTGATAATGGTGCCTGCCGCATCATGGTTGACCGACAGGATCGTTCCCATCTCATCCCGGTCGTAGGACGACTGGAAGAACCGGTACCCCCCGTAGTTCAGGACGTTGTTCATATAGATCCGGTAAGGCATGACCAGGTCCTTCGATTCATCGAATACAGTGACCTCGCTGGCATACGACGAAGGGCTGTGGGATCCGGGATACCGCTCAAGCTGAAAATCGTCCAGGCGGATGGAGAAAGGAAGTTCAAATAACTTGGACCCGTAATTGATGGCAACCTTGACGCCACCAACCTTCGTTTCGGCGCTGGGGCTCAAAAACCCTTTTCCACCGTATACATTCACCGTTTCTGATTCACCGTCGACAGTCACCCGGGCGGAGAATGCATCCATGGAACTCATCCCCTCCTGCCCTTCCGTGCTGACAAGTTTCTTCCGGGCACTGGCAAAATACTGCTTCAGGACAATGTTGACACTTCCATATTTGTAAAGGTTCATCGGCATGACCGCATGCTCGCTTTGGGGAGGCAGCATCACGGAGGTATTGGCCATCATGTTCACATGGTTGACCGAATCGGCAGCCACAAGGAACAAGGAATCGTTCCGGCTGAAAAAGGAGATCTCCGGACCCTCCGGGGCCTGGTCGCCGAAACGGAATACCAGGCCGCTGACATCAGCCGATTCTCCGGGCTCCAGGTAAACATTCTGGCGCCCGCCGTTGCCGCCCGAAACCACAAGCCATATTACCGGCACTCCACCCGGCTCGGCCACATAGGTATCCGCCGCATTGGTGAAATACTCGAGCACTTCCACACGGACCGACCGGTCGCCCAGGCTCAGATGCTCGCTGAAAGAGGACACCCTTCCCGGGGTGGGGAACAGACTGGTCTCGCTGTAAGCCTCTCCCGACGCGTCAGTGGCCCATACCCGGATGAAGGTCTCGTCCGAACGGAAATGGTTCGACGTGGCCCCCTCGCGGATGCTCATCATCCCTTCGTAACCAATATATCGCGTGACGGCCGCCCCGATGAAGATCACGAGAAAGGCCACGTGAAACAACAAAACCGGCCATTTGTGCCTCAGGTACATCTTGTGCTTGAAAATGCTTCCCGTCATGTTGACGGCAAGGAGGAGCAACATGAACTCGAACCACCTGGCATTGTATACGCGGGCCTTGGCGGCAATAGTCCCATAATCGTTCTCGACAAATGTAGCGTAAGCGATGGAGATGGTGAAAAGCAACAACAGGATCCCTGTCAACTCCATCGAGAAAAGCATATTTTTAAGTTTCTTCATCATCTTGTTCCAAATTTAATTGCACAAAAATATGATATATATATGTATATAAATGCCTGTACCGCTAAAAAATCGGACCGAAAGTCATGACGCCCTATAAATCAGGTAAATGGCGAGCACTTAACCGATTGAACCGATGAAAGAGGGCTGCATCCCTGTGCTCATGCAAGCGCCAATCTATGGTGATCAGTGACCGAAATTTGTGAATTCCATTGTTATTTCTGAAACTGCTGACAGTACCCGGCCATGTATACTTTTTGTAACGTTAAAAATATCAAGTAAATAATCAAGCATTGTATTACTCAATTACAAAAAGACGTATTTTTGCAGCCGATTCGACCAGAGTATCCAAACATTTATTAACCGGGTTACAGGCGGAACGTTCGCCGGATGACCCAATAGTCAAACTAACAACATGAAAAAAATCTACCTGTTTTTGATGGCAGCAATGCTGCTGGCTATCACGACATTTGGCCAGTCGGAGGACCGCAAGTGGGCCGTAGGGCTCCACGGGGGTTCAAACCAGTACAACGGTGATTTGGGCAATGGCTTTTACAGCTTCGACCAGGCCTTCTATGGCTTTGGCGCACTTTCACTCGCCAGGTACCTGACCCCTCACCTCGACGTGGTCATCCATGGATCTTACGGAGAGATCGGACACCTTTCCGATGTGGGTCACTTCAGGGATCGCCTGCTTCACGTCAACCTGCATGCCCGCTGGAGCTTCTTTAAGTATGACAACTCGGTGCTCAGGCCTTTTGTGATGGCCGGCGTGGGTGTTATGAATTTCAATGACGTGTCGTCTGACGACAGCTACATGAACACGTCCCGTCCGGTCGTCGGCGGCGGTCTGGCTTTCAGGCTGTCACCGGTCGTCGCGCTGAGGATACAGGAAAGCATCATTTTCTCCGATTATGACGCCGACGATGGCATTATCGACGACAAGAAAGACCTCTACCTCAATCATCAGATCGGCCTCGAGTTCAACCTCGGCAAGGCCAAGGATTCCGATGGCGACGGCGTGAAGGACCGCGACGACCAGTGCCCGGATACGCCGCAGGGCGTGGCAGTGGATGTCAAAGGTTGTCCGGTCGACACGGACCTGGACGGGATCCCCGACTACCTCGATGATTGTCCCGACACACCGGGTCTGCCCCAGTTCAAAGGATGTCCCGACAGGGACGGCGACGGCATCCAGGACAGTG
>CAYLTG010000070.1:0-18706 GCA_964386225.1 uncultured Bacteroidales bacterium
ATCCTCCTGGTCCCAGGTATACAGGGAAGTTTTGTGTGGTGAACACATAGGGTTCGGCTGTCATTTCGGTGATAAAGATAAAATCGTTGCCAATGTTGGAAATGGAAACATACGCCACGGACATCCCGCCCACCGGCGTGATCCCGAAGTCAAGGGTGTCGGGCGTGATCACCAGCTGCGCATCACCCGTCACCAGGATCCCCACCGGGAGTGTCACCAGGGGCTGGTTGGCGTTGTTGACCTCAAAGGTGATGCCTGCCGGGTAATAACCCACCACGAGCCCTGCGGAGGTGAGGGTTACGATCATCTCCATGCTTTCTCCGGGCAGCACGGTACCGGCGTTCTCTGACAGGGTGATCCAGTCGGCCGAGGCATCGGCAAACCATTCAAGCGTGAAGTCACCCTCGTTGGAGATGGTCACCACATGCTGGGCTGTCTCCCCTGCATCCAGTGTATCGGCCAGCGAGGCGGGGGCAAGCACCATCTGGGGGGCCCCCACCTGGACTGTTATTTCGTTTTGGGGACTTTCTCCCAGGTCATAAACGGCGGTGACACCGTAGGAATAGATCCCGAAGGCAACGGCTGTGTCGGTGTAGGTCATTTCCGACAGCAGGTCCCCGTTCAGCTGCTGGTCGTCACGGTAAACGTTGTATCCCAGCAACTGGGCCAATGTCATCTTGTTTGCAAAGGAAGGGCTGAACGCTGCGTCGAGGTCGCCCTCTATGAACGCCCCGGCATTGTAGAATTTTTTCGTTGCCTGTGGTTGCGGTTCGTGCATCACCTCGGCATAGGCGGAGTCGCCGGTCATCACAAAGCACTTCAGGTTCCAGTTGTGATCGATGCCCAGCAGTTCGGTCATGGATGTCCAGGTGCCGTCGATGTTGATCATATCTCCGTACCCGGCTGTGGCAGGGCCTTCATCGGCACCGGCCGGGAAGTCTCCGGCAGGCTGGGTCACCTCAAGGCCGATCCACAATTCCTGGGATCCATCCACGGTCAGGGGTTCGACAAGGACCACCTCGTTCCACTGGTCCACCAGCACGTTGCCGATCCCCTGCGAGAGGAGGGGGATGGAGGCGTTGTCCCCTTTCCAGGCTTTCACGGTATACTGGGTGTTGGGGCCACGCGGGAAGAAGGCCACCTTGGCGATGAGCTGCCCGTCGAAGCCTGCGATCTGGGCCGCATCCCATCGCACGGCATACTGGAAGGAGCCGCCATCGTTGTAGCCGAGTGCGGTAAAATTCTGTCCGTTGTCCCATTGCAGCCATTCCCCTTGCCCCGACACCGCAGAATCCCAGGTCAGGGTCACGTCATTGCCATCGACAGTTGCCTGCAACAGCACGGGAGGGGGAAGGTAGACATATGCCGACAGCGGTATGTCCAGTTCGGGATTGGTAATGTCGTTGGAGGAGATGGTCAGGTTCCCGGTGATCTCCCCGAGCGTGGTCGCCTCGAACGAGACGAACCCCTGGTAGAGCATGAAGGGGGGAATGACCTGCGGGAAGCTGTCGATCGTGAATTCAGGTGATGAGGTCACCACTTCGCTGATGAGGAGGGTATCCGTGCCGGTGTTGTAAATGTTCAACGGGGCGGTCAGGGTCTCGCCGAGCACCACATCGCCAAATCCCAGGGCCGAAGGGGTCACCATGATGCCCGGTGAACCGACGGCGGTGATGTGCACCGGCAGGGAGATGGTCGGGTTCTGGCTGTTGTTCTGGCTAAAAACGATCTCAGCATCGTATTCGCCGGAACTGAGGCCGCCGGTCGAGATGAACAGCTGCACATCAAAACCTTGACCAGGAGCCAGGATCCCGGCGGGGGGATTCAGAAAGAGCCAGGGCTCTGAGGGTATCCCCAGCCACGTCAGGTCCACATCCCCTTCGTTGTAGATGGTGATGATATATTCGTAAAAGCCCCCTGTTGGATAGGTGCCCGAGATCGAATCGGGCATGATCACCATCTGGGGATCCCCGATCTGCACATTCGCCGCAACGGCGTTGCTCTCACCGCCCTCGTAAACGGCCGTCACCCCGTAATAATAGATCCCTGTACCCACGGCGGGGTCCAGAAGCGCGGTATCGGTAATGGGGTTGGTGGTCAGCAGTTCTCCGTCGCGGTAGACATTGTATCCCAGGAGTGTTCCGGTCATGTTCTCACTGGCGGGGAAAAGCCCGGGCGATTTGTGCGCGGCAACCAGCGCGGCGTCGTTCTGATAGGAGGCGGTGGATGGCATTTTGTTGAGCGGGAGCATGATGTTTTCGCCGTTTTCGCCGGAGAGGTATACCCTGATGTTGAAATTGAAATCGAGCCCGTAGGTCAGGGCCATGCTGGTCCAGAGCCCCTGGTAGTTGATCATGTCCCCGTAACCCGTTACCGCAGGTCCGAGGTCGGTCCCTGCACCGAAGTCAGCCGCCGACTGAAGCACATCGTACCCCACCCAGAGGTCGGTGCCTGTGTTGACGGGGACAGGGGTGTCCAGGTACACATAAGTCCAGTCTCCGGGCTGGGTGCCTTCGACGGGTTGGGTCAGCACCACCGTATTGGCACTGCTCCCTTCCCAGATGCGGGCTGTATATTCCGAAGCGGTACCGGGAAGGAAGAATCCCAGTTTGGTGACGGAATACCCCTCGTATTCGGCCAGCATATCCGCTTCCCACCTCGCTGCCACGGCAAAGTAGCCCGAGTCGCCAAGACCGATGGAATTGCCATAGAGGCCATTGTCCCAGCTGAGGTAAAAACTGTTGGCCGTATCCGGCGGTGACCAGTTGAGCAGCACATCATCCCCATTGACGTTGGCCTGAATGCCACTGGGGGGTGCGTATCCCGACTGGGCCTGGATTTGTAAAGCTATGATATTCAGAAATATGATAAGTATATTTGCGCGCATTACCTGTTTAAAGTTTGGTCAAAAAATTTAAACAATTAGGCGAATTAAATTGTTCACCCATTTTGCCAGCAGGGCACCTTTGTTTACGAGATTCCTTAACTTTGCAGCCACGAACCGGAATATCTATGAAAAAACCCACCATACTGATCACGAATGACGACGGCATCTTTGCACCGGGACTGCGAAAACTGATCAATATTGCCAGGCCCCTGGGCAAGGTTTGCGTGGTGGCACCCGACAGTCCCATGTCGGGCATGTCGCACGCCATCACCGTCAAGACCCCGTTGCGCCTGCACAAGATCGCCGAGGAAAAGGACTATGTGGAATACAGCTGCAACGGCACGCCGGTGGATGCGGTGAAGTTGGGGGAGAAGGTGGTGCTCAGCGAGAAGCCTGACCTCGTGCTTTCGGGGATCAACCACGGTTCCAACGCTTCGGTGAACATCATCTATTCGGGGACCATGGCTGCCGTAATGGAGGCCAACATCGACGGCATTCCCGCCGTGGGGTTCTCCTTGCTGGATTACTCCCACAGGGCGAACCTCGACGGATTGGAGCCGTGGGCAGAGCGCATCATCCGCAACGTTCTCGAGAAGGGTCTGCCCGAAGGGGTCGCCCTGAATGTGAACATCCCGGCCATCCCCTACGAGGAGATCAGGGGCATCAAAGTGTGCAGGCAGGCCCGGGGCCGGTGGGAGGAGGAATTTGACATCCGCACCGATCCCCACAACCGCGATTACTACTGGCTGACCGGGTTTTTCAAGAACGGCGACCCCGACCGGGATACCGATACCTGGGCGCTGATGCATAATTACATCTCCGTCGTACCGGTCCATTATGATTTTACTGCCCACAAAAGCATGGATGACATCCGGAAATGGAAGTTCAAGTAACGCTGTTTTCGCTACCTTTGCATCTGGCTGCCGCCATTGGCACCGTCCCCCCGAAATGGAAGCACTGAAAAAGGACCATTATTCATACGGGCTGGCCGTGGGCGTCCTCACACCCGCGATCCTGTTCGGGCTGATCTATGTCATGAACCTATTCCTGATCCTGATCGGCGTGGCAAAATTCCGCCTGGACCTGGAGACCCATATCCTCATCAGCATCTTCGGGAACCTGATCCCCATCCGGTATTATTTCGTGAACCTCAAGTACGACAAGACGGGCAGAGGCGTATTGCTGCTCACCTTTGTGGTCGTGATCCTGTTCTTTGCGTTCAAGGACTATATCTTCGACACCCGATGAAGTACTACATCATCGCCGGCGAAGCTTCGGGTGACCTGCACGCGTCCAACCTGATGAAGGCCCTGAAGGAGCAGGACCCGGATGCCGTTTTCCGCTGCTGGGGCGGCGACCTCATGGAAAAGCAGGGGGGTACGATCATCAGGCATTACCGCGACCTGGCCTTCATGGGTTTTGCCGAGGTGGCCGCCAACCTGGGGACCATCCTTTCCAATATCCGGTTCTGCAAGCGCGACCTGCTGAATTACCATCCCGACGCACTGATCCTGGTAGACTACCCTGGCTTCAACCTGCGCATTGCGGAGTTCGCCAGCAAGCAGGGCCTTAAGGTGTTCTATTACATCTCCCCGCAGGTCTGGGCCTGGAAGAAATCGAGGGTCTTCAAGATACGGGAAACTGTGGACCGGATGTTCGTGATCCTGCCCTTCGAGAAGGAGTTCTATGCCCGGTATGACTATGAGGTCGATTTCGTGGGCCATCCCCTCCTTGACATGATCGAAGCCCTTCCCCCGCACGACCCCTTGGCCTTCAGGCAGAAGCACGGCCTTGACGGCAGGCCGGTCATCGCCCTGCTGCCCGGCAGCCGGCAGCAGGAGATCCGCAAGATGCTCTCGGTCATGCTCGACGTGGTACCCCGCTTTCCGGAATACCAGTTCGTGGTGGCGGGGGCCCCTTCCATCGAGGCCGGCTTTTACCGCGAGCTGATGGCCGGCAGCCCCGCGAGCCTGGTGCTGGGCGACACCCACAGCCTCCTGCGCAATGCCTTCGCCGCGCTGGTCACCTCGGGTACGGCCACGCTGGAGACAGCCCTCTTCCGGGTCCCGGAGGTGGTTTGCTACAAGGGGAGCTTCATCTCCTACCAGATCGCCAGGCGGGTGGTGGACCGTTCCATCATAAAGTTCATCTCCCTGGTGAACCTGATCATGGACAGGGAGGTGGTCAGGGAGCTCATCCAGGAGGACCTCACCCCCAAAAAATTGGAAGCGGAACTCAGGGCCGTCACCGCCGGCCGGGAGCGGCGGCAGGCCATGCTCGGCCAGTATGAACTGCTGGCGGAAAAGCTGGGCGGAGGCGGGGCATCCCGAAAGACCGCACGGCTGATCCTTGAGCATATACGCGGTGAAATGGCCCGCAAGCGTTGAACCTTTCCTGCCCCGGCACGTTAATCCTCAAGAAACCAATTGAAAATCCTGATACGATGAATCTATTCCGATCCCCCGGAACCCCGCGCTCCGACATGAAGGGTCTGGTCGTCCTGGTCACTGGCTCCACCGACGGCATAGGCAGGCAAACGGCCATTGACCTGGCAAAACGAGGCGCCCATGTGGTGATCCACGGACGGAATCAACACAGGGCAGAAGCGGCCTTTGAGGAGGTCGTGGCCGGATCGGGCTCTTCCGACCTGGCGATGGTGTCGGGCGATCTCGCCTCCCCCGACGGGACCAGGTCGATCTCGGACGCTGTGCACGCGCGGTACGACCGGATCGACGTGCTCATCAACAATGCGGGTGTTTATAAGACGGACCGCCAGCTGAGCCATGACGGCTTCGAGCTGACCTTTGCCGTGAACCACCTGTCGTACTTCCTCCTGACCGGCCTCCTCCTCGACCTGGTGAGGCGGTCATCCCATGCACGAATTATCAACGTGGCTTCCCAGGCACATGCCAGCAGGATCGATTTTGAAAACCTGCAGGGGGAGCGGCGGGGCCGGGGTGCAGGAAGGGTCCCTTACCTCCGTTTACCTGGCGGCCTCCCCCGATGTGGACGGTGTCACCGGCCGCTATTTCTCCAGTTCCAGGGAGGTGCGACCGGCCGCCATCGCCGGCGACAGGGCGGTGCAGGATGAACTGTGGCGCAGGAGCGCGGAAATGACCGGATTTGACTACCCCCATTGAGGGATCCCAATTGTTGTTCCGGCCGTTTCACCGCGCAGGCCGGTCCGGACCAAACGCGGCTGCGATTTAAATTTGAAAAGATGTTTCCCTTTTTGAGAAATCGGGATCCAGAAATTTCTTGCAGCGATAAAATAATTTTTGAAGCGGTCCGTCGTTATTCACATCAGTGAAATCAAGGCGTTGGGAAGAATGTACCGTCACTGGTTTCCCGTAAATGCAACGTTTGGATTGAAACTTGTGTCTATGAAAGTGATTTTTGAATTTAATTAATAGCAACTATGGGGTTATCGAATAAGAAAAACTGGAAAGAGAAAGGTCTGAAAGCCATCAATGGCCATACCGGGAAAAGGAAGGTATATGAAACGTACCAGAAGAACGATCCGCACATGGCGGAGGAGTACCTGAAATTCCTTGCCAAACAGCCGGATGCTGTTTACATCTCCTGGGATAAGGACAAGGGCCGTTTTGTGGCCTGATCGACCCATCCCACCGAATTTTCCAACCACCCTTATTTTCTTATCTTTAGGCGATCGGGGCTTCGCGACAGAAAACGATGCGCATTCAGAATGAGAAGAACTGCCTGAGCCTCAGCCTGAGGCTTCCCTTCTTCTGGCTTCTGTTCACGGCATTTTCAGCGATGCGCAGGGCAGATTGGTCGATCAGTTTCTTGGTTCCTGGAGTAGTTGTCCGAGTAGCAGGCATAGCAGATAATTTCCTTAAAAGTACCCATTATCCAGAGCGATTCCAGATAAATTCTGTTAACGGGGTGTTAAATCGCTGACCGCGTATGCCGTACCGGAGGCGGTGTTTTTAGTTTAATTTATTGAATGTCATTCGTTTGTGTCTCCACATTTTGCCGGGAACCAGGGGAGGGCCTGGTCAGATGAGGGAGTCGACGGAGAGGAAGATGATCATGAAGAGCACGAAGTAATTGATCTTCATGAAGTAGAACCCCGGGTTGAAGCCCTCGTCGCCTACTCTAAGCAGTTTTACGAAGATGAAGACGAGCCAGATGGTGGCCAGCAGGGTTCCGATGGAGAAGAACAGGGTGTTGACCACGCCGAAGGCGGGCAGCATGAGGGCGGTAACGCCGGTGGCCATGGTCCAGATGAAGGTGGTGTACCGGATCTGTTTGCCGCTGTAGATGCTTGTCAGGGAGGGATAGCCTGCCCTTTCATATTCCTTGCCATATTTCAGGAGCAGGAGCCAGAAGTGGGGCACCTGCCAGATGAAGAAGAAGAAGGCGATGATGAGGGCCCTCGGGTCGGACAATGCACCTCCCCCGGCCACCCAGCCCACCAGAGGTGGCAGGGCGCCGATCACGGAGCCGGGCACCACCGCGAAGGCCGTTTTCTTCTTCAGGGGCGTATAGATAAAATTATACCAGATGAGGGCCAGGAGGGCCAGTTGCAGGGCGAGCATGCCCGACCCGAACCAGATCAGCAATGACCCGGCGCCGGTCAGGACCAGGGCCGTCGCCAGTGCCCCGTTGGCAGAGATCCTGCCCGAGGGGATGGGCCTGTTCTTCGTCCGTTCCATCTGCGCGTCGCGGTCCCTTTCCTGGTAATGGTTCAGCGCCGAAGAACCGCAGGCCAGCAGAAAGATACCCAGGGTGGGAAGGATGAGGCCGGCATCGATACGGCCGCTCGCCAGCACATACCCCGTGATGGTGGTCAGCGAAACTGCAAAGGTGATCTTGACCTTGCTTAGTTCGAGTATTGTATTAATCGTGGTTTTATTAATCATTCGTACAATTCAGTAATGCAGTCTATCTGATTCCGGTCAAAAGAATCCAAAAAACAACTTCTAAATCTCAAATAAATCACAATTTCCATATATCAAAGGCCAAACCGCTGATCAAACATTTCGCATTTACTATTGGCGCCAGCAACCTTGAACTTTTAACTTTAAACCTTGAACTACTTCAGTGTTTTCAGGTATTCCACAATATCCCCGATCTCCTCTTCGCTGACGAGGTCCTTGTAGGAGATCATGAGCCCCTGGTTGTATCCTTTCACCACGTCGGCATTGGGATCGTAGATGGAGGTTTTGATGTAGGTCTCATCCACCTGGATCTCACGCTCTTCACCGCCGGTCACCACCACTTCGTTCCTGCCCCAGATCCCTTTGAAGGAGGGGCCGATCAGTTTGGAGCCGTCGAGGGAGTGGCAGCTCAGGCAGGCGTTCTTCTTGATCACCTGAAGGCCCGGAGGGCCGGCTTCGGCCGACCTGTCGTTGTACCAGGTGGTGTAATCCTCCTCCGGCAGCACATACACCTTGCTGAGCATATAGGAGTGCCTGTCGCCGCAGTATTCCGCACAGAAGATATCATAGTCGCCAAGCTCCTGGCCGATGAACCACATCCGGTTCTTGATGCCGGGCACCACGTCCTCCTTGATCCGGAATGCGGGGATATAGAGGCTGTGCAGCACATCCCGCGACTCCAGGTTGAGGGTGACGGCCTGGTCGATGGGTACCACCAGCGTGTCGGAGATCTTGCCGTTGGGATATTCGAAGTTCCACGACCACATCTGGGCCACCGCCTTGATCTCGATGGCGTCGTCGGGGAAGTCGCGCATGGGCTTATATCCCACCCATCCGTAATAGAACATGACCAATACCAGCAGGGTGGGGATCACCGTCCAGATGATCTCCAGTTTGTGGTTCTCTTTCACGTCTACCGGCTTGGGGTTCCGTTTCCTGTTGTACCGGATCACGAACCAGATCATCACCGCAGTGATGGATACCAGGAAGAAAACCGACATCCCCAGGATAACGACGAAGGACAGGTCGACGCCCTCTACGAAGTTCGAAGCATTTGAAAACATAAACCTCTTTTATTTATCTCGTTATATAATCTATAGCAGTCAGGACAATAAACACCAGGAAGATGACCATCGTGATCCCGAAGAGGATCTTGAGCACGGGGTTGTCATATTTCAGGTGCATGAAATAATTGGCCACCACCAGGGCTTTGGCCACGGCGATGAACAGGGCCGTTACCACGGAGAATGCCACCAGGTTGATGCCCATTACGGAGATGAGCACGGTCATCACGGTGAGAACGATCAGGCCGACCCAGATACCGATGTTGAAACGGAACGATACCACGTGGTGTTCCTTGGGATCGCCGGGAAGGTGTCTGCTTTCGTTGTTTTGTGCCATATTATTGTTGTTCAAGGTTGTTTAACGTTCAATGTTCCAGGTTGCGGTCACCCTGAGCTTGTCGAAGGGTGACGTATGTACCTCCATTTTCATATTCCATTTTCGGTTTTCCATTTTCCATATTCCATGGTCAGTGGATGAGGTAGAACAGGGGGAACAGGAAGATCCAGATGACGTCGACCAGGTGCCAGTAGAGGGCCCCGTTCTCCAGGAACATGTATTTATCCTGGTTCACCGTTCCTTTTCCGATGCCCCTGATCACAAATCCCAGCAGCACGCCGCCGATGATCACGTGCAGGCCGTGGAGGCCTGTCATGAAGTAATAGAGGAAGAAGAACAGCTTCTCTCCGGGCGGCAGGTGGTTGTAATGGTCCATGCCGGGGAAGAGCCCGTGTTCGAACTTGGCCGTCCACTCAAAGTACTTGATCACCAAAAAGACCCCTGCAAAGGCGATGGTGGCCCAGATGAGGCCGAGCGACAGTTTGGTCTTGCCCATCTGCATGGCGCTGATGGACATGGCCACGGTGAGACTGCTGGTAAGCAGCACCACGGTGTTGACTGTCCCCATGACCACGTTGAGTTCATAGGAGGCGTGCAGAAATGCATCGGCATTCATGTACCTGTAGATCGTGTAAACCAGGAAAAGTCCGCCAAAAAGCAGGAGCTCGGTAAATAGAAAAAGCCACATCCCCAGCTTCGACGCTTCGTCGTCGCGGTTGTGACCGGAATTCACCATTACAAAGTTTGCCATAGTTGTTTGTTGTTTCTTCCCCCTTCGGGATGATGATTGCTTTTTGTTTTCGATTCTTACTTAGTTACTAAAACTTTTTTTATTTCTCATTGCCTCCCGGTACCATGCAGTTCCCATCTTCCACTCCCGTTTCCCCTTCCAGCTGCCACCCTTCGACCCACCTGCGCTATCGCTTCGGCGGGCAGGCAAGCTCACCCTTCGACAAACTCAGGATTATGCCCCCTGCCTACTGCCACCCTTCGACAAGCTCAGGGCTATGCCTCCTGCCAACTGCCTCCTGCCACCCTTCGACAAGCTCAGGGCTATGCCAACTGCCAACTGCCACTACTCCCCATGATAATAAGGCCCTTCCTCCCGGATCACCGGCTCTTTGTCGAAGTTATGCAGGGTCGGGGGTGAAGCCGTTTGCCATTCGAGGGTGGTGCCGCCCCATGGGTCCCTGGGTGCCTGGGGTCCCTTGCGGGCGCTGGCCACCAGGTTGATGATCATCAGGATCAGGCCAAGGATCAGGATCCAGGATCCTACAGTTGATACCTGGTTGTTGAGCGTGAATTCGGGCAGGTAGTCGTAATACCTGCGCGGCATGCCCATGATCCCCGAGATCAGCATGGGGAAGTAGAGGACATTGAACCCAATGAACATCAGGACGAACGCCCACAGTGCCCGCCCTTCGTTGTACATCCTGCCCCACATTTTGGGGAACCAGTAGTGCAGGGCACCGAAGAACGCGAACCCGGTGCCTCCGAACATCACGTAGTGGAAATGCCCCACCACGAAAGCGGTGTCATGGATGTGGACATCAGCGGCTAGTGCGCCGTTCACCAGGCCTGTCAGTCCGCCGATGAGAAACTGGAAGATGAAGGCCATGGCATAGAGGAGGGGCGTCTGCACCAGGATGCTGCCCTTGTACATGGTGGCCACCCAGTTGAACACCTTGATGGCCGAGGGCACCGCCACCAGGAACGTCAGGATGGAGAAGACCACCCGGGCCGGGCCGCTCATGCCGGCGGTGAACATGTGGTGCCCCCACACGAAATAGCCGATGAACGCGATGGCCAGGCTGGAATAAGCGATGGCCTTGTACCCGAATATGTTTCTTTTGCTGAAGGTCGGGATGATCTCCGAGATGATCCCCATGGCCGGCAGCACCATGATGTACACCGCCGGGTGGGAGTAGATCCAGAACAGGTGCTGGTAGAGGATGGGGTCGCCGCCCAGTGCCGGGTCGAACAGCCCGACGCCGAACACACGCTCGGCCACGATCATCAGAAGCGTGATCCCCACGATGGGGGTGGCCAGCAGCTGGATCCAGGAGGTGGCATAGAGCGCCCATGCGAACAGGGGCATCTTGAACCAGGGCATCTTGGGGCTGCGCAGCCGGTGGATGGTCACAATGAAGTTAAGCCCGGTGAGGATGGACGAGAATCCCAGGATGAAGGCGGCCAGCACCGCCAGGGTGACATTGGTCCCCGTCTTGACGCTGTAAGGGGCGTAGAAGGTCCAGCCCGTATCTGCCGGCCCGTCGCCGACCACCAGGGTCAGCAGGGCGAAGATGGCACCGGTGACATACAACCACCACGACAGCAGGTTGACCTTCGGGAACGCCACGTCGTCGGTGCCGATCATGATCGGGAGGAAGAAGTTCCCGAAGAAGGCCGGCACGCTGGGGATGATGAACAGGAAGATCATGATCACCCCGTGCAGCGTGAAGATCTGGTTGTAGGTGCGCGGGCCCATGATGGTCTCGCCCGGGGCGATCAGCTCGAGGCGGATCAGGAAGCCCAGCAGCACGCCCACCAGGAAAAAAGAAAAGATTGCGTAGAAATACAGCAATCCGATCCGTTTATGGTCTGTCGAAAAGATCCAGGAAAAGAGTCCCTTCTTCTCCTGGTAGAAATTTATTGGCTGTGTGATGGCGGTCGACATAGTTAATTCACGTTTAATGATTTTCTTTTTCTTCTGTTGCTGATCATGAGCCCGCCGAAAAGGCCAAGGGCAAGTATGATGATGATGGAGCCGGAGATCTTGGTGAAGTTGAAGACGTATTTCTTCCCTTCCGGGTCGTAGCTGAAGCAATACTGCAACACCTTGTTGATGGTGGGGCCCGACCGTCCTTCCGACGCTTCGATCACCGCCATCTTCAGGTCGAACGGCAGGAAATAGGTGCCGTGCAGGTAGCGGGTGATCTTGGCCTCCGGGCTCACCACCATGATGGCGGCCGGGTGGATGTACTCCTGCCCCTCTTTCTTGACCTTGTAGCCGAGACCATCGAGCAGTTTGGCGATGTTGGCGCTGTCGCCGGTGAACCAGGTCCAGCCGTGTTCCACGTCCTTGCCTTTGACCAGCTTGGCGTAGTTGGCCTTCTTGTCCTTGGCCAGCTTTGGTTTTTCATCGGGGTCGAAGCTTATGGTGAACACCTGGTATTCCGTCCCGAGGTCGATCTTCGCCTGGGTGATCACGTCGGCCACGCCTTCGAGCAACGGACTGCAGATGCCCGGGCACTCGTAGTAGACCAGGGCGATCACGGTGGGCTTGTCGATCTTGTCCTTCAAGTTGACCGTGTTGTAGTTCTCGTCGGTGAGCATGATGTCGCCCGGCAGGTAGCTGTCCAGGTGCTCGTAGATGCCAAGTTCCGGCGGATCGGTCTCGCTGAAGGTGTTTAGGGAGAATGCAAGAATGAAAACAGACAACGGCAGCAGTGTCTTCATTTTGAATAAATTGATTACCTCTTGTTTTTTTGAGCTGTACATTAATTTAGCGTTTGCAAATTTAGACCTATTCAAAGTTATCCTAATTCCTGTCGGTTGCATTAACAAATTTTTAACAGTTTGGTTCATGGCTTTTTATGAATCTGTCACCCTGCGAAGCAAATTCGGTAACAAACTTTTCCAGGCGCGGAACGGCGGTTGTTGCCCCGGCTCTTCACACAATCAACAATGTTCTACATATGGAAGGATTTCTTATATTTGTTAGGTCGCATTGAACCAATGGCACAGCCCGTTCCTGGCCTCATCATTCAGGAGGGCATGTCCGAACCGTGAATTGTCTTCATTCAGATCCATACAAAACAGAGGTTATGAAACGATCAGCCGCGCTCCTGCTGAGCATTCTGTTCATCCTGTCCCTGCATGCCCAGGAACGGGTCATCCCGTCCAAAGAGAACAGGGACATCGCGAAGGTGAAATCCGCTGCCACGGAGTACATTTCCAACGCATTCAACGGTGCCGTGTCGCCTCCGGCAGATTCCTTTGAGGGAGAGCTGATCGGGGAGACCATGTTCGACCTCCAGTCGAATGCCAGCATGCAGAACCGGCTCTATTTCTATCCCGACGGTTTTATCGGCGGCACATGGACCATGGGGATGGACCCCTCAAATTTCCCCGGCCGGGGCACGGGCTACAACCACTACCAGGATGGCGACTGGGATGTGTGGCCCCTGGAGCGGATCGAGCAGGACCGCTGCGGCTGGCCGAGCTACGCCCCCTGGGGCGCTGCCGGCGAGATCGTTGTGGCACACTATTCGGGTGCCGCGACTGACGGATTGATCATTTCGAAGCGGGACATCAAGGGGACCGGTATCTGGTCCGGATCCGACTTCTCAGGTCCCGACGGCCATTCCCTCCTTTGGCCGCGCATGGTCACCAGCGGTGACAACAATGAGTACATCCACCTTCTCGCCCTGACCACCCCGACGGGCAACGGGGGCAGCATCTACGAGGGGCAGGACGGGGCGCTGGTCTATTCCCGCTCCTCCGACGGGGGCGATACCTGGGAGATCGAAAACGTGATCATCGACGGGCTGGGCTCTGCCTTTTATGACGGCTTCGGCGGCGACACCTATGAATTTGCAAATCCCCGCGAGGGGGTGCTGGTGATCGTGGGCGGCGACGACTGGAAGGACCTGTTCATGCTCAAGTCGACCGACAACGGCGACACCTGGGAAAAGACCGTGATCTGGGAACATCCCTATCCCAACTGGAACAATGCCGTTACCGATACATTCTATTGCCCCGACGGTGCCCACGCCGTGGCGATCGACACCGACGGGAAGGTGCATGTGGCCTTCGGCATCAACCGGGCCTATTCGGATGGCGCGGGGCAATTCTGGTTCCCCCTGGTGGACGGCATCGGCTACTGGAACGAGGACATGGCCACCTTCTCCGCCGCCCTCAACGCCCTCAGCCCTTATGGTGACCCCGGCTCCGAGCTGGTGCAGGACTATAACCTCATCGGGTGGATGCAGGACCTCAACGGGAATGGGCAACTCGACATCCTGCCGAATACCAGCACCTATTACCTTGGCGCCTCCAGCATGCCGCAGCTAGTGATCGACGGCCTGAACCAGGTGTTCCTTGTCTATGCTTCCATCACGGAGACCTACGACAACGGCATCATGAACTACAGGCACCTGTGGGCAAGGGGCTCTTCCAACGGCGGGGCCAACTGGGGCGACTTCCTCGACCTGAACTCCGACCTCATCTATATCTTCAGCGAGTGTGTCTTCCCGTCGGCCGCCCCCCTCACCGACGACCACATCCACGTGCTGTTCCAGCAGGACAACGAGCCCGGGATGGCGGCACGGGGCGACATGCATCCCTATACCTTCAACCAGATGACCTGCCTGTCGGTTCCCAAGGAGGACCTGATCACCCCGGTGCCGGGCAACATGCTGCAGGGGACGGTTGTTGACGGGGAAGGGGCGCCGGTGCACTATGCCCAGGTATACCTGGAGGGCACGCCCTATTCGGCCAACACCAATTCGGCCGGACACTACAGCATCAGCGGCATTCCCGCAGGCCTGTACCTGGCCAAATGTGAAAAAACAGGGTATGTCCCCACCTCGGAATACGTGGTGATCGATGAAGTGTCGACCACCATCCAGAATTTTACGCTGCTGGAGATCACTTCCCCTGAAGAGACCACGGTGGGGTTCACCCGTTACGACCTGCAATCGAACGTCAGCATGCAGAACAGGTTTTACAGGTACGAGGACGGTTCGTTTGCGGCAGTATGGACCATGGGTCAGGACGATCCGGCTTTCCCCGACCGCGGAACCGGCTATGCGTACTATACAGGCTTCGAATGGAATCCGCTGCAGCCCGATGAACGGATCGAAAGCATCCGGACAGGCTGGCCTTCCTATATGCCATGGGGTGAGAACGGGGAAATGGTGGTTTGCCATGACTTCTCCACGGGAGAGCTGGTCATCCTGTCGCGCGAACAAAGAGGCAGCGGGGTATGGGACGAAACCAGTTTTGAAGGCCCGGAACCCTGCGAGATCTCCTGGAACCGGTCCATCACTTCGGGAACTGATCATACCACCCTGCAGCTGCTGTCGCTGACCTGGCCGGTAAGCAGCGGAGGAAGCACCTACCAGGGGATCGACGGGGCTCTGCTCTATTCCCGTTCGACCGACGGCGGCCAGACCTGGGAGGTGGAACACGAACTCCTCGATGGGATGACCTCATCGGACTATTCTGGTTTTGGGGCCGATGTGTACGAATGGGCGGAGCCCCAGGGCGATCACATCGCTTTCCTGGCGGGGAGTTCCTGGACCGACCTGTTCTATATGGAATCGACCGACGGCGGCCAGAACTGGTCCAAACAGGTGGTGTGGGAGCATCCCTATCCCATGTTCGATCCGATGGCCCCATATGTAACCGATCCCTTTTATTGTCCCGACGGGGCCCACCACATTGCCTTCGACAACACCGGCAAGGTGCACGTGGTTTTCGGTATCACCAAAGCCTACAGCGACGGAGCCGGGACCTTTTACGTGGACTCGGTGGACGGCGTCGGCTACTGGAACGCCGACATGGACCCCTTCAGCAACAACCTGAACGCCCTGAGTCCATACGGAGAGACCGGATCGGAACTGGTGGAAGATGTCACGCTGGTGGGCCGGATGGTGGACCTGGACGGCAACGGGCAGATCAATATCATGGATGAATGGGGTGAATATTACCTCGGGGTATCGACCATGCCGCAGCTGACCATCGACGAGGACAATAACCTGTTCCTGCTCTATTCCTCCCTGGCCGAAATGTACGACAACGGGCTGCAGAACTACCGGCATATCATCGGCCGCGGCTATCACGAAGCCACACAGAGCTGGGGCGACCCGCTCGACCTGAATGTCACCCTCATCTGGTATGACCATGAATGTGTATTTCCATCCATTGCCGCTGCCACGGACGATCATATCCATTTCATTTACATGCAAGACAATGAACCGGGCCTTGCGGTGCGCGGGGACCTCGACGATTATACCGACAATGGGATCATCTATAAGAATGTATCGAAATCGGAGCTGTTGCCCATGCTGAGCCTGGGAAACCTTGAAGGGAATGTTACTGCAGCCTATGGGGGAGGACCGGTGCAGGGTGCCCTGGTCCAGGTGCAGGGGACGGGGCTGACCACCCTCACCAACGATGCCGGTTATTACCTTGTGGAGGGGATCCCGGAAGGATCCTATACGGTTACCGTTTCCAAAATGGGTTATGTGACCAGCAATGAATGGGTGCAGATTCCTGCGGGGCAGACCGTGACCCAGGATTTCCTCCTTTTCCCGCCCGGCCCGCCCGAGGCGGAGGTGATCGGCGAGACCCGGTACGACCTGCAGTCGAACGCCGGCATGCAAAACCGGGTCTGGGCCTTTGACGACGGTACCGTCGGAGGGGTGTTTACCATGGGTTATGACGATCCGGCCTTCCCCGACCGGGGGACCGGCTATAACTACTATGACGGGGCCGGCTGGGGCGCCTGGCCGCAGGAGGCCATCGAGGACGAGCGCACCGGCTGGCCTTCCTATGCTGCCTGGGGCGAGAATGGGGAGATCGTCGTCTCCCATTATTCGGGAGCTTCCACCGAAGGGCTGGTGATCAGTTCACGGCCGGAAAAAGGGACCGGCGAGTGGTCATCTGTTGACTATTACGGTCCGGACAGCCAGCATGCCTACCTGTGGGCCCGCTCGGCCACCGGCGGTGTGGACCATACCGCCTTCCACCTGATCGCCCTCACCACCCCGGTCGGAAATGGCGGAACCATCTATGAGGGCATGGACGGGGCGATCCTGTATTCCCGGTCCCTCGACGGAGGAGAAACATGGGAGGAAGAGCATGCGCTCCTGGATGAGATCAACAACGATTATTACATGGGCTTCAGCTCCGATTCGTACGAGATCCAGTCGAAAGGCGACCTGGTGGCCATCCTGGCAGGCGACGAGTGGACTGGACTTGTTCTTCTAAAATCGACTGATGGAGGCAATAACTGGGAAAAGACAGTGATCTGGGATCACCCGTATCCTATGCTTGATCCCAATGGCAGCCAGGTGACAGACACCTTTTACATGGCCGACGGCTGCCATGCCCTTTCTTTCGGTACGGACGGGAAAGTGCACGTCGCTTTCGGGATCAGCCGTTGCTACGTTGAATTCGGATCGCTGTACTGGTTCCCCGAGGTGGACGGCATCGGCTACTGGAACGAAGACCGGCCCACCTTCTCGAATAACCTGAATGCGCTCAGTCCCTACGGGGACCCGGGATCGGAGCTGGTGGAGGATTACAGCCTGATCGGCTGGTCGCAGGACATCGACGGCGACGGGGAGGTGACGCTGCTCGACGACTGGGGACAGTATTATTGCGGGATATCCTCGATGCCGCAGCTGATCGTGGATGACTGGAACCGCATCTACCTGGTCTATTCCTCGGTGACGGAGACCTATGATAACGGGGTTCAGAACTACCGTCACCTGTGGGCCCGGGCATCCGGCGACGGAGGTGAGAGCTGGGGGAATTTCAACCACCTCACCGGCGACCTCATCTATATCTTCAGCGAATGTGTCTTCCCCTCCCTCTCACAGCAGTCGGATGAATACATTTACTTTACGTTCATGGAAGATAACGAGCCGGGGATGGCGGTAAGGGGCGATGAGGATCCCTATGGAGATAACCAGATCGTTTTTATGGCCGTCGAAAAGAGTGAGCCGATCGGGGAGGTGGGTCAACTTTCAGGTACCGTAACGGATAACGATACCGGATTGCCGATAGCAGGCGCCCATGTGGTTGCCGGCTGGCCGTATTGGGATGACGAAACCGGGCCCGATGGAACCTATTTCATTCCGGATATTGCTGTGGGCAACTATATTGTGTACTGCAGTGCAATGGGTTATTATAACGGAGACGGCACCGCAGAGATCACTACGGGTAACACCACGATCCTCGACTTCCAGCTGGAACCGGCCACCGGACTTGACCCGCCGCAGAACCTGGAGGCCATGGCGAACCCGCCCGATGTAACCCTGAACTGGGATGCCCCTGCCACGGGATCTCCCGAAGAGTACAGGGTTTACCGTGACCTGGCCCTGATCGGCACCACCACTCAGCTGACCTTTACCGATCCGGACCTTGACCCCGGGTTCTATGAATACTTCGTGACCGCCCGGTATGCCAGTGGTGAATCCCTGCCCTCCAACTTCGCCTACGTGTTCGCCCCGGCGCCTTGCGACCCGACCGAATCGGTGGAGGCCACGGTGATGAACGAAAACGAGGTGCTGGTGGTCTGGGACCCGGTCAATAACCCGAACGTGCTGGGCTACAATGTATACCGTGACGGTGATCTCATTGAATTCACCATAAATTTTGCTGCCTACTATACCGGGGTACAACCGGGTACCTACGAATATTGTGTGAGCACCGTCTGTAACGACTGGGAGTCGGAGCCGGTGTGTGCGGAGGAGGTGATCATTGATTTTTTGCCTGCTCC
>CAYLTG010000071.1:0-13771 GCA_964386225.1 uncultured Bacteroidales bacterium
GGCCGCCCGACTGCGACTCCTGGAACTTCCAGCTCAACAACTACTGGATGGAATCCCTCGACTACCGGTATTTTACCATCTGCACCAGCAAGGGATACGCCCGGACCAACGCCGACGGCAGTGTGACCGTGGTGGTGGCCCACACCGACCCGGGCCTGCCCAACTGGCTCGACACCTGCGGGCACGGTGAGGGAACGATGTGCTGGCGATGGTACCGCATCGCGGACGGGAACAAACCGGTGCAACCTGACTGCAAAGTCGTAAAGATCGATGAACTGACCGGCAGACAATGATATGAACAAGATACACGCGGAACATTTCGACCGGCAGCCCTGGTGGTTCAAGGCCATCAACAAAGCATGGCGGGGTACCTATGCCCTGGGCACCGGCGCCTCGCTCGACAAGGACAGCCTCATCAGGGCGGCGCGCCGTTCCACGGGCCTTCATGACCTGGGCACCCTGTTCTGGGATGAGCCCCTCGACCGGATGCTCGCCTCCATCCGGGAGGAAGCGCGACTGCACCCCATCGGGCAGTTCATCACCCGGCAGCGGCTCATCCAACTGCTGAGCGTGCGCCTGCGGGCAGAGCATTGGTTCAGGAAGCACCCCGAGATCCTGGAACAGCCCCTCTACCCGGTCATGCTGATCATCGGCCTGCAGCGGACCGGCACCACCAAGCTGCAGCGGCTGCTGGCTTCCGATCCCGACAACCGGGCCCTCCTCAGCTGGGAAGCCCTCAACCCGGCACCCCTGAACGGCGACGTGAGCAACGGCAAGGAACGGATCAAGGTAGCCCGCACCAGCGAAAGGGCCCTCCGGTACATGTCGCCCGGCTTTTTTGCCATCCATCCCGTGGAGCACCTGGCCCCGGAAGAGGACGTCCTGCTCCTCGACACATCCTTCCTGAGCACCACCGCCGAAGCCACCATGCATGTCCCCTCCTATTCGGCCTGGCTGGAGACCATCGACCAATCGCCCGCCTACGAATACATGACCCGGCTGATGAAACTCCTGCAATGGCAGCGGCCCGCCAGCAGGTGGGTCCTCAAGACGCCACACCACCTCGAGTTCCTGGACCTCTGCGAAAAACATTTCGGAGATGTGCATTTCCTATGGACGCATCGCAACGTGTATGAATCCATTCCCTCCTTCATGAGCATGGTCTCTTATGCCCGCATCCTGTTCAGCGAGCATGTGGAACCGGCGGAAGTGGCCCGGCACTGGCTCCGCAAGACCGGCCACATGCTGTCGCGGGCCCTTGATTTCCATGACCGGAACAACAACACCAGCCTCTTCACCCACATCTGTTTCGAAGAACTGGTCAGGGACCCCATAAAGGTCCTGGAGACCGCATACCGGAACCGGGGAGCCCGCATCACGCCCGATTTGCTCGGTCTGTTTGAAGAGACCGAAAGGACCAACCACCGGGAAAAATACGGAAGGCACCAGTACAACCTGGGGCATTTCGGCCTGTCGGCCGCGGATGTGGATTTTCACACCACTGATTATCAAATTTTTCAGCAATCCATTTCACAGAGATACGCGTGCACGATATGAAGGAAAAGGGAACCAAAGATTACAACAGCCCGCTGAAGGCGACGATGAAGGGGATCACCGACCTTTTCAGGAAACGGGAACGGGTGGGCGAACTGAAGGAGGGTGACCGCCTCGACGGGAAAAGGGTGATGATCACAGGGTCCAGTTCGGGACTGGGCCATGCCACTGCCAGGGCGCTGGCCGCGCGGGGTGCCGAGGTGATCATGGCCGTCAGGAGCGGGATACCTGAAAAAGGGGAAGCGGTGAAAGCGGCAGTGCCGGGTGCTTCCGTGCATATGCTGCATGTCGACCTGGCCGACATGGACTCCATCCGCACCCTGGTCGCACAGGTGAAAGAGCGGTTCGGGCAACTCGACATCCTGGTCTGCAACGCCGCCGTGGTGGCGAAAAGCGCCAGGAAAACCAGGCATGGACTTGACGAGATGTTCACGGTGAATTACCTGGCCAAGTTCGTGCTGGTGAACCTGCTTTTGAAGAATGGTTGCATCGCTTCGACGAACGGCGACATGCCCCGCATCGTCTTCGTGTCGTCCGAGAGCCACCGCAACCCGGAGCGCTTCGAATGGGACTCGTTCGGCGAGTATGTTCCATTCACCATTGGCAAGAGCGTAGAGCGCTACGGGTATTACAAGCTGCTGATGACCACCTTTGCCCGGGAGCTGGAACGCCGGCTGAACAACGGCAGTTCGCCCCGCTGCTCGGTCTTCGCGCTCTGTCCCGGGCCCGTGAACTCCAACATTGCCCGCGAGGCCCCTGCGCTCTTCCAGCCACTGCTGAAGGTGGTCTTCAGCATCTTCTTCCGGTCGCCGGAGCAGGCGAGCGAGCCGGTTACCTACCTGGCCTGTTCGCGTGAAATGGAAGGGAAACCGCATGACTACCTGTTCCTGATGAGCCGCAAGCCGGTCGACGGCAAGGCCGAAGACCCTGCGAACGGCGGGAGGCTCTGGTCGATGACCGAGGACCTGCTGGCCTCGAAGGGGATCACCCTTTAGAATTCCGGGGGCAAATCGATGTCCGCAAGGGCCGCGAGGCAGGACCTGATCCCATCCCTGTCGTCGGGGTGGAACCAGCGGATATCCGGG
Organism: uncultured Bacteroidales bacterium; assembly: GCA_964386225.1. Classification (GTDB taxonomy): domain Bacteria; phylum Bacteroidota; class Bacteroidia; order Bacteroidales; family JAADJA01; genus JAADJA01. Next base: position 2,640 of record CAYLTG010000071.1, read on the forward strand.
TCGCGGCTGAACCAGGTCATCTGTCGCTTGGCATACCTCCGCGTGTTGGTCTTGATCTTTTCCACCGCCTCCTCCAGGGTACAGTCTCCATCGAGGTAGCGGAAGATCTCCTTGTAGCCCACCGTGTTCAGGGCATTTTCATGCCGGTGGGGCAGGAGGCTGCGGACCTCCTCCACGAGGCCATCCCGGACCATGCTGTCCACGCGCCGGTGTATCCGCTCCACCAGCTCTTCCCGGGGCCTGTTCAGGCCGATCCGGACGATATCGAAGGGGCGGGTCCGGGGTTTGTTTTTACGCAACGATGAAAAAGGCCTGCCCGTCATGATGCAGACCTCCAGCGCCCGCAGGACCCGGTTGGGGTTTCGCAGGTCCACCTCCCCGTGATAGTCGGGGTCGAGGGCGCGCAGCCGTTCGCCCATATGCTCCAATCCATGTTCCGAGAGCTCCCGTTTCAGGGATGCCCGCAGGGCCTCGTCGGGGTCCGGCAGCATGTCGATGCCCCTGCAGACCGCATCGACGTACAGACCCGACCCCCCGGCCATGACGGCCACACGATGCGACCGGAAATAGGTTCCCAGGAACCGGATCACATCCTGTTCAAAGGAGGATACGCTGTAATAGTCGGTCACCTCCAGGTGCCCGACGAAATGGTGCCTGACCCGGGCCAGCTCCCCGGGCGCAGGGGCGGCCGTGCCGATACGAAGTCCACGGTAGAACTGCCGGGAATCGGCTGAGATGATCTCGGCCCCCATTGCCTCGGCGATGTCGATGGCCACCCGGGTCTTGCCGACAGCCGTGGGTCCGAGCACAACAAGGAGCACTTCTTTCAAAAGGGAGGCGTTTTACTGGTAATCGGAAGGACTGTCGAGCGTATCGTCCATCATGTCCTCAAAATCCTGAAGCAGCTGGTCGTGCAGGTCCTCGTCGGCGATCAAGCCGGGTTTCACAGGCTCCACCAGCTCCCCACGCCGGTTGACGCAACGGGGATATTTTCCGTCGTCCTTTTGCTTGTAAACACTCATGAGCTCGATATAGAAGGTCTTCATATTCAGGAAGTCGTACTCGTAAAGCAGGCGCTGGCTGGGCTCGTTGATGAAATCCCGGATCACGGCTTCGCGCATGACATAGGTCTCTTCAATGTGCCTGGTGCCGTCATGCTCCTCCCCCGATTCGTCAAGCATTTCGATGAGGGTGATCTCCTGGAGCTTGTTCCACTTCTGGTCGCAGATATGGAAGGATGCAAGCTCGTTCCCGTTGAGCTTCACACATTCCGAAATGACGTGATGGAAATCCTCGAAGGTTTGGTTGGCCTGAATCTCAAAGTCCCGCAGGAAGTTATCGTTCTCCTCGGCTATCATTCTGAATTTGTAGATATGCATGTGGACCTATTTTTTCATAAAAATACGCAAATAGATATAAAATATCAATTATCCGGCACAATATTTCTGTCGAGCTTATCCTTCAACGGGCTATATCCCAGCTCTTTTGCCTTTTCAAGCATGAACCGGTAAGCCTCCGCATACTCGTTTCGTATCTCCCCGTCGAGAATGGCCTCCCGGATGGCCGTCTTGATGTCGCCGATGGCCCGTGACGGGGGCAGTCCGAACACATCCATGATGATCTCGCCCGTGACGGGGGGCTGCCAGTTGCGAATGCGGTCCTTTTCCTCGATATCGACCAGTTTCTGCCGGACGAGACTGAAGTTCCGGAGGTAGCGTTTCACCTTGTCCCTGTTCTTGGAGGTGATGTCGGCCTCGCACAGGGTCATCAGGTCGTCGATGTCGTCGCCGGCCTCGAAAAGCAACCTTCTCACCGCCGAATCGGTGACATGGCTTTCGGCCAGGACGATGGGCCTCAGGTGCAGCAGGACCAGTTTCTGGACGTATTTCATTTTCTCGTTGAGGGGGAGTTTCAGCCTGCGGAAGATGCCCGGGACCATTTTAGAACCGATGAATTCATGCCCGTGGAAGGTCCATCCTGCGCCAGGTTCGTACTTCTTGGTGGCGGGCTTGGCAATGTCGTGCAACAGGGCGGCCCACCGCAGCCAGAGGTTATCGCTTTTCTCCGCCAGGTTGTCGAGCACCTGGAGGGTATGGTAGAAGTTATCCTTGTGGCCCTTGCCGTTCACTTCATCCACCCCTTTCAGTTCCGCGAACTGGGGGAAGATGAGCTCCAGGAGGCCGGTGCGGTCGAGCAGGATGAACCCCCTTGAAGGCTTGTCGGCAAGCACGATCTTGTTGAGCTCGTCGGCGATGCGTTCCCCGGAAACGATGGAGATCCTGCCCGCATTTCTGGCGATGGCGGTGTAGGTCTGCTCCTCGATCCGGAAATCGAGCTGTGTGGAGAACCGGATGGCCCGCATCATGCGGAGGGGGTCATCGGAGAAGGTGATGTCGGGGTCGGTGGGCGTCCGGATGATCTTGTTCCGGATGTCGTCGAGCCCGTGGAAGGGATCGATCAGCTGGCCCATGTTGTCCTTGTTCAGCCCGATGGCCAGGGCGTTGATGGTGAAATCCCTGCGCAGCTGGTCGTCCCGCAGCGTGCCCGCTTCCACCTCCGGCTTCCGTGAGTCCCTGCTGTAGGATTCCTTGCGGGCGCCCACGAATTCGATCTGCCAGGTCCTGCCGTCAGAATAATTCACCATGGCCGTTCCGAAATTCTTGAACACGGAGACCCTGACGCCCGGACCCAGGAGGGCCGCAAACCGCCTGGCCACATCGATGCCGTCGCCCACCACCACCACGTCGATGTCGACGCTGCCGCGCCCCATGATCATGTCGCGCACGTAACCACCCACCACATAGGCGGGGTGACCGGCGGCCTCCACCGCCCGGATGATCTTCCTGAATACCGGCTGCCCTAAAAACTCCTGCAAAACGACTTTTTTGCAAAATTAGGAATAATAGTCAATCGTACTCCCCGGTCGTGGGTCGCGACCCCTGCATGACCTCCTGAAACATAGCAGTGGAGGGGAAAGTGGTGCCCGGGAATGCCCGTGATTATTATCAAAAAAATATCTTTCATGTTATTATTTAATTATATTTGCGTGGGAAATTCATATTAAAATTTAACGCATAGGCATGGAAGAGTTAGAAAACAAAGGACATGAGCATGGGTATGACGGGTCTGATGAAAATTCAGACGGCTCCAGGCAAGAGATTTTTTCAGAGACGGTAAGGGCCGGGAAGAGGACCTATTTTTTCGATGTGAAATCCACCCGCGCAGGCGAGTATTACCTTACGATCACCGAGAGCAAACGCAGGTTCAACAATGACTCCGGCAAGTTTTTCTATGAGAAGCACAAGTTGTTCCTGTACAAGGAGGATTTTGAGAAATTCGCCGACGGGCTGAACACCACCATCGAATTCATCCAGGCCAACAACGACTTTACCCCGCCGGCCCCGCGGGAAAGGTCGGAGAAAGACCCCCATGTGGATGTGGAGTTTGAAGACCTCGGTCAGGAACCGTCAGCGGTTTCCGACAGCTCTGACTCAGCAGAAGAAAGCACAGAATAGTGCGTTGTGACAACCGGGTGTTTCCCTTCTGAAATGCCCTTTTTCATTGAGCGGCGCCCCTGCCTGATATTAACATTAAGCAGGTAATTGTTAATATTTTCTTACTACCCCCACCCCCTTAAATTGTATTTTTGTAAGGCATCATCGCGCAATTTGCAGTATTCAGAAGGATTCAACAACAGTTTATGGGCAAAGTCATTTCACTAGCAAATCAAAAGGGCGGCGTCGGTAAAACGACCACGACCATCAACCTGGCAGCCAGTCTTGCCATCCTCGAATACAAGACCCTGATCATTGATGCCGACCCGCAGGCCAATGCCACTTCGGGTGTCGGGTTCGACCCGAAGAACATCACCACGAGCATCTATGAATGCATCATCGACGAAGTGGAGCCCGCCAACATCATCCTCAACACCAGCACGCCATACCTCGACCTGATCCCGGCCCACATCGACCTGGTGGGGGCCGAGATCGAGATGATCAACATGCCCAACCGGGAGAAAATGATGCGCAAGGTGGTCAGCAAGATCCGCGACCGCTATGATTTCATCATCGTCGACTGTTCGCCCTCCCTCGGCCTCATCACCGTCAACGCGCTCACGGCCTCCGACTCGGTGATCATCCCCGTGCAATGCGAGTACTTTGCGCTGGAGGGGCTCGGCAAACTGCTTAATACCATCAAGATCGTGCAATCCAGGCTGAACCCCAACCTGGACATCGAGGGAATCCTGCTCACCATGTTCGATCAGCGGCTCAGGCTGGCCAAACAGGTCGTGGAGGAGGTCAAGACCCATTTCCAGCAGATGGTCTTCGACACCATCATCCACCGCAACACCAAGCTCGGCGAGGCACCCAGCCATGGAGAGACCATCATCATGCATGACGCCGGCAGCACCGGCGCCATCAATTACCTCAACCTGGCCCGGGAGATCCTGCAGAAGAACGGGATGACCAACATCAGGGAATCGGAGAAACAAATCCCAACGATCAATGAAAACTAAGAAGTCAGCACTGGGAAGGGGATTGAGCGCGATCCTGGAAAGTCCCGAGACCGACATCACGTCGAAGGACATCTCCGGGAACTATGTGGTCGGTGCCATCGCCAACCTGGCGCTGGATAAGATCGAGGCCAACCCGTTCCAGCCGCGCGACGAGTTCGAGCAAGTGGCCCTCCGCGAGCTGGCCGACTCCATCGTAGAGCAGGGGGTGATCCAGCCCGTGACCGTGCGAAAACTGGGATACGACAAATACCAGCTGATCTCCGGCGAAAGGCGCTACAAGGCTGCAAAGATGGCCGGACTGAAGGAGATCCCGAGTTACATCCGCGTGGCCAACGACCAGCAGATGCTGGAGCTGGCACTCATCGAGAACATCCACAGGAAAGACCTCAATTCCATCGAGATCGCCATCAGCTACAACAGGCTGCTGGAGGAATGCGACCTCACCCAGGAGAAACTCAGCCAGCGGATCGGCAAGGACAGGACCACCATCGCCAACTACATCAGGCTCCTGAAACTGCCGGCACAGGTGCAGGTGGCCCTGAGGAAGGAGCTCATCACCAACGGCCATGCACGCGCGCTGATCAGCATCCCCGACGGAGACATGCAGCTGAGGATCCTCGACCAGATCATCAAGCACAACCTCTCGGTGCGCGAGGTGGAGACACTGGTGAGGAAGCACCACGAACCCGAGGAAAAGTCCCCTTCCAAACCCGCTGCCGTCCTGGCGCCTGCCGACAAATTGGCCCGCAAGCACCTGGAGGACCAGTTGCACACCCCCGTGGAGATACGAAAAAATACTAAAGGCCAGGGCAGCATCGTTATCAAGTTCAAATCAGAGGATGAGTTTGAAAGGATTATCAACATCCTTGGCAAGGAATGAAAATCGGAGACCCTCAATATTCAGCTTTCTTTCAGCACATTTCACCCACCTGTAAGACGATCGCAGCCCTCCTGGTCATCCTGCTGACAGGCACGCTGGGCATGACCCTGAGTGCCCAGGACCCGGGACCGGTGGAGATCACCGCCGACAGAACGGAGAAAGGGGACTATCCCGATTCCCTCAGGGTGCGGACCCATTCCCCTCACAAGGCTACCCTCTATTCCATGATCCTTCCGGGCCTGGGCCAGGCCTACAACCGGAAATACTGGAAGATACCCATCGTGTACGCCGGCTTTGGCGTGTTCTATTACCTGATCGACTACAACAACACCGAATACAAGCTTTGGCGTGAGGCCTACTACCATACCCTTCAGGATCCCGACAACGAAGAGGAGCCCGTCAATGATTATGAAAGGTTCTACGGGGATAACCCGGATTTTCTCCGGGACAGGAAAAATGACGCGCGGCGTTACCGCGACCTGAATTATATTCTGGCCGGGCTATGGTATGTGCTCAACATACTGGATGCCACCGTCGACGCGCATCTTTTCACCTGGGAAGTGGACGACAACCTGTCGCTCCGCGTGGAGCCGCAGCTCCAGAACCCGGTGGGATACTATAAACCTGTGGGCGGGGTGAAATTCTCACTCCGCTTTTGAAGACGCAAAAAAACCCTCCAGGCATGAACATCATCATCTCAGGATACGGAAGAATGGGCCGGGCCGTAGAATCGGTCGCCAGGCAGCGCCAGCACAGCATCATCGCCCGGTTCGACAGGCCGGGGGACTGGGAGGGCCTGGAGGACCTGACGGGACAGGCCCCCCTTGTGATCGATTTCAGCCAGCCTGATGCCGTGGTGGACAACATCAACCGGTGCTTCAGGTACCGTGTCCCCGTCGTGACCGGCACCACGGGATGGAACCAGCACCTCCCGGAGGTGCGAAGGGCCTGTGAAGAGGATGGGCAGACCCTGCTGGCGGCCTCCAACTTCAGCATCGGCATGAACCTGTTCTTTGCCGTCAACAGCTACCTGGCTTCCCTGATGGACGGCCAGGAGGGATACGAACCCTCGATCCGCGAGACACACCACATCCACAAGCTCGACAAGCCGAGCGGGACGGCCATCACCCTGGCCGAACAGCTGGTCCGTCAGCTGATCCGGAAAAATAAGTGGGTCCCGGGGGTTCCTGCCGCACCGGACCAGCTGGGGATCGAGTCGGTGCGCGAGGGCGAGGTGTTCGGCGAACACGAGGTCACCTGGGGATCATCCAGCGACCGCATCACCCTGCGGCACGAGGCCACGAGCAGGCAGGGGTTTGCCGAGGGGGCCGTGCTGGCCGCCGAGTGGCTTAGGGGCCGGACCGGTTATTTCGAGATGAAGGATTTCCTCGGGATCTGACGATCAGCTTTCGTCGTCCAGGGCCTTGTGGACGGCATATTTCCTCCACTTTTCCATGACCGCGGCCATGTCGCCGGGAAGTTCGGAACAGAAGTACATGTGCTCCCCCGTAGCCGGGTGATCAAAGCCCAGCACACGGGCATGGAGGGCCTGGCGGGGGCATATCTTGAAGCAGTTCTGCACGAACTGCTGGTATTTGCTGAAGGTGGTGCCGCGGAGGATCCTGTCGCCGCCGTAGGTCGCATCGTTGAACAGGGGATGACCCAGGTGCCTCATGTGAACGCGGATCTGGTGGGTACGCCCCGTCTCCAGTTCACACCGGATGCGGGTCACATATCCGAACCGCTCCAGCACCTTGAAACGGGTGAGGGCATGCTTTCCGATATCCTCGTCCTCATATACCTGGAATACTTTCCTGTTGTTCTTGCTGCGGGCGATGTTCCCTTCGATCGTTCCCTCGTCGGCCTCCACATCACCCCAAACGAGCGCCTCATACTCCCGCTGAATGGTGTGGAAGAAGAACTGGCGCTGCAATTTCGACTGGGCCTGCTCATGCTTGGCGACGAGGATGAGGCCCGACGTATCCTTGTCGATCCGGTGCACCAGGTAGGGGCCCACGGCGGGATCCTTCTCCATGGCCCCGGCCATGCGATGCATCAGCGCGTTCACCATGGTACCCGTGTAATTGCCATAGGCGGGGTGGACCACCATGCCAGCCAGCTTGTTGATCAGGATCACATGTTCGTCCTCAAACACGATATCGAGCGGGATGTCCTCCGGCATCAGGAACAGCTCACGCTGGGGCTCCGGCATCATGACGGTGATGAGGTCATTGGGCTTTACCCGGTAGGAGGGTTTTACCGGCTCCCCGTTCACGAGGATGAACCCGGCATCGGCAGCAAGCTGGATGCGGTTCCTGGAGACGCTCTCGATGCGGTGCATCAGGAATTTATCAATCCGCAGGAGTCCCTGACCGGGATCCACCTGAAACCTGAAATGTTCAAACAGTTCCTGATCGTCATCATAATGATTGCTGCCGTCGTTCATGAAAAACCTGCTCCTTTATTTGGTGATGAGGAGTTTCGTGGTATACTTCGTCGACCGGGCCGTGTTGCTGAGCCTCACGATGTAGAACCCCTGGCGGAAAGCTGTTACCGGCAACCGTTCGAGGTAGGGCCCATTGTATACCGATCTCCCGCAGATGTCGTAGACCGTCAGCGAAAGCTCGTCACGGAAAGCGGGATCGTCCTCGCCATCAGGGAGCTGCACGGTCACATACGGGAATGCTCCTGGCGGGTTCGGGAACACCAGGAGGTCATCCGGTGCCGTTTTGTAATCGGGCACGACAGCGCCAAGCGCCTTGCCCACGAGGGGGCGGATCATGATGCTGCCATCGAACGAGGACGAGGCCCAGGTCCCGTCGACATTGTAGAAATTGCGGATCCGGGAATTCACGTTGCGGTCAAACCCGATGTTCAGGTTGTGGTTCGATGTCTGTATCCAGCCCACATAGAACTTTTGGACACCGAGCTTGACATAGTCGGTGAACACCAGGTTGTAGAACCTGTTGAGCCCGACGGGGAAGTTCGGCCGCAGGTTCTCCTCCACGTAGAGGAGGTTGCCCGGTTGCCCGTCGTTGTCGTTCCATACCCCCAGGTGAAACACCCGGTTGTTGTTGTTGTTGAAGGTCTTGTTGAAATAGATCTGCACACCCCTGAGCGTATCGGGCACTTCGGTCCTGAACTGGACGGCCAGCTGCGCCCCGGAGGGCGACAGGCCGTAGCCGGCTTCGGCGGTCCCGTCGTCGTAAGCGAAATAATTCCTGAATTGCTGGTGGTAAACCAGGGTATCGGCCACCGCGGGATCATCGGCGTCGCGCACCACATGGCTGACCCAGAAATCGGCCGTATCCTGGCTGGCGGAGGTGAAGAAATACTTCACCGGGGGCTCCACAAACGGCTGGTAGTTGAATATGTTCAGCTCCGTCCGTGGCTCGAGGGCCTGGTACATGTCGTCCATCAGGAAAGGCTCGAGGGTGTCGCCGCTGCTGTTGAGCACCCAGTAGTTGTATACCAGGTTATGGGACAGGGAGTCGTTGTTGTGTACGAACACCGGGACGGTCTCGGGCCTGTACCTGGTCACGTCGCCGGCATAATGCTGGTAGGGCATCACGCTAAGGTCCTTGATGAAGCTGGGAGGCATATCGATGAACCGGGCCTCGTGCATGAACATATCACCCATGCGGCGCCCACGGTCAAGCCGCACCACGTCGATGTGCCACTGGTCGGTATTGCTCTGCCACGAGTTGATGTTGGAAATGCTGGCGTAGTTGGTGAAGCGGAACTGGAAATCGCTCCGGAACCAGGCGGTATCGGTGATGGGGATCACCACATCCTTGAAATAAGTCCCGTTTTTGATGATGAAGGTCGTATCCACGCCGACGGCCTGCAGGGTATCGCCCTCTGCCGACCAGATGGAGACCCATTCGCTGTCGAGCATGAAGATCGAGTCGCATGGGATCCTGAGGGAATCTTCCAGGAAGAGGGTGTCCTTGAGCACGAAGGGGATGGAATCGCAAGTGATGTACGGCAGGATGAAAAATCCCGGGGGGAGCCACTCCCCACCGAATTGCCACATGGCCTCCTGGTAGTTGTAACCGTACACCGTGGTGGAGTCGAAATGGGAAAAGATCGTGTCGGTGGTATAGTGCCCGAACTGGAGCACCAGCGAATCATGGTCGAGCGGGGCATCGCCCCGTCCCTGCGGCTGGTAATAAAAGCTAAGGTACACCGAATCGGCCGGGGTGAGCGCTATCATCTGCCCGAGGTCCGCATCGAAGACCGAATCGAGCCGGATGGGCCTGGAGGTGAGGTGGTCGGCCTGGAACGAAAAGGGGGTGGCCCCCACGTACACCTGACCGCGCGCGTTGATGACATCCAGGGTGGCCACGCCGTAATTCACCGGATAGTAGGGAAACGTGGCGTTGATGTAGGCTTCGTTGTCGATCCACCGCGCCGTGTCGGGATAGACGGTGATGTCAGAAAAATCATCCAAAAACGGCAACTGGAGGGAAGTAACGTCCTTGAATCCCGATTTATAGGAAGCCCCGGCGCCGCTTTGCAGGTAATGGGCCTCCACCACGGGATTGCCCCCCACGCCGGTGAGGATCTCCTGACCATTCAGCAGGCTGGGCAGCAGCAGCAAGACCGTATATATCCAGGCACTCTTCATTTCAGAATTCAAAAAGCGTGTCCATCACCAGGCTGTCGGGCCGCAGGGAATCGGGTAAAAATTGCAGCATGTAGGTCTCAAAATCGAACGCCGTATCCGACTTGTACCACAAATGTACGGAATCGCCGGGGAAATATGAAACCTCCGAATCCCAAAGGGGATCCTGCATGAAAACCCTGGCGTACTCATCCCGGAGGCTATCCATGAAGAACTCGTTCCCCAGGTTGAAGGAGGCGATATTCAGCTCGTAGATGGCTTCCTCCCGGGTCAGCCCGATGAGGAAGGGCACCGGGATGCGGTAATTCCGCTCGCCCGTCCCGATCACCAGGTCGATGGCCGATCCCTTTATTAACGTATCGCCGGGGAAAATTGTATCTGTCCCGAAGAATTGTTCCAGCACGGCGTTCTTGTCAAAGCTCGGCTGGTAGATCAGCTTACCTGTCTTCAGATTGCTGGATTCCAGAATATTGATAGCCTGCCTCAGCGTCAGGTCCTTGAGGTCGGGCATGATCACCATCTCCGGGGTGGATGCCACGATGGTGAAGTAGATGTTCCTGCCCTCCTTCACGGTCGTGCCGGGAAGGGGGTTCTGGATCACCACTGCGCCTTTCCTGTTGTTGTCGTCGTAGAGGGAATCGACCACGAAGAAATCGTATATGTCATTATATCCTGCACTGTCGATCTGTTCCAGCGTCATGCCGGAGAAATCGGGAACCTCCAGTTCGTCGCCGTGCTGCGTGTAGACCCGCAGGTAATTGGTGAGCACCAGGAACAGGCCAATGAGAATGCCGGCTGCAATGGCCAGCTGTATGAAAAAACTTCTGCTGATGATGAAACTGAACAGACCTCTTTCCCGGTCTTTATCTTCCGCCATAAGGTATGGTATTCCGCCAGAAAACTAATTATTTAACTACAAAGGCACGCTTTTATTGCCCGGCGACAAAGATAGTAAAGTTCGGGGTTGATGGTCCATTGTTCATCGTTCAAGGTTCAAAGGTTTATAATTACCCAAGGGATCCCTTTTGGAACAAGGTTGCTCCGCCTCCTGCTAACTGCCACTTAATAACATCCACCCGTTAAAAGAACGTATCCCGAACCTATCAAAG
>CAYLTG010000071.1:13871-15486 GCA_964386225.1 uncultured Bacteroidales bacterium
ACTGCCACTTAATAACATCCACCCGTTAAAAGAACGTATCCCGAACCTATCAAAGGAAGCATATAATTGATACATTTGCTGCAAAGCAGGTCGACATGAGAAAGAACATTGCCATCGTCAGCGGAGGCGACTCGGGAGAATATGACATCTCCATCCAGAGCGGCAGGATCGTGGAAAAATATCTTGACAAGGAAAAATACAACACCTATGTCATCGTCATGAAAGGGCGCAACTGGTACCACCGTTGCGAATTCAACAATGAGTACGAGATCGACAAGAATGACTTTTCGCTGGCCATGGTGGGTGAAAAGATCAAATTCGACGGAGTGTTCATCGCCATTCACGGCACCCCGGGCGAGGACGGCAAGCTGCAGGGCTATTTCGACATGCTGGGGATCCCCTATACCACCTGCGACCACGTGATCTCGGCCCTCACCTTCAACAAGCATCTCACCAAGCAGGTGGTGGGCAACCTGGGGGTCAGGACCGCGCGCTCGGTCATGATCCATCGTCACGATCCCATGAAACCCGGGGAGATCCTCGCGCAACTGGAGCTGCCCCTGTTCATTAAGCCCAACAACGGGGGCTCCAGCGTCGGGATGTCGAGGGTGAACCACGCGGAAGACCTGCCGGCTGCCATCGAGAAGGCATTCAGGGAGGACGACCAGGTGCTGATCGAGGAGTTCATACGAGGAAGGGAGATCACCTGCGGCGTGCTTCGCCGGGATGGCGAGGTCCTCACCCTTCCGGTCACCGAGGTCATCTCCAAGAAGGAGTTCTTTGATTTCGAGGCCAAGTACAACCCGTCGCTGGCCGACGAGATCGTCCCGGCGCAGATCCCCGGCGACATGTTCGCCACCTGCCAGGAAACGTCGTCCTTCCTCTACAGGCAACTTGACTGCCGCGGCATCGTGCGGTTCGATTATATCTTCAATGACGACGGGCTTTTCTTCCTCGAAGTGAACACCGTGCCCGGCATGACCGAGGCCAGCATCGTGCCCAAAATGGCCAGGGCGCAAGGGATAGGGCTTTCCGAGCTGTTTGATGCGGTGCTGGGGCAGGCACTCGGGAATCCCGATGCGTAAATCCCGGGATCGTCATTCTTTGCGGTTTTGCGTCTTGGCGTGAAACATATTCAATCACGCAGTGATCCATAGAAGTGCGGACTGGACCAACCGATCAGGTCATTCCCAGGAACAAACCCCGCTCCGCCAGCGTCCGGTCAGGCAACCGGGGCTGGAAGAACCCGATATATTCCACAAGGAGGAACTTGAGCTGGCAGCTCAGGAAAGGCTTGCATACGACCACATGATCCGTTCCGAAACCGCTGTCGCGGACGAAAAAATCCCGAGTTACCTCCACGATCCCGCCCGGCAGCGGCTGATCGAAGAACCAGGTGTTCTTCAGAAACTTGAACACATGCCGGTCGACCATCTCAATGACATTGGGATCGTACTCCTCGTCGTCCTCCCGCCGGTCGTAACGCTGCTGGAAGGCCATGGCCGACACATTCAGCATGAAGGCCGAGAAGAAAATAATGACCGTGATGGAAAATTTTCTTTTCATGTGCTGACTTCCAAAAATAGGGAAAATTGGTAACTTTAGCAAATACCGA
>CAYLTG010000071.1:15586-17984 GCA_964386225.1 uncultured Bacteroidales bacterium
CACAAAGGGCACAAAGGATTTGCAGCATTCGTGTGCGCGCTTATCATCTTCATCCAATTCCTGCAACCAGTGGAGCTGTTTTCACAGAAGCTGGAAGTCGGCGACCCCTACCTGGAGATCCGTGCCGGGGCGGCAGACCCCCTCTACACCACCTATGCGGCGGCCATGGTCAGGTCGAGGCTGTATGGCGACAAGGCCTACAAGATGATCTACTATTCCGATTGCGACCCCCTGCATTACACCACCGACCAGGGTGGGCGCTTCTATTCGGTATGGATGGTGAACAAGCTGGTGATCGACAGGATCGCCAAGTACCATAAGAAGCCGGTCGTCACCGCCTCCTTTCCCGACATGGCCATCCTGGAGTACGAGCCGTTCGGAGGCATCCGCGTGCAGGAATCGTTCTTCGTTTTCAGCTCGAGGGTATCCATGGTGCAACTCGTTATCGAGAACACCACCGGGGGGGAGCAGCTTGTGGAGTTGTTCCCCGTTTTGGAACTCGGCAATGATTCCCTGGAGATCCGCCAATTTGACCACAATGCCAACGGCTATGTGACACACCACTACGAGACAAAGGAAAGGCTGATCAGCAACCTCTACGGCAACGCCCCCTACCCCACCCACTGCCGCGATCTTTTCGCTGCCAGCCAGGAACCCTACTCCTATGGGGGGTTCCATGGCGACCTGGAGGATTTCTACAAATCCATCAAGACCGACTTCTACAAGGAAAGCCGGAGCCAGGACTCCCTGAATTTCAGGGAATCAGGATTTGTCGATTTTGTCTCGCTCCATTTCCAGTACCGCCTCCAGCCAGGCGCGACCGCCACCATCCGGTACTTCAGGGGCCTCCAGGACCAGGACGAATCCCCGGCCGGACTCGCAAAGGAAGTGAAGGAACTTTTTAATGCCGACCTTCAACCCTATCTGGATGAGAATGTCAGGCTCTACCAGTCGATCCCCCGGATCGATTTCGCCACACAGGATGAGAAGCTTGTCTACCTGGGCGCTTTCAACCTTGTACGGGGATGTATGTTGCCCCCGGCTGACAAGACCGCGCACAACTTCTACGTCTTCTCCCGGAACCCGCTCTGGGGCTGGGGCCACGGCCACCAGGTGCTGCACGAGTCGCTGAGCATGCTGGCCTATGCCTACCTCGACCCGGAATCCGCCATGGGATCACAACGTGTTTACATGGAACAGCAGGGGGAGGACGGCCTGATCGCCTACCGGCACGGGCCCAGGGGGGCGCAGGACTACCCCCACAAGGATGAACCCACCACCTCTGCCCCGTTCTTCAGCTGGATCAACTGGGAGATCTACCAGGCCAGTCCTGACAGGGCTTTCCTGGAGGAAGCCTATGGATCCGGGGTGCGGTACATGGACTGGCTCCGGGAACACCGCGACCTCGACGGCGACGGCACCTACGAATGGGGGCCCTACGGCATCATCGAGAACGTGCGCGACTGGTACAACGCGGTGTTCCAGGTGTCGGCCGAGCGCTACCTCGACGTGGACAAGGAAGACATCTCCGACGAACTGGAATGCCTCGACCTCACCCTGATGGTGATCAACGAGATGCGGTGCCTGTCGTCCATGGCCGGGGAACTGGGGAAGAACAGGGAAGCCGCCGCATGGAAGGAGCAGGCCGATGCCACCTCTGCCCTGGTCAACGAGCTCATGTGGGAGGAGGGGGACCAGTTCTTCTACCACGTGAATAAAAAAGACCATTCCTTCTTTTTCCTGGACCGCGACCTGAGGCGGCAGGAGATCATCGGCTTCCTCCCCCTGTGGGCGGAGGCGGTGGATAAGGAGCGGGCCGGCCTGCTGGTGGAGACCCTGACCGATACCACCAAATTCTGGCGCAGGTACGGCGTTCCCACCCTGGCCGCCGACGACGAATGGTACAGCCCGTATGTCGACTACTGCTGCAAATGGAACGGCCCCGTTTGGTTACTGTGGGATTACATGGTGTTCGATGGACTGAAGAAATACGGCTACGACGACCTGGCCGGGGAACTGGCAGGAAAAATGATGCTGGCCGTCACCACACAGCTGTCGAAGAACCATAACTTCTGGGAATCCTACAGCCCCGACAACGAAGTGCTGGATTGTCCGCCCAATTATATCTGGGATGCCATTATGGCTAAACTTCTAATTGAAGTTCACGCTTCGGAAAATTCCAAATAACAACCCATAAATCACAAATAAATCAGAAGCACCAATTACGAAATTCCAAACATCCCTTGATTCATTGTTGGTCAAACGTCAATCAGGGGATGTTTGAAGATTGAAAATTATTATTTGGAATTTATTTGTGATTTATGGGTTGCAATTTGTGATTTTTCATGGTTTATTACCAAACCATGACCTCATCACAAAAGATCCACGCCGGGTAGGT
>CAYLTG010000072.1:0-17852 GCA_964386225.1 uncultured Bacteroidales bacterium
GGCTGGACCCGCGAAGAGGTCGACGCCAAGCTGCACCAGATCATGAAGGACATCCACGCCAACTGCATCAAGCACGGCAAAGAGGCCGACGGCTGGGTGAACTACGTGAAAGGCGCCAACATCGGCGGATTCGTGAAGGTTGCCGATGCCATGCTGGCACAGGGTGTCGTATAACCCCTGCATCCGCGAATGAATCAAGGCCCCCGGCAGCGCCGGGGGCCTTTTTTTCATCTGCAGGAAATCGCATTTTCCCAAGCTCAGGCCGCCGGTATTTTCCCAATGTATCAGATTCGATCAGTGATCATCGAGTTCGATAAGGTATTCAACAAGATTTTGGTCCCTGCTTAATTTCAGTTTTTTCCTGAGCCGGTACCTGGCAAGTTCAACGCTCCTTTCCGTAATGTTCAGCATGGTTGATATTTCCTTTGAGCTGAGGTTCATCCGGAGAAAAGCAGCCAGCTTGATCTCCCGCGGAGAAAGTTTGACATTGTTTTCCGATAATTTTTTCAGGTATCCGCCATGTACCTGGTCAAAATGATAGGTAAACCGTTCCCACGAGTCATTGTCAGAAAGGTTCCGGTAAATGGTCCTGATAATGTTTCTCATTTCCTCGGGGGATCCGCCTTTGTCGAGGTTCGACTCCACCTTTTTCAGGGCATCCTGTATGAATTCGTTGCTGTTCATGAAATGCATGGTAACCGTGGTAAGCTGGTCATTTTTGAGGTTGATCTCACTCTGCAGCTTCTCATTCATCAGGGAGCTGATCTCCTGCCTGGATTGGATGGAGATCTGGTTGATCTCCTGGTCTTTTTCCTCAAGGGCTTTCTCCTTGGCCCGGTTCAGCATCGATTTCTCCGAGCGGTATTTGCGTTGCTGCAAGAGCAGGATCAGAAGGATGAAGGCAGTCACAATCAAGAAATAAGCAATTATGGCAAGCTCAGATGCGTACCACGGTTTCAGCACCTCAAAGGAAAAGGAAGAAATGGAACTTTCCTTCCCATATACGTTGAGGGCTTTTATTTCAAATGTATAGCTGCCCGGACTCAGGAAGGAATATTCCTTCATGCCGGCGGAGGACCAGTCTGACCAGCTTTCATCCATGGGCAGAAGCCGGTGGGCGTATTTGATCTCCTCGAACCCGTCGAAATGGGTGGCCGAAAACTGGAATTTGAGGGAGGGGTTATCGGTCAGTGTGAATTCATCCAGAAAGGCAGGATCATAGGTGACGGAGGAGTCCTGATACAACTTCACTTCCAACGCACGTAAAAGGACCGAGAATTCCTTTTCTGTGGAAAATGGTTTGGCAGGATTGTATTTGATGAACCCCTCTTTTGCCCCGATCAGGATATTCTCCTCATCGACGATGGAAATATTGGGCAGGTCATCGTTCATGAATTTGTTTATGTGCTTGAAAAGGTCCTTTTCGATCCGGAAGGTGCCATATGATTCCTGTATCAACCTCCCCAGTTGTCCATTTTGGATATAGTAGATCACTGGTCCTCCGTCGGATGCGATCAATACAACATGTTCCTGCCCCAACCATTTGTTGAAGAACTGGTTTGGGTCAAATGAATCCGACTGCCTGTTGAAATTGTAGATCCCGTCTTCCGCTGTGAAAACAAGTTGCTCATTGAGCGAAAATACGCTGATGTCGTTGGAGGGGAATCCGTTTTTTACTCCGTATTGCCTGATCTTGCCCCGCACCTTCATGTCTTCGTCGAAAAATATCCGGAAGGCCCCTTTGGTACCATGGGTCATCCACAATATGGAGTCGCTTTCATATTCCATCACCCTGGATGATTCATAGAACCCTTCGATCCGGCCTGATCGTGTGTAGGTATCCCCGGATTTCTGAAAATAGTTGATCCCCTGGTAGTCGCCACCCAGGATCAATCCGGGAATGCGTGTCGGCAGGAAAATCCAGCTCCCCATATCATGAAATTGGATCAGGTTGCGATCCCTGACAAGAAAGGCACCCCGGTGATGCCCCATGATAAGGTCATTCCCGACAAGGGAAAGGTTGTAAACCTGGCCGTCGCTTTCGGGGAAAAGTTTGAACCGATCGTCTGTCCCGGTGACCTGCCGGGTCTCCTGTGCGAACAATCCATTGCTCGTGCCCAGCAGGACGCCATTCCCATATTGTATGGCGTCATACCCCGTTCCTTCAACACCGACACTTTCATTCACCATGGAGAAAGGAAGGCTCATCTCCAGGTAGTCGATCCCGTTGTTGGTCGCCACCCATAAATTCTCAAACTGATCCTCGTGAAGAGCCAGAACGGTCCTGCTGGGCAATCCTTCGTTCTTTGTGAAATGATATTTGAATGCCAGGTCCTGATCAAGGATGTACAATCCGTTGTTTTGTGTGCCGATGCAATAGTCACCGGAACGCAGCCTGATCACGATGTTTGTTGTGCCCAGCATCACGGACGGTTGCACCTGTGAACCACCATTCCTATCGCGCTTGAAGACATGGCCTTTGTCAGTGAAGTAATATGGTCCTTCCTTGCCGGGAACGATGGAGATAATGCCAGGGATATTTTCTGTTCCTTTCACCGGTTGAAATTCATTAGAGGTGAATGCATGCAATACGTTGTTGAGTTGCGCCTGGAGGAGATTGTCCACGATAAAACTTCGGTAAATGTAGGTGCCTTCGGGAAAGTCGAGAAGCCGCAAGGTATCACCGTCATATTCCAGCAGCCGGCTCTCGGTATTGAAATAGATCTTACCGCTCAATTCCATGATCTTCCAGGTCTCGGCGATCGCTTCGTACTCGGGTGGAAGTTGTTCGAGAAGTGAGGTAAAGGTAAGGCCATGCTTTGAGGCCGAGAAATACCCGATCTGGCCCTGGCCTCCCACGTAGATCCTCCCATCCTTTGCCACGCATACGGACCTCACTTTGGTGCATTGGGGCACCTCAATGAGATTCCAGTTGTTTCCGTCAAATTCAAGCAGTCCTGAATTGTTGGCAGCGTAAAGGATGCCGGTGCTGCTCTGATCAAATGACCAACTCTGGGTCCCCCCCTGGTAATCCCCGGAGTCGAAGTGCTTGCCCACGGGGACACTTCCTATCCGCAGGGCGTTTTGGCCGTATATGGGTGCCAGTGGAAGAAGGAAAAGCGCAAGGCAGATCTTAAACAGGTATGAGGTCATAATGTGAGTATGATATTTATCATGTGCGAATTGAATAACGCCTGAAAATACTGCAAGATAAGGTATTTAATTAACAACTCGAGTTTTTGATGTGGTATAATATTCTTTTTGATGAGTTTTTGATGTGATGTATAATGATTCGATCCCTGGTAAAATTTAGAGATTTGCTTAGGGTATCGTGTATCTCCCAGATTTTCGTGTATCGGGTTTCGAGGGGTATTCATGAGTCAATTGTCATTCAACAATAAATATATATGGAGAATTTTTTACGAACCAAATTGAAAGGGGTATTGGTGCGGGTCCTGCTGGTGGTTGTGTTATCAGGGTCAGCTGCATTCACCTACGCGCAGGTGACCGTAACGGGCAATGTAACCGAATCCTCCACCGGCGATCCGTTGCCCGGTGCCAACGTGCTGATAAAGGGAACGACCCTGGGCACGCAAACAGATATGGAAGGGAATTTCTCGATCGAGATCAATCCCGGGAGTACACTGGTCATTTCCTATATCGGTTTCAAGGATTTTGAAATGATGATCACGGATGCTACGCGTATTCAAGTCTCTCTGGAGGACGATATCAGCACCCTGGACGAGGTGGTGGTCACAGGCTACGGAAGCCAACGGAAAAGTGTGGTCACCGGGTCCATCAGCAGCATCAAAGCAGATGAACTGAAAGAGATGCCGGTTCTCCGGGTCGACCAATCGTTGCAGGGGCGCACCACCGGTGTGGTAGTCGCTGCCAATTCAGGTCAGCCGGGATCGAACGCCACAGTGAGGGTCAGGGGAATGACATCCCTCAATGACGGCGCCAATGATCCATTGTGGGTCGTGGACGGTGTCGTCGTGGACAATGGCGGAATCGGCTACCTGAACCAGTCCGATATTGAATCCATCGAGGTCCTCAAGGATGCAGCCTCCCAGGCCATCTATGGGGCCCGCGCCGCCGCCGGTGTCATCCTGGTGACTACAAAGAAGGGGCAAGCGGGGAAGTTGAAGGTATCATATAACGGTTTTGCCGGCACTTCGGCCCCGGCCCGGAAACTGGACCTTCTGAATGCCACGGAATATGCCATTCTGCGGAACGAGTCCATCATGAATGCAGGAGGCAATCCTGTGTTTGAGGATCCTGAGTCCCTGGGAGAGGGTACCGACTGGCAAGACGTCATTTTCAATGAATCTGCCTTTCGCCAGAATCATGAGATAAGCCTGAGCGGCGGCAACAATGTTTCCACTTTTTTCACCTCGTTCGGATACTGGAACCAGGAGGGGATCGTCGCATCGGAAATATCCAATTACGAAAGGATCAGTGTCAGGATCAATTCCACACACAAGGTCTACAAGTGGCTGACATTCGGCCAGAACCTCGGTTATGCCCACCAGAAGTGGCAGGGGGTAGGGAATACCAACAGCGAGTATGGCGGAGTCCTTAGCTCGGCCATCAACCTGGATCCCATCACCCCGGTGGTCATCACCGATCCGGATGTGGCGAACTCGAGCCCCTATTCCACCGAACCGGGAATCATGAGGGATGAGGACGGCAACCCTTACGGCATCTCGACCCATGTGGGCCAGGAAATGGCAAATCCGCTGGCCTATGTGAAGACCCGGCTAGGCAACTACGGATGGAGCGACGACATGATCGGCAACATCTTCGGCGAGTTCCGCATCCTGGAAGGGTTGACCTTCCGTTCCACACTGGGCACCAAGCTGGCCTTCTGGGGAAGTGAGTCATTCAATCCGGTCTATTACCTGAACTCCACCACCATCAACTCCACAAACTCCTTCAACAGGGGTAGCAACAGACGTTTCGACTACAATTTTGAGAACACCCTCTCCTACAAGAAGAGAATAAAACGGCATGACTTTGAGCTGCTGCTGGGACAGGGTGCCTACCAGGCCAACCTGACGACCAACATCAATGTGACAAAATGGGACATTCCGGCAGATAATTTCGAGGATGCTTCGCTCAATTTCAGTGTACCTGCCGACCAGATCACCGCTGGCGGAGGTGAATCGGCCGTTCATCGCCTGAGCTCCCTCTTCGCGCGCCTGAACTATAATTTCGGGGGGAAATATCTTCTCACGGCCATTTTCCGACGGGACGGATCATCCCGATTTGGTTCCAATAACCGGTTTGGCTTTTTTCCTTCTTTCTCTGCGGGATGGGTCCTTTCGGGTGAGAACTTCTGGCCGGAAAACGATGTCGTGAATTTCCTCAAGATGAGGGGGGGGTACGGTGTTGTGGGTAACGATAACATCGGGGATTTTGCATTCCTTTCTACCGTAGGGGGTGGCCGCAACTACGCCTTCGGCACTGACGGAAGTTATTACAACGGTGTCAGCCCCAATGCCCCGTCCAATCCTGACCTGAAGTGGGAATCCACATCGCAGGTGAACATTGGTTTTGAGTCGGTGCTGCTCAGGACGCTTACCTTTTCGTTCGACTGGTTCAACAAGGTTACCGACGACATCCTGATGTATCCCCGGATTCCGGGATATGTAGGTGCGATCAGCAACCCGGCTGCCAACGTGGCGTCAATGAAGAACTCCGGAATAGAGGTGGAACTTGGATACACAGAAGATTTCAATGGATTTGTCCTGGGCCTGGCAGGGAATTTCTCACACCTGCAAAATGAGGTGACCAACCTCGGCAACGGAGTCGAATTTCTTTCGGGAGGCAACTATTTCCAGGCAAGTACCTATCCCATCACAAGGACCGCAGTCGGACAGCCGATCAACTCATTCTACGGTTTTCAGACCCTGGGCATATTTCAGAACCAGGGCGACATCTTTTCCCATGTGAATTCAGCCGGGGAGCTGATCCAGCCCAATGCCAAGCCGGGTGATTTCATCTGGGCCGACCTGAACGACGACGGGAAGATCACTTCTGACGACAGGACCTTCATTGGCAACCCGACCCCCACCTGGACCTATGGTGTCAACGTGACGGCATCGTTCAAGAATTTCGACCTGCTGGTCTTCGGCCAGGGCGGGGCCGGAAACATGATATTTCAGGGGCTGAGGAGGCTCGACATCGGAAATGCGAACTACCAGGCAGAAGCGATGGGGCGATGGACGAGCGAAGGGTCATCCACGGATTACCCCAGGATCATCAACGGTGATCCGAACAACAACTTCTCCAATCCATCCGAGTTCTACCTTGAAAAGGGGAATTATTTCCGATTCAAGGTGATCCAGCTGGGGTACACCCTCCCGGAATCAGTGCTCGGGCGGATCGGCATCGATCGCATCCGGGTCTACATAACCGGAGAGAACTTATTCACGATCACACAATACACGGGCTACGACCCCGAGATCGGCGGGGGAACGATGAGCATCGACAGGGGCTATTACCCGCAGGCCCGCTCATTCATGTTTGGATTAAGCATGGACATTTAACCGTAGGAGGCAATGAAAATGAAAAGAATGAATATACAAACTGCAATACTGATCGTCCTGTTCCTGGTGGTTGCATCGTGCAGCAAGGACTACCTGGAGGTGCAACCCAGAGGAACCGAACTGGAGGATAATTTCTACCAGAATGCAGATGATGCCAGGGAAGGCCTGATCGCCGTTTATGACCAGGTCGGCGGCACTTCCGGCGGTTACATCAACAAGTTCACCGCCACCCTTGGTGCCACCGATGATCACTATGCAGGCGGCGCCAATTCCACCGACGTGAACAATCTCCAGGTGTGGTCCAATTACACCCTTGACCCGGCTACAGGACCCCAGGGCGAGTTGTGGGACCGTGGCTTCAGCGGGATCTTCCGTGCCAACACCCTCATCTCCAAACTGCCGGATATCCCAATGGATGAGGACCTCAAGGCGAGGTACATGGCCGAAGCCAAGTTTCTCAGGGCTTATTTCTACTTCGACCTGATCCGGCTGTTCGAAAATTTGCCGCTGTTCACAGAACCCCTCTCCGCTGACGAGATCTACGAGGTTACGCAAGCGGACCCGGAAGAGGTGTACGGTCTGATCATCTCAGACCTCACCGAGGCGATAGCCGTTCTCCCTGCAACTGTTCCGGTAGAGATCGACGGCGGAAGGGCTACAAAAGGCGCAGCCAGAGCACTCCTCGGCAAGGTGCACCTCCAGCGGAAAGATTATGCACTGGCTGCCGAACAGTTTCTTGAAGTGAACGGCACACCGGGCGGGACAAGCCAGTTCGGATATAGCCTGCTGCAAAACTTCGAGGACCTTTGGGATTTTGACAACAAGCACAATTCAGAATCGATCTTTGCCATCAACCATACCGGAATGGCCAACTGGGGCGACTGGGGATGCATTGCCTGTGCCGAAGGAAACTGGCTGAACACGATGTGCGCCCCCAGGAATTACAACAGGGTGGATGAATCCGCCCCGGATTATTTCTCAGGCTGGAGCTTCTTTGTCCTCACCCCTGAACTTGTCGGCGTGATGCAGGGAGACCCGCGTTACAGCGCCACTGTCGCCGATGTGCAGGCCCTGGAGGATGCAGGACTCGTGACCTATGAAAAAGGCTATATGAACACGGGCTACTTCATTCAGAAATTCATTCCCATGCAATCGGACGTCAACACAGGGGGAGTCGATTTCGGAAATTTCGATCAGAACCTTTATGATATCCGGCTTGCCGATACTTACCTGCTGGAGGCCGAGGCACTCTTCATGGCCGGACTAAACCTCGACAGGGCCCAGGCATTGCTCGATGCGGTCCGTGCCCGGGTTGGCCTCTCATCCGTCCCGGTGACACTGGAGGCCATCAAACTGGAAAGGCGCCTGGAGCTGGCTGGCGAGGGGCACCGCTGGTTTGACCTGGTAAGGTGGGGCGACGCCCCGGATGCCCTTGCCGACAGGGGTTTCATTGCCGGCAGGCATGAGCTTTTGCCCATCCCGTTGCTGGAACTTGAGAACACCAAACTGGAGCAAAACATTGAATATGGAGGAACGCGATAGGATGACCCGGCCGGGAGCAACGATGTGTGCATCTGAACGCACGAGGTCCTCAAGCCCCACAAAGGCAGCAGTGTTCCTGAACTATACTCTTAAATCATTTACTAACAATTAAATCAAATGAAAATGAAAAATTTAGAAAAACTGACATGGATGATGTTATTGATGTTGTCCTTTGGACTGTTCACTGCTTGTTCAGATGATGACGAGGAAGCGCCGAAGCCAGTCGCCACATTCCAGTTCGAAGTTAGTGATACGAATCCCATGGAAGTGTCCTTCAAGAACTATTCCCAGAATGCGACCGGCTACTCATGGGACTTCGGTGATGGCGTTGGCACCTCCACCGAGAAGGATCCCACTTACACCTATACCGAGGGCGGCACGTTCACAGTTACCATGACCGCCACGGGTGAAGGCGGGTCGGCGAACCATTCAAAAGATGTAACAGTGATTAAGCCGGGTGGAGACAACCTGCTTCAAAATGGTGAGTTTGATGATGAAAGCGTTTGGACCATATTGCAGCACAACCCGAACAATACGGGCACGCTGACGATAGCCGACGGTGTAGCCACATTCAACAAAGGCGTTACAGGCCAATGGGGAACCGAACCTCATATCGGAATAAACCAGGCGGTCGAGGTTGCAGCCGGCACTTACCAGTTTAACCTGGATATTACCACCAACGGAATTGCTGATGTTTGGTTTGAAGTTTGGGTAGGAACTGGTGCGCCGGTTGCTGACGACGACTACAATGGTGATGACGGTGCCACACCGGTGCTTGCCTTCAATACCTGGCGTTGCCCGGATAATGCGACCTATTCAGGTCCAATGGCCGCTGCTTCATGCCCGGACCTGGACAACGGGTTCGACATGGATGGAAGCATAACTTTGGATGCAGGAACTTACTATGTCGTGATCAGGTCCGGGGGCCTGAACTTCAATGCAGATGGAATTGTGATCGATAATGTGACAATGGTGAAAATAGATTAGTGATTATGCATTTGTAAAGTTGTCTCAAAGGATTTGCTCCGGTCTGGTTTTGATCGGGATTTTGAGGCAACTTTCTTTTTTTCTTTCTTAGCAGGTAGAAAGTAATTGCCAGGGAAGCACCTGGGTTCTGCCTGAATCATCGAAAAGATATTCCAAAAGGCCACGATTGTTTTGGATCCCTGTATCCAAAGGATGAGAGCCGGCAGCACCAAAAAAAAGACATATTAAAAAATGAGAATTATCGGTTTTATTACGATTCTGGTACTAATTGCGTCAATGGTAACGGCACAGGGACTGAAGACGGCCGGAAGCAAGATCATTGATGAGAATGGGGATGAGGTCATCCTCCGTGGGATCGGGCTTGGAGGCTGGATGCTCATGGAAGGTTACATGATGCAATCGAGCGATGTGGCGGATACGCAGCATGAGTTCAGGGACAGGCTTATCGACCTCATGGGGGAAGGCAATACGGATGATTTTTTTGATGCATGGCTTGCCAATCATGTGACCCGGGCCGACATTGATTCGCTGGCTATCTGGGGATATAACAGCGTCAGGCTGCCCATGCATTATAACCTGTTCACCCTTCCCATTGAGGATGAGCCCGTTCCCGGGCAAAATACCTGGCTGGAAAAGGGATTCGATATGGTCGACAGCCTGCTGTTCTGGTGCGCATCCAACGAAATATACCTGATACTTGATATGCATGCCGCACCGGGTGGACAGGGATACAATGCCGCCATCTGTGATTATGACCCGTCCAAACCCTCCCTCTGGGAGTCGGAAGCGAACCGGGATAAAACTGTGGCGTTGTGGCAGAAGCTGGCTGCCAGGTATTCCGGGGAGCCATGGATCGGCGGATACGACCTGCTGAACGAGGTGAACTGGGACCTGCCTGGCAACGTGATGCTCAGGAACCTGTACGAGGAGATCACCGACAGCATCCGAACTGTCGACACGGAACATATTCTTTTCATCGAAGGCAATTGGTTTGCCAATGACTTTACAGGGCTTACGCCTCCCTGGGATGATAACATGGCCTACAGTTTCCATAAGTACTGGAACTACAACGATCCCGGGTCCATTCAGTGGGTCCTTGACCTGCGCGACCAGCACAATGTGCCCCTCTGGATGGGGGAGGGAGGTGAAAACTCCAATGTCTGGTTCACCGATGCCATAACCCTTTTCGAATCCAACGGGATCGGCTGGTCATGGTGGCCGATGAAGCGCATCGAGACCATTGTCAGCCCCTATTCCATCCCTTTCACCCAGGGATACAAGGATGTGCTGGCCTACTGGAGAGGTGAGGGTCCGCAACCAACCGCCTCTGAAGCCTTCCAGTCGATGATGGAACTGGCCCTCAGTACCAACAGTATGAACTGCCTGTACAGGAAGGATGTCCATGATGCCAAGATCAGGCAGGTCTCGACGGAGGAAACCCTTCCGTATTCCCATCATGAGGTGCCTGGGATCGTCTACCTGTCCGACTTTGACCTGGGCAGGTTGGGGATCGCTTACCTGGATCATGATTATGCCAACTATTCCCAGTCGACCGGTCAGTTCCAGGCCTGGAACTCAGGTTGGATGTACCGGAACGATGGCGTGGATATAGAAGCAAACAATGACGCCGTGAACAGCAATGGCTATCACATTGGATTTGTCCAGAAGGGCGAATGGATGAACTATTCCCTTGAGGTGGCCGACTCGGCCGCCTACGCTGTAAGGGTGCGTGTGGCATCGGAATCTTCCGGGGGTGAATTTCACCTTGCCCTTGATGGACAAGATATTACAGAAACAGCTTCGGTGAACTCAACCGGCAGCTGGTTCGATTTTTCTGATGTCTACATAAACGATGTCATTCTATACCAGGGGGAGCATGTGCTCACCCTATCCATTGACAATGATGTATCCTTCAACATAAGCAGCCTGGAATTCACTCACACAGGAAGCATCGGAGATATCCCCTTTCAGGTCCTGAACGGACAAACGGCGGGGGATGAGATCTCCGTTGAGCTCACCTTCAATCATCCCGTCGACGCAGCTTCCCTGCCCGGTACAGCAGGAAATTTCCAGGTCCTCGTGAATGGGATTGAGGCATCTGTCAGCGATGTGATCCCGAAGGAAAATGCGGACAGGACCATCATTTTGTCCATGGAAGCATTTAAAGTCTACACAGACATGATCGAGGTCAGTTATTCCGGAAATGCGATCCTCAGCACCTCCGGCGCTGCACTTGAAGCCTTTGAGGGCCTGGTCGTACGCAATACTTTACAGGAGCGGTCCATCCTTCCGGACAGGATCCAGGCGGAGGATTTCATCTTCATGATCGGCATGGGTACCGAGGAGACCACCGACCTGGGCGGCGGTCTCAACCTGGGTTGGACCGATGCCGGCGATTTTGCCGATTACCTCATCTACAACGCGGAAGAAGGTTTTTTCCAGGCATCCTTCAGGGTCGCAGCCACCAGCGCTTCCGGCCTGCTAGGACTTTATCTGCTGGACCAGGATTCAACTGAAACGGAGCTGTGCTACACCTCAGTCCCGGCTACTGGCGGATGGCAGACCTGGACCACGGTCTCTGAGAATTTTGCCATACCCCCTGGTCCTTACATATTGAGGATGAAGGTCCATTCCGGCGGATTCAACCTGAACTGGATCGATTTTGCCCTGTTGGACGATATAGGGGAGGTGGTCGCCCCCGGGACATTCATTAGAAAGGTTTATCCCTCCCCCGTGAAGAGTGACATGCTGTACGTTGAAATGGACCTTCCGGATGATAGATCAGCCGACGTGGAAATATTCGACCTGATGGGAAACCGGGTGAGTTCCGGCATCAATTCCATAAATAATTCAATGATGGCCGTCAGGGTGAGTTCCCTGTCACCGGGTGCCTACTTGCTCCGGATAGCTGTTGCAGATCGCATTGCCGCGTGCCGATTCATACGTCAATGATGTATTGATGATTGTTCCAATGAAAAAAATATATTTTTACAGTTTTATAATTTTGGCCCTTGGCTCGTTGCTTTTACTCCTCTCATGCAATCCGGGCGGTGGTGCTGCGGCGAATTTGACGGACGGAAAATCTTCGGAGGTTCCATTTGTAAAGGTTGAAGCTGAAGATTTTAACCTCGCCAGTCAGCCATTTGAGGAGCTTTCTTGTGAAACGGGGGAGACCTGCCTGAATGCCACGAACGAGGGATGGGCAGCTTTTGACATTCCCATCCCGGCGGCGGGCCGGTACCGGTCGTTCATTCATCTGAAGGTGGACACAATTGCTGACATTGTTTGTTGGATCGAGGATTATCACGATAACCCGGACAATCGTACCTACAACATCACCGGCAGCATGAATGTTACGGGACCAACCGACGGGTTCATCACGGTGGGCAGGGACGGCTCTCCGCTGAATGCGGGGATTCATCGCATGAAGGTCCATTTCGACCGGGGCGTGCACGTGGACTGGATCGGATTTGAAATGATGCGGCCACACAGGGAAACACCACGAGTTATGAAACAAAGAATGCAGGGAGAAGAATGGAAATTGGTCTGGTCGGATGAGTTCGAGGGTACCTCCCTCGACACGGCCTGCTGGACATATGATCTGGGCGACTGGGGGTGGGGCAACAATGAACTGCAGTATTACACAGAAAATGATACCGCTAATGCCCGCCTGGAAAACGGAACCCTGATCATCGAAGCGAGAAAGGCCGGGAATGCCACCGGCTGGACCTCGGCGCGACTGACGACAAGGGGGAAATTGAGCTTTTTGTACGGAAAAATCGAATTCAGGGCGAAAGTTCCTTCAGGAAGGGGGAACTGGGCAGCCGGCTGGACCCTGGGAGATGATTATGTGGATGAACTGTCCTGGCCCTATTGCGGGGAAATAGATATCCTGGAGAGCGTGGGCTTTGAAATGGATGACCGCACAGGGAACGGAAAGGCCCATGCTTCGGCCCACAGCGGGGCATATTACTTCAAGCTCGGAAACCAGCCGACAGGGATCATCGATGTAGAGAGCATGGACCGGGCTTTTCATCGATACGCAGTTGAATGGACGCCGCAGTGGATCAAAGCTTATGTAGATGACAGTCTTTATATCACTTATCACGATACCAGCACAGACCTGTCGTGGCCTTTTGACAGGCCCCAGAACATCATCCTGAACCTGGCCATGGGAGGAGGCTGGGGAGGGGCTCATGGCATTGATGAAAACCTCAACTCCCAGAAGATGATTATCGATTATGTCAGGGTATACGAGAGAAAATAGAATGGTATTGAGAAAAAGATCAGTTGTGTTAATGATGCCCGCACTCTTTGCTGGCATCCTGATGGTGCCGGCATGTTCCTCACCTTTGCAGCCTGCGGAGGTGGTATCGAAGCAGGATCAAGCCATCGAACGCAAGGTCGATTCCATCCTCTCCATCATGACCCTCGAGGAGAAGATCGGGCAGATGACCCAGGTGCGCCATTTCGAGCTGACGGATAATGAAGAGGTGGCCCGGAAGTTCATCGGCTCCGTCATACAAACGGATGGTCCCACCCCCGGCAGCGACGCCGCCAGCTGGCAGACCCGGTTCCGGGAGCTCCAGGAGCAGGCATTGAGCACGCGGCTGGGAATACCGCTGCTGATCGGGGCCGATGCCGTTCACGGGCAGAACACCTTCGAAGGGGCCACCATCTTCCCCCACAACATTGGCCTTGGCGCCACCCGCAATGCCGACCTGGTGGAGAAAGTGGCGGCAGTAACTGCGTTGGAGCTTCAGGCCACCGGCCTCAACTGGACCTTCTCGCCCTGCGTGGCCGTCCCTTTCGACGAGCGGTGGGGCAGGGTGTACGAGGCTTTCTCCGAATCCCCGGAGCTCACGGCCGAGCTTGGTGCCGCTTCGGTGCGGGGCTACCAGGGGAACCTGCAGGATCCTACCTCCGTCCTGGCCACGGCGAAACATTTTATCGGCGACGGGGCCACTGAAAAGGGCAGGGAGGGAGGCAGCACCGTGGTCAGTCCGCAAGAATTGAACGATCTCCTGCTGCCACCCTACCGGAGAGCGGTGGAACAGGGCGCCGGGGCTGTGATGGTGTCTTTCAATTCGCTGAACGGCACCACCATGCATGTACACCGCGAACTTATCACCGACACCCTCAAGCACGGGATGGGTTTCGATGGCATCGTCCTCACCGACTGGAAGGGGTATTCCAGGTTCGGGGGAAATGAGGTCATCAATGCAGGTGTTGACATGGTGATGGCGGTCGACGGCGACCTGGATGTCTTTCAGGAAGGCCTTCGAAAGGGTGTGGAGACCGGCGAGGTGCCCATGGCCAGGGTCGATGATGCGGTGCGGAGGATCCTGCGGCAAAAATACAGACTCGGGCTTTTCGAGCACCCCTACCCGGATACTTCCCTGACCGGCCGGATCGGCGCCCCCTCGCACCGCAACCTGGCCAGGCAGGCAGTACGTGAATCGATGGTGCTCCTCAAGAATGACGGAGCCCCCCTTCCCATCCCCGGCAGTGCGGAAAAAATCGTCGTGGTCGGCGAGCATGCCGGCAATGCAGGCCTGCAATCCGGCGGCTGGACGATCGCCTGGCAGGGAGTCAGCCGCGATTACAGGGGCGCCACCACCATCCTGCAGGGGATCGAGAAGGAGGCGCCGGGGAAGGTTATCTACGATGAACGGGCCACCGGCAACCATACCGATGCCGATGTCGTCATCATCGTGGTCGGGGAGACCCCCTATGCCGAGTTCATGGGCGATATCGGGGGAGAGGAAAGCGACTACCAGCTGACCCTGAGCAGGGAGCATCAGCGGTATGTCGAAGCCTACGCCGGGAAAGGGCCTGCCGTTGTCGTGGTGCTGATCTCCGGCCGGCCGCTTGTCACCACCGGGCAGATCGCCCTGTCCGACGCGTTTGTGGCTGCCTGGCTGCCCGGTTCCGAAGGGGACGGGATCGCGGAGGTGCTGTTCGGCCGGTTTGGGTTCTCTGGCAAACTGCCGCACTCATGGCCTGCCTCCACCGGGGATTATACAGGCACCTACGGCCCGAATTTCTGGGATGGCACTTCGGAGCCCCTTTTCGAATACGGCTACGGATTGGAATATTAGTGGCCTGTCCCGGCCTGGGCAAGGATCTTTTCACAGATGAATTCCGCAGCCCTCCCGTCGCCGAACACCGGCGGGTATTCCAGCCGCTCCTGGCCGGTGAGGTAACGGTATGCCATGAGGATCTTGTCTTTGTCGGCATCGGCGATGATCCCCGTCCCGTTTTCCACGATCTCCACCCACTCGGTTTCGGGCCTCAGGATGATCACCGGCTTCCGGAAGTAATAGGCTTCTTTCTGAAGTCCGCCGGAGTCGGTCATCACCAGCCGGCAGTTCTTTTCCAGCGCGATGATCTCGAAGAAGGATGCGGGCGGAAGGATCCGGATGTGCGGTTCGCTTCGGACCTTCTTCAGCAGGCCGGTGTCCAGGTTGCGTTCCATGGCTGCGGAGGTGCGCGGGTGCAGCGGGAGCACGACGTCAATGTCAAAACCGGCGGCGATGGAGACCAGGGCACCGAAGATGGCGTTCAGCCGTTCCGGATCGTCGGTGTTGTTGTCGCGGTGGATGGTTCCAAGCACAAACCGGCCTTTTTCAAGATCATGCCGTTGCAGGATGGTCGATTTTTCATCAGCCTTCTTGCTGAAATACAAACTGTTGTCGTACATGATGTCGCCGCAGTGGAAGATGCCGGGGTTGTCGGCCGTGAACGGCGGAATGGCATGCGGGTTGAAGCCTTCGCGGATGAGGTTGTTGATGCCTGTGCGCGTGGGGGAGAACAACAGGGTGGAGGTATGGTCGCAGACGATGCGGTTGATCTCTTCGGGCATGGCCTTGTTGAAGGACCGGAGGCCCGCTTCGATATGGACTACCGGGATATGCAGCTTGGCCGCCGCCACCGATCCGGCGAGGGTTGAATTGGTATCCCCGTAAAGCACCACGAAATCCGGCCTCTCCTCCAAAAGGATCCCCTCCGTCTTCTCGATCATCATCGCCGTTTGCCGGCCATGGCTTCCCGACCCCACGCCCAGGTTGTAGTCGGGCTGGGGGATGCCCATCTCATCGAAGAACACCTGCGACATGTTCTCGTCATAATGCTGTCCGGTATGGACGATGGTCTCCCGGATCCTGTCGGAAAAACTGTTCCGGATGGCCCGGCTCAGCGCCGCCGCCTTGATGATCTGAGGCCGCGCACCGATGATGGTGAGGAGGTGGAGAGGGGGCGTCATGGGGGCAAAGATAGGGTAAAAAGTGTTGATGACAGATAGCAGATAAGAGATAGTGGATTGCAGAATTTGGAACGAGCAAACGCTGGTCCTATCCGGTCATGGAATTTCTCCTGGCAGTGTTGATACTTTTTACGAATATGGAGATCAGTTCATCGTTTTCCTGTTTGGCTTTAGAAAGCGTGGATCTGGAAATTATGTGATCGTATCTTTCCAGAAATTTAAGACCTACATGAGTTTCTCTCAATTCTTTCAGGCAAATGCCCATTTTATGTATGAAGTCCTTTTTTGATTCTGCACTCTGAACTTCACCATAGTTGAAGGCTGGTGAAGTAGAAGACCGGATCAACTGGCCTTTGAGGTTTCTTGAGAACTCATCTGTAGGCAGGAGATTCAATAGGTTTCTCACCAAAATTGCAAAATCGATCAACCTGTTCTCCAAGTCATTGCTTTTTGCCCTTTGTCCCGTCATTTTCATAAATCATCATTCTATCCGTTCATACTTTGTTATCTGCTATCTGCGATCTGCTATCTGCTATCTCTTATCTGCTATCTCTTTTCTGCTATCTCCAATCAACTAATTTCCCTAAATCTCACCGCTATCCGCAAAACTATAATACCTCTCCTCCCCCAGGATCACATGGTCGAGTACCGGGATGTCGAGCAGCTCGCCGGCGTTCTTTAGTTTGCGGGTGAGCCGGATGTCGGCTTCGGAGGGCTGGATGTTGCCCGACGGGTGGTTGTGGCATAGGATCATGGAAGTGGCGTTGTTTTCGAGGGCCAGCTTGAATATCTTCTTGGGGTCGGCCACGGTGCCGGTCATCCCCCCTTCGCTGATCAGGACGTGCCGGATGATCTTGTTGGCCCGGTTCAGGAGCAGGATGAAGAAGGTCTCGAAAGCATGATCGCCGATCATGGCGTTGAAATACTCGAACACATCATTGCTGCATGTGATCTTTTTCCTCTGCACGGGTTCGGCCCGGCGCCTCCTTTTCCCGAGCTCAAGGGCGGCCGCGATGCCTACGGCTTTCGCTTTGCCGATCCCCCTGAACCGGGTCAGGTCGTGAATGCCGAGTTTGGAGAGTTCGAGGAGGTTTCCGTTGACGGAGTGAAGGATCCTCCTGGCCAGGTCGACGGCCGATTCATTGCGGGTCCCCGATCCCATCAGGATGGCGAGCAGTTCCGCATCGCTGAGGCTTTGTCTTCCTTTCAGTATCATTTTTTCCCGCGGACGGTCGTCTTCCGCCCAGGCCCGGATGGGAGCGTGTTGGTTGGTGTTGAATTGCATGGTACACAGGTTTTGGTTCGTGGTGAAGATAGGGGATGAATGGAGCGGGATGATGATTGTGGAAAAAAAATGGGGATCAGTCGGGTTGCGGAGATGCGGGCTTGAATTCCGAATGATGAACAAGGATTGAAGATTGAAGAAGAACAGGGGCCTTTTTTTACATGCATAAAAAAAGGCCCCTGTCGAAGACAGAGACCTAAAACCCAAAAGCCATGAAAAAAAT
>CAYLTG010000073.1:0-17509 GCA_964386225.1 uncultured Bacteroidales bacterium
TGTCATTCACCATGCTCACGGGGTATTACATCAATTATGTGATCTCCCCCCTGAAACCATACCTTGAAGATTATCTCCAATGGAACAGCCAGGATTTCGGCATATGGAACAGTGCCTACGGCTGGTTCAACGTCTTTTTCCTGATGTTGATCTTCGGAGGGATAATCCTTGACAAGATGGGTGTCAGGTTCACCGGGTTGGGCGCCAGCCTGACGATGATAGCCGGTACGCTCCTGCAGTACATCGCGATCAAGGAGGTCTTCCCCATGGAAGGAATGATTTTCGGCATAAAAATGCAGATTGCTGTCGGGGCCGTGGGTTTTGCCGTTTTCGGGGTCGGTGTGGAAGTGGCGGGAATAACCGTTTCCAAAGTCATCGTCAAATGGTTCAAGGGCAAGGAACTGGCTTTGGCTATGGGATTGGAGATGGCCACGGCGAGGCTGGGTACCGCCCTCGCCCTCATACTCCCTGTGCCGCTGGCGGAAGCGTTCGGAACTGATATCATGCCAAGTATCTCTGCACCGGTCATGCTGGGACTTGGCCTGTTGGTAGCCGGATTCATCGCCTTCCTCTGGTACACGTTCATGGACCGCAAGCTGGAAAAATCAGAAGGCATCGGTGATGAAGTGTCCGAGGAGGAAGAGTTCAAAGTAAGTGATATCCTGTTCATCATAAAAAACAAGGGATTCTGGCTTATCGCACTTCTTTGCGTATTGTTCTACAGCGGGGTATTCCCGTTCCTGTATTATGCCGCCGACCTGATGGTGAACAAATACGGGCTGCAGCCTGAAGTGGCAGGGATCATACCGAGCCTGTTGCCCTTTGGGACCATCCTCCTGACGCCGTTCTTCGGCAATATCTATGACAGGAAAGGCAAGGGTGCCACGATCATGCTGATCGGATCATTCCTCCTTATCGTGGTTCATGTTTTGTTTTCCATACCGGCCCTGAACAGTTGGATCTTCGCCGCCGGCCTGGTGATCCTGCTGGGAATAACATTTTCGCTGGTGCCCTCTGCCATGTGGCCTTCCGTTCCGAAAATAATCCCCGAGAAACAGCTGGGTACGGCCTATGCCCTGATCTTCTGGGTTCAGAACTGGGGTTTGATGGGGGTTCCCTATCTCATTGGATGGGTCCTGAACAAATACAGCTTCCTGGGATATTTCGCGATCATTGGCACCGGACTCATCACAGACCAGGGAGATAATATCCAGAAAGTCTATACAGTAGATCAACAGGTCATTGATATTTCGGAGGTAGGATCGTTGATCAGGAAAGACACGACCTACTCAGTCACTCAATTTGTCCCGGGCACAGGGGATGAAATTGAAAGTGTCATTGTCAGTTCCGGTGAGCAGATCAAACGGATGAACATTTCCGACAGAGCTCTGAAGAAAGCGCAAAAGCAGAATTCCCTGAAAGTACCGCAGTATTTTGTGATGGACGATCAGGACAGATTGTCCAGGGTGGATCATTTCATTGGTGAAAATGACCGTAATGTAAGCAAGTACACCAAAGTGGCCACTTTCTACAACTATACGACACCCATGCTGATCTTCGCGGCGTTGGGAATATTGGCAGTTGTTATCGCCCTGATGCTCAAAGCGGAAGATCGAAAGAAAAAATATGGCCTGGAGAGGCCGAACATCGAAAGATAGCCAGATGAGTGAAGAACAAGTGAAGGGTTGCCGGGAGGCAGCCCTTTCCTTTTTGCCGCCATGCGCAATATCCAAATTATATGAGTATGCCAGCCCTATTCTGATTTATGATCAACAACGCCCATTGATATATGAAACTGGCAATTGTTAAAATATCCAAAAACCGTCGCATTCGCGGTGACATTCCCTCCGGCCGCGGCCGTTTTTTCATTACATTTACCGGCCCAAACGAAAATTATCTGAAAATCCTTAAAATAACGTAGCATTATGAGTCAGGAAATCCTTAACCTCGAGCCGAAGATCATCTGGAAACATTTTTACAGTCTGACGCGGATCCCCCGCCCCTCGAAAAAAGAGGGCAAGATCATCGAATTCATGAAGAAGTTCGGTGAGGACCTGGGGCTGGAAACCATCGTCGACCCTGTGGGCAACGTCATCATCAAGAAGCCGGCAACACCGGGCATGGAAAACCGCAAGGGGGTCATCCTCCAGGGGCACCTCGACATGGTCCCCCAGAAGAACAGCGGTACGGCCCACGACTTCGAGAAGGACCCCATCGACGCCTGGATCGACGGCGAATGGGTGAAGGCGAAGGGCACCACCCTCGGTTCCGACAACGGCATGGGCGTGGCCGCGGCCATGGCGGTGCTTGAATCCGACGACCTGGTGCACGGCCCCATCGAGGCGCTCTTCACCATCGACGAGGAGACCGGGATGACCGGTGCCGAAAACCTCCAGCCCGGGGTGCTCGACGGCGACATCCTCATCAACATGGATTCGGAAGACGAGGGTGAGCTTTACATCGGCTGCGCCGGAGGTGTCGACACCTCGGTCAAGTTCAGCTACAAGGAAGAAGCGGTGCCGGAAGGCAGCGTGGCTTACAGGATGAAGGTCACCGGCTTCAAAGGCGGGCACTCCGGCCTTGACATCCACCTGGGCAAGGGGAATGCCTGCCTGGAACTGAACCATGTGCTGCTCAACACCTGCGAACGTTACGGCATCCGGCTGGCCTCCATCGATGCGGGCAGCCTGCGAAATGCCATCCCGAGGGAGGCGTTCGCCACCGTCGTGGTAAAAACCACCGAAGAAAACGACTTCCTGGATTACATCCGGGTGGCCGACAGCAACATCAAGTCCCGCTTCAGCAAAAATGAACCCGAGGCAGGCCTGGCCGCCGAAAAGACCGACATGCCCGGTAGCGTCATGGATACCATGACCACCCACAGCTTCGTGCATGCCGTGGCGGAGTGCCCCAACGGCGTCATCGCCTGGGACAAGCATATGCCCGACGTGGTGGAGACCTCCTCCAACCTGGCCATCATCAGGTCGGAGAACGGTGTCATCAGCATTGCCATCCTCACCCGCAGCGCAGTCGATGCCGAGCGCGACAAGGCTGCGGCCGAGATCGCCCGCGTATTCCGGGAAAGAGGGGCCGAAACCTCACACCACGGGGCTTACCCCGGGTGGAAGCCCAATGTCGACTCCCCCATCCTGGAGACCATGAAAACAGTGTATGACGAGACCTACGGGAAGGTGCCCGAAGTGAAAGTGATCCATGCCGGGCTGGAGTGCGGCATCCTCGGGGCGATCTATCCCCACTGGGACATGATCAGCTTCGGGCCTACCATCCGGTTCCCCCACTCCCCCGACGAGAAGGTGCACATCGGGACCGTGGACAAGTTCTGGACCTACCTGGTGGAGACGCTGAAGGCGGTGCCGGGGAAATAACACGGGCGGGGAGCTAGGGCATCCCCAGTTTTTCTATTTTCTTCATGACCCCATCGCTGAGGGCAGCCTTGTAATCAATGACCTTCTGCCGGAGCGCGCTGTCCTTCGCCGAAAGGATCTGGACGGCGAGCAACCCTGCGTTCCTGGCCCCGTTGAGTGCCACTGTCGCCACGGGAACGCCTCCGGGCATCTGCAGGATCGACAGGATGGAATCCCATCCGTCGATCGAATTCGAGGACTTCACAGGCACGCCGATCACCGGCAGGGGCGAGATGGAAGCGACCATGCCAGGCAGGTGGGCTGCACCGCCGGCACCGGCGATAATGACCTCGACACCGCGCCGATGGGCCTGTTCTGCAAAATCGAACAGCCTCTTCGGAGTGCGGTGGGCCGATACGATGGTGACCTCATGCGGGATCCCGAACTCCCCGAGCACTTTCGCCGCTTCCTCCATGACGGGAAGGTCCGAATCGGAGCCCATGATGATGCTTACTGCTGGTTTTTCCATGATTTCACTTTTAACAGGTGTTTCACTTTCTCCGCTTTCTCGATGGCCTCATCCACTGTGGGGGCGATGACCGTCACGTGGCCCATCTTCCGGAATGGCTTGGTGACCTTCTTGCCGTAGAGGTGTATCTTCACCCCTTCGATGGCCATGCAATCGGTGAGCCCCTCGTATTTGACGGCACCTTCATGGCCGGGCTCCCCCAGCAGGTTGATCATGACCCCCGGGATCTTCAGCCGTGTGCTGCCCAGGGGGAAGTTGAAGATGGCCCGCAGCTGCTGCTCGAACTGCGACGTGACCACGCTTTCGATGGTGTGATGCCCGCTGTTGTGGGTACGGGGTGCGATCTCGTTGATCCACAGCATACCGCCCTTGTCGAGGAACATCTCCACGGCCAGGACCCCGATGAAGTCAAGGGCATTCACCACACGGGTCGCCAGGTCGGCGGCCTGGTCCTGCAAGGCGGCATCCAGCGAGGAAGGGCAGATCAGTTTCTCCACCAGGTTGGCCTGCGGGTTGAAATCCATTTCCGCCACCGGAAAGCAGCGCACCTCGCCCCTCCTGTTGCGGGCCGCGATCACCGAGATCTCCTTGTCGATAGGTATGAGATCCTCCGTCAACGACGGCCCTTCGAGCAGGTTCACGAGATCGTCCTCCTGCCTGACGACCATCACCCCCCTGCCGTCGTAGCCCCCTTTTCGGAGCTTCTGCACAAAGGGGACCTTCAGTTCCCCTCTTTCCAGCGCGCCGCGGATCCCCGCCGTGCCTTCGAAAAGCCGGAATGGTGCGGTGGGCAGGTCATGGCGATGGTAGAACTGCTTCTGAAGCCCTTTGTCCTGGATGATCTCCAGCGACTCCGGGTCGGGAAGGACCGGCAGGCCCTCCTCCTTAAGCTTCTTCACGGCCTCGATATTGACGTTCTCGATCTCGAAGGTGAGCATGTCCACCATCTTCCCGAACCGGTACACATCCTCGAAATCGAGGGGGTCTCCCTGCTCGAAATGGGTGCAGTTGGTTGAGGCAGGGCAGTGTTCATCCCCGTCGAGGATATAGGTCTTCACATCCCAGTTGCTGGCCGCCAGCACCAGCATCTTGCCCAGCTGCCCGCCGGCGATGATGCCAAGCTTGAAATCCGAAATGACAAGTCGTTCCATTTGCTATTTCTGATTATTTATGTTGAATTTCCTGACCACGCCACGTGATCGTTGGAAGGATAACAATTGTTTTTGAAAACTGTTGAAAGGACCCATACTTATTGAACAGATCGGATATTCATATTGAAAGCGCACCCCCCGGAGGAGCTGCTCTTTCGACCAACCGGAACCGCTGCAAAGAATGGGACCTGGCCTGCCGGCTTCATGGCATGTTCGAAAGTCCTTCGGGACAAGGCCGCCTGTATTTGTAGAACGGCAGGTACACAACCAGGGCCTTCAACATTTCGCCGGGGCCCAGCTTGTTTCCAAGGTTCCTGTTCTGATACCGCAACGCATCCCACTTAAAGCGAAGCATCCTCTTGAGAATCAATACGGCATAGAACACCCTGTGCTCTTTGTAGCGTTTGGCAAAGTTATCGATTATATCGGCATATTTCACCATCTGGTTGTCGCGAAAACAAATGGAAGAGTCCAATTTGCTGGAAATTTCGCTGGTGATGCTTTCCTCGTGCCTCCTGGTGAAGCTCAGCACCTTGTATACAAACCCAAAATCATGATTCAACAGCACATCATAGGCAAGTTCTGTATCGGCATGGAGGCTATTGAGATTAAAGATCATCGGATAGCTTTCCACTGCCCTCAGGGCACTGCTTCTGAAAAGAACGGTATTGGCCGAGCCGGTGAGGTCAACACATACCAAGAGCTGCTTGTTGATCACCCATTTGCCATCGATTACAGGACCCTTATAAAAGTCCATTCCACTGCCTCTCACCCGGGTACCGTCAAGCCGGAATGATGAACAGACACCCACCTCCGGATACGACTCCATAAGGCTCACTGACTCGCTGAGAAAATCGGTGAAAAGCCAATCGTCGGCAGGTACTATCTTGAAGTAATCGGCTTCCTTGTTTGAAAGTTCGAATGCCCGGTTCCAATTCTCCATGAGCGGCAATAAACTATCATTGCGGTACAGTTTAAACCGACTGTCGCGGTCTGCGAAGCTTCTGGCGATGGAGTTGGTATCATCGCTGCTGTTGTTGTCAAGCACCACGCATTCCCAGTTTTGATAGCTCTGGTTCATGATGCTCTCCAGGCATTCGGCCAGGAACTTGCCTCCGTTGTAAACAGGAACACTTATCGCCACAAAAGGCTCTGTCGTCTTAACGGTTTCCTTTCTTTGATCCTTTGTTGTAGACTCGTTGATCAATGCTGTGAATCGGCTTAGTTTTCAATTCAATATGTGATACTTCCAACAGGCAGTAAAAGTTTCACGGTTTATTGGTCCGCAACAGGTGCGAAAACCTCCTCAAGCCTTCCGGCGTTCCAAGGTCCGCACAGGTTCCCCCGGGCACCTTCATGCCCCTGATTTTATTTCCATTCTTGATATACTCCAAAAAGACATGGCTCAATTGCAGTTCCCCCTCCCTCCCATCAACCATCCCGCCAGTTCTGTCAGCGACGCAGGCATTCAGAAAGTCGCTAAACCCGGGCTTCCATGCAGCTGCGACCCAAGCCATGGAACCAACCTTCTCCGAGGGTTCCTTCACAGCGATGTCCCAGACAAGTCCGTTTGGCTTCATTCCGGCAACATCCCAGTTTTCAGGATCCTCGACATGAAACAGTGCCAGTACGACCTGTGCCTCCCTTTCTTTGGAAAGTGCATCCATCAATCTGGTCGGAACGGTGCCGGGGCTCATGTAGATATCCGGAAAGCCCATCACCACATGACGGCCCTTTATGAACGGATAGGCCTGTCGGATGCTGAAAGGCACTCCAGATTCATTGTCAGCGACATGAAATGCAATATTCAAACCCCTGTCACCGCCTCCCCTGAAATGACCGGGGATGTCCCATTTGCCCTCCCTGATCACCATATGAATATTCCTTATGCCGGCATACTTCATCTGAGCCACCAGGACATCAGAGATCACGGCAGGTTTGAAGCTCTCCTTTTCCCATAAGCGCTCCGGTATGGCGACCGGATAAAGCTCCTTGCTGAAGGGTAGCGTTCCCAACCGGCTGCCCAAACCGGCCATGGGTATGACACCGACAAAATCCAGGACCTCATGCATTTTCTAAAGATCCTCTTTTTTCAACTACGAAGATATCAAAATCCGTCGAAAAACACCCTGTCCTGTTCGGCGCGCAATTTGTCGACCAACCGGCCCCCGGGAACGATGACATCATCATAGGTCAGGACGGCGTCCTTCGGCACGTTGTTCTTCAGGCGGCAGCCTTCGGCCACACCGATCGGAAGCAGGTTCTCCTTCCTGGCGATTTCATAATTTTCGCACAATCCATAGGTCATGTAGTGCCCCAAACCGTCGAGGACATCGCCTTCCCTGAGGTCGGTCTTGGCGGTGGCCACAACATCTACCATCGGAGGACCTGCCGGTGCAAGGGCGGCATCCCTGAATAAAACTGCCCGAGCGACCGTAAGCGGCGCTTCGAAATGACACAGATGATAGGGAGTATAGAAAAGGTAGAGGGGACCCGTTCCAAGTTTGTACAGGTTAAGATAATGTTTCTGAACCGGGTGATCATGGGTTCCCAGCACAAAAACCCCCGGGCCAGGCTGGGCGCCGACCACGTAATCGACAATCCCCGGACCGTCCAGTAACTGGTCCAGCGGGTAGAGGTCGTGGACCACATCCTGCAAAGGCGTTCCTGAAGGCACGACCGGCCCGTGCATGCCTCGTTTCCCGACCACCATGCCTGTCCCATTGGCGACGATCGCCTGCTCGAAGGATATCTTGGTGCCATCGGCAAAAGAAGTGACCATTGAGGGGTTCTGTCCCCATTGCCGGGCAAATCCTTCCTGTGTGGTCGGGTTCCTGTAGGGATCGTGGAGCCCTTTGATGTTGCCGCACAGCACAGGCCTGACACCGATGGACCTCACAAACCGGTAGAGGTTCATCTCCACGCCCGGCTGGTCACCGTCGGCACTTGTCAGCACCACGCCGGCCCGTTCGGCATATTGTTTCAAAATGGGACCGACCGTCCCATCCACCTCCGCATTCATCAGGATCACATGCTTTCCGTGATCGATTGCCTTGAGAATAAGCCTGACTGAAAATTCGATGGCCCCCGTAACCTCGATGATCGCATCCACCCCGTCAGCTTCGCACAGGAGGGACGGGTTATCGGTGATGCTGAACCTGCCAAGCTTGATGTTATCTTCCAGTGCGCTGACATTCTCCACCGCAAAAGCCTCGCTCACGCCCGCCTCGGCGTAGACAGCGGCGGCCTTTTCAAGGGTGCGGTTCGAAATGGCGACCAACTTCATTCCGGGCACGAAGTTGCAGACCTGCAAGGCGATGCCGCGGCCCATAAACCCTGCTCCGATCATGCCCACGCGGATGGGCTTTCCCTCCTCGTGTAACTTTTGCAATGCGCTGTCAACAATGATCATGATAAGACATTATTGTTTGTTCGTGAAATCATTTTCCCTGAAATCCGGATGATCCTTATCCTTCGATGAAATCACCCTGACCCTTTCCGGCCACTCTATCCCGAATGCAGGGTCATCGTACCGGATGCCTCCCTCGGCTCCGGGGGTATAGAATTGGGTGACCAGGTAGGTCACCTCCGTATTGTCCCGGAGGCTCAGGAATCCATGTGCAAATCCTTCCGGAACATACAGCATCTTGTAATTCCCCTCGTTGAGCTCCACTCCGAACCATTTCTTGAAGGTGGGCGAAGCGGGCCTCAGGTCTATGATCACGTCAAAGATGGAACCCCGGGTGACCCTGATCAGCTTAGTCTCTTCGTACGGATGCTTCTGAAAATGCATCCCCCGGAGCGTGCCCCGGTGCAGACTGAGTGAGGTGTTGGCCTGGACAACATTGCCGTTCAGGCCATGTGCCTCCATTTCATTCTTACACCATGAACGGCCAAAAAAGCCCCTTTCATCTTCCAGTTTTTTGATCTCCAGGAGATAGGCACCCTGAAGCGATGTCTCTGTAAATATCATATTATTTCCACATTAGATTATCATCCAGCAGGCCCCTGTTCAAGAGGCTGTCAAGCACCTTCAACCTGATCAGGTGAGAATTCCTGAAATCCTTGTCGGAGAATTTCATGGACTGTAGCGAACGATAGAGGTCAGCGATCGTCCCTTCGAGGCCGCGGACCGGCAGGTGATCGGGTGCCAGTGACGCGAACAGGTCGAAATTCACCTTGTAGGATCGCTTGTCAGGAGGGGCATCTTCGTTTATCGTCACCTTGCAACCAGGTACAACAGCTGCAACGGCACGGGCCAGGTCCCTGACCTGGTGATTCCAGCTGTTACTCCCTGTGTTCACGGCCAGAAAATCCCCTCCCGAAGCGGGCCCGCGGCCGATCGCCCATTCGATGGCCCTGGCCATGTCAAGGACATTGATCAATGGGCGCCACGGGGTTCCGTTGCTCAGGATGTTGATCTCCTTCGAGGCGACCGCACCGGCGACAAAATCGTTGAGGACCAGATCGAGCCGCAGGCGGTTGCTGATCCCGCAGGCCGTGGCAAAGCGCAGGCAGGTCACCGTGAAGTTCCCGTCTGCCAACGGTTCAAGGTCCTGCTCTGCCATCACCTTCGAACGGGCATAGGCAGTCAGGGGATTCAAAGTGTCGCTTTCCGTTTTCGCTGCATCGTCGGCGGCGCCGTACATGCTGCAGCTGGAAGCGAAAACAAAGGACCTCACGCCCGTTTCTTTTGCTTTCCGGGCAATTGTGACGGCAGACCTGTAGTTGACGTCCAGGGTGATATCCTCAAACCGCGCACCCATCGGGTCATTGGAGATCGCCGCCAGGTAGATGACGGCATCCGTACCTTCAAGGAGGTCAAAGGGAAAATTTCGCACATCCCCAAACACCTGCCTGCTGAGCTTCGTTTCCGGAAGGTGATCGACATGGGTCAGTTCATGCGCGAAATAGCCGATATCAAAACCCACCAGTTCGGCGGAGGGATAAGCATTTCGAAGTTGACTGACAACACCTGGGCCAACATATCCCATGTTACCGATAATAAGTACTTTCATCTATTATTAATTTCTGTTTAAGACCAATTTCTCCAGGGGGCATTGCCCTCTTTCCAGAGTTCTTCCAGCACCTGTTTGTCGCGGAGCGTATCCATCGGCTGCCAGAAGCCTTTGTGCCTGAAAGCAGCCAATTCCTCTTCATGGGCCATGCGCTCCATGGGGCTCCGCTCCCAGACCGTGCTATCCCCTTCGATCAAATCAAACACATCCGGCTCAGCAACAAAAAAACCTCCATTGATCCAGGCCATTTCATGACCATCCGATCTTGGTTTTTCACGGAAGTTCCCGATGCGGTTCTCCCCTGATTCCAGGCTGAACGCGCCAAACCGGCCAGGAGGCTGGATCGCTGTGAGGGTAAGCATCACTTCCTGGGCTTCGTGAAACTTCACCAGTTCATCCAGGTTCACATCGCTGAGTCCATCCCCATAGGTCAGGAAAAATCTTTCATTCCCGACAAATGGCTGAACACGTTTGATACGCCCCCCGGTCATGGTGCTCTCACCCGTGTCGACCAGGGTCACCTTCCAGGGTTCCACGTCATTGGTGTGGATGTCCATGGTGTTGCCTTTCAGGTCAAAGGTAACATCCGCCTTACGCAGAAAATAGTTCGAGAAGTATTCCTTGATCATGTATCCTTTATAGCCGCAGCATATAATGAACTCATGATGCCCATAGGACGAATAGAATTTCATGATGTGCCACAGGATGGGCATTTCACCAATTTCAACCATGGGTTTTGGCCGTATGCCGGTTTCCTCAGAAAGCCGGGTCCCAAAACCACCTGCAAGAATTACAGTTTTCACCGATCAGATTTAGCTTGGATTTATAATCATTGACCCATGCAAAGACTCTCATATGCAACAACTTAATCAAATGTCTTTCTGAGCTTCAGCAATGTGTCGTTTCATTTCTTTCGCATTGATTCAAATCACCGATTGCAACAGGGATGGGAATATTCAGACAACGGAACCCCTGCACGTCAAAGGATGATTTTCCAATTTAACTGAAATTCCGGAAAAAAGTTATGAAAATTCCCTGCATCCATGTCCGAGTATTAGTCCGTCAAAGGCGCATCCCGCAAAAAAGACGTTACACACTCCTCGCTAATCCGCTGAATTATAGCACCTTATTACTTTAGGAATAGAAATTGGAAAATCAATAAATTTGCAGCATCATCGCAGTGAATACTGTTCTTTCATCCCTGAGGACATTTGCCATTATGAAGTACCAAGAATCCGACAGTCACCCTGACCAGATGATCACCGTCACCGCCGGCATCCTCATCCGTGACCATAAGGTCCTCATCGCCAAACGGCCAGCCGGGAAGCACCTGGCCGGCTACTGGGAATTTCCCGGCGGCAAGACCGAACCGGGAGAAAC
Source organism: uncultured Bacteroidales bacterium (assembly GCA_964386225.1). Taxonomy (GTDB): domain Bacteria; phylum Bacteroidota; class Bacteroidia; order Bacteroidales; family JAADJA01; genus JAADJA01. The sequence continues at coordinate 11,444 of CAYLTG010000073.1, forward strand.
TTATGAAGAGTCACTGGTGAGGGAGTTCCGGGAGGAGTTCGGAATGGCGATACATGTGATCAGCCCCTACCATGAGAACATACATGGTTATCCTTCCGGGGTGGTAAGACTGATCGCCTTTCTGGTGGGTCAGGCAGGCGGGGAAATGAAGGCTCGCGAACACGACGAGGTCCGGTGGGTGCATCCCCGGGACCTGCTCCATTTCCAGTTGTCACCTGCCGATATTCCGATCGCGGAAAAGCTTGCCTCGGACCTGCGGGAATGAATGGGGACGGGATCGATCCTGGTCACCACACCCTACAGACAAACCCTTTCAGATAAAGCCCTTCAGGGAAGTTCAGCATCACGGGGTGGTCGCCCGCCTGCTGCAGCACCCGGATGACCTGCACCTGGCGGCCGGCGTCGACGGCCGCATCGGCCACCACCTTGCGGAAGAGTTCGGGCGTCATGTGGCCCGAGCAGGAGAAGGTGAACAGCAGCCCCCCGCGACGCACCAGCTTCATGCCCAGCATGTTGATATCCTTGTAGCCCCTGGCTGCCCCGGGGACCTGGGAGGCCGACTCGGCGAACTTGGGCGGGTCGAGCACCACGATGCCGAAATCCTGGCCGCGGTCGCGGAACAGCCGGAGCTCCCGGAAGACATCGCCGGTGATGTTGTTCATTTTCGTTGGGTCAAAGCCGTTCAGCAGGGCATTTTTGGCCGCCATCTCCAGGGCCGGCGCCGAGGTGTCGATGTTGGTGACCGTGCGGGCACCCCCAGACAGGGCGCTGAGCCCGAAGCCGCCGGTGTAGGAGAAGCAGTTCAGCACCTCCGCGTCGCTGGCCATGTCAGAAAGGACCTTCCTGTTCTCGCGCTGATCGAGGTAGAACCCGGTCTTGTGGCCATCAACGACATTCACGGCATACTTCACCCCGCTTTCCGTGATCACGACCTCCACCCTGCCCGGGGAGCCGGCCAGCAGCCCCGTTTTCTTTTCAAGGCCTTCCTTGGTGCGGGCGTCGGTGTCGGAACGCTCATGAACGGCGGCGGGGCGGGCCACCGTTTCCAGGGCCTGCACGACCTCCTCCCTGAAGAACTCGGCGCCGGCCGACAGGAACTGGCAGACCGCCACATCGCCATACAGGTCGACGATCAGCCCGGGCATGCCGTCGGCCTCGGCATTGACCAGCCGGTAGGCATCCGTGCCTCCGGGTACCGCGAGGGCTTCCCTGCGGCGCATCGCCGTCCTCATCCTCTCCAGGATGAACGTTCCGTCGATGGCCCTGTCGTCGGATGTCCACATGCGGGCGCGGATCTGCGACTGCATGGACACGGAAGCCATGCCCAGGAACTGGCCGGCGGATGACATCACCCGGACCGGCTGCCCGTTGCGGGTAACGCCGGAGAGTTCCTTGACGGCCCCGGAAAAGATCCAGGGGTGGCCGCCGAGGACCGATTTCTCCCTGCCCTTGTTCAATATGATCTTTCCGGTGTTCAATATGGGTCGGTAAGCATCGCGTGTCAAAAATCGGTAAAATTTGCGGCCGCGGGCAGGAAAATATGTCCTTTTGCAATAATTAACAGATTCTTCATTGGCGCATGTCTTCCATCCCAAACCGGCTACAGGTCTCAAAAATGACAAATCTCCAAACCTCGCAGGATGCCTTTCAGTGACGACATGACTTGTGCCATCAATCAAAGCAGGCATTCCATTGGCGCAATCCCTAAATCCGCAATTAGGTACGAGTCGGAAGGATGAGAGCTATGAAAAAAATAGGGAACGTCAGTTTGTGTGGAGATGACTTCTGCCTGATGGCAAGGGTGTGCTAAAACCCCCTCCTTACCGGGCTTGCATGGCCGGATCAGCTGCTGGGACAAGCTCATGTTCATGCCCTGGGAATCAATGAATTTCGCAGGCCAAAAACTGGATTTTCTCCTTTTAATTCCGTATATTTGAGAGTTCATATCAAGCCACTCTTACAAGCACATTTCACTAACCAAAAAAAACTCACCATGAGAAGATTTACCGCACATGCAACCCTCTTGCTGTTCATGCAATTCCTGGCAGGCAACCTGTTCAGCCAGGACCTGCTGATCTCCGGCGTGATCGACGGCCCGCTCACCAGCGGCCTTCCGAAAGCCGTGGAGTTCTATGTCGTCAACGGCATTGCCGACCTGAGCCAGTACGGTTTCGGCAGCGCGAGCAACGGCGGGGGCTCCGACGGCGAGGAATTTACCTTTCCGGCCGTTGCGGCCACCGCCGGTGATTTTATCTATTGTGCCACTGAGTCGGCGGGATTCCAGAGTTTCTTCGGCTTCGCCCCGGACTATGTGAATACTGCCGCACCCAGCATCAACGGCGACGATGCCATCGAACTGTTCCACCTGGGCAGCGTCATCGACGTCTTTGGAGAAATTACCTACAGTGGTGGAGTTACAACCTGGAACTATGCAGACGGATGGGCCTACCGGGTGAACGGGACCGGACCCGATGGTTCCACCTTCGTGCCGGCCAACTGGACCTTCAGCGGACCCGGAGCCCTTGTCGGTGAAACGACCAATGGAACGGCCGCCAGTCCCTTTCCGATCGGCACCTACGCCGACGAACCTGTCGTCCCTCCCACCATCACCTTTATTCACGACATCCAGGGAAGCGGGCCGTCAAGTCCGTTGATCAATACCCTGGTCGTGGTGGAAGCGATCGTGGTGGCCGATTTCCAGGGCACCAACCTGGGGGGCTTCTTCCTCCAGGAAGAGGATGCGGATGCGGATGCCGACGCGCACACATCGGAGGGTATTTTCATTTACAGCCTGATCCCGGCAAGCGTGGGCGATAAGGTCCAGGTCCACGGAACGGTCAAGGAATACTACGGACAAACCGAACTAAGCATCGTCACGGCCGTTGACATCCTGGCCGGCGGCGAGCCGCTGCCCACACCGGCCACCGTGGAACTGCCATTCGCCGACCTCACCTATGCCGAAAGGTTTGAAGGGATGTCGGTCCATTGCCCGCAAACGCTCACCGTCAATGAAAACTACAACCTGGGCAGGTACGGCGAGGTCATCCTCTCGAACGGCAGGCTCTACACCCCGACCAATGTCGTGGATCCGGGACCCGACGCCATCGCGATGCAGGTCCAGAACGACCTGAACAGGATCGTGCTCGACGACGGCAGCACCCAGCAGAACCCGGACCCGATCGTGTTCGGGAGGAACGGGGATCCGCTGACCGCCGACAACACGTTGCGGTGCGGCGACCAGGTCACGGGGCTGCAGGGGGTCCTGACCTACAGCTATTCGGGGTCGTCCGGCACCGATGCCTACCGGATCCATGCCACGGGAACCGTAAATTTCACCGCAGCGAACCCAAGGCCCTCAGCTCCTGATGATGTGGGCGGAAGCCTGAAAGTATCCGCTTTTAACATGTTGAACTATTTCAACGGCGACGGATTGGGAGGCGGTTTTCCCACCACCCGCGGCGCTTACGACCTGGAGGAATTCAACCGCCAGCGGGATAAGATCATCGCTGCCATCGACGGCATGAATGCGGATATCATCGGCCTCTTGGAGATCGAGAACGATGGCTATGGACCCTACAGCGCAATCCAGGATCTCATCAACGGATTGAACGCGTATACCTCTGGTAACAGCTATGCCTTCATCGACCCGGGTGTCAGCATGATCGGGACAGACGAAATCGCGGTAGGCATCATCTATCGTCCGGTCACGGTCGTTGCACTGGGTGCATCCCAGATCCTTGACAACACGGTCGATCCCACCTTCAACAGCGATGCCAACCGTCCTTGCCTGGCGCAGTCGTTCCTGCAAGCAGCCACTGGCGGCATCGTGACAGTGGCAGTTAACCACTTGAAATCCAAAGGGTCCGAATGCTCTGATGATCCCGACACCGGCGACGGTCAGGGCAATTGCAACCTCACCCGGACGGCTGCCGCCGAAGCACTTGTCAACTGGCTGGGTTCGGATCCCACAGGCAGCGGCGTGGAAAACTACCTAATTATCGGCGACCTCAATTCCTATGCGAAGGAAGACCCGATCACCGCCATCAAGAACGGAGGTTATACCGACCTGGTCGACCTTTACGGCACGAATGCGTATTCCTATGTCTACCTGGGTCAGGCAGGCTATATCGACCATGCGCTGGGGAGCTCGGGCATCCTGCAGTATGTCACCGGCACCACCGTCTGGCATATCAATACTGACGAACCACGCGTTCTTGATTACGACATGGCCTATAAAACCACCAATCAGCATGAAATACTCTACAATCCCGACAAGTACCGATCATCGGATCATGATCCCATTATCGTGGGCCTTGCCCTGGAGGCAGCCGTGCAGGCCGTCGACCTGGATGTGAAGCCGGCAGGGTGGCCCAACCCCGTCAACACCAAGTCCAACGGGGTGACCCCGGCAGCCATTTTAGGCACTGATGCGTTCGATGTGTACACCATCGATTTGGGATCGCTCTACCTCGACCTTCCCGAGGGGATGGTCCCACCTGTCAGCTATGGATATGACGACGTGACCGGGCCGGCGGGAACGGCCTGGGAATGCAACGATACGGAAGAGGGCGGCGACGGCTATGCCGACCTCACGCTGAACTTCAACACCCAGGAACTGGTGGATGGGCTCGGCGAGGTGAATGATGGGGACGAACTGGTCATCGTCATCAGGGGCTCTGTCACCGACGGGCCCGACCTGGAAGGGGACGACTGCATCCTGGTCATCAAGAAGGAAAAAGACGTTCTCAAATCCATGGAGACCGGAATCCCGTCCTTCTCCCTGGGCCAGAATTACCCGAACCCCTGCAACACGGCCACGATCATCGCGTTCAGCCTACCCGAAGCCTCGCACGTATCGCTGAAAGTGTACGACCTGCTGGGGAACGAGGTCGCCGTATTGTCGGACAAAACCCATGAAGCAGGGCCCCATTCAGTGGAATTCGATGCGGGCGGACTGCCGGCGGGAGTGTATTTCTATACCATCCGGACCAGGTATCATACTGCAACAAGGCAAATGGTGGTGATCGATTGATCCCTGGCAGGTGTAAAAGGATCCTGCAGTCTGATGCGGGACGGATGAGGCCAAAGGAACAGGGCGCAACTGTCGTTGCGCCCTGTTTCTATTTACCGCTATCGAATGCGAACAAATTACGCGATTTCCTGAAAGGCAGGCCCCATTGGCGCAAGTCTTCCATCCCAAACCGGCTATAGGTGAGAGAAATGACAATACTTCAAACCTCGCAGGATGCCTTTTAGTGACTACATGACTTGTGCCATCAATCAACGCAGCCATTCGTAACTTCGGGGAATAAAAAAATCCGATGAATTCTCATCGGATTTTAAACGTTTGCGGTCTGGACGGGACTCGAACCCGCGACCTCCGGCGTGACAGGCCGGCATTCTAACCAACTGAACTACCAGACCGTAAATAAAAGAACATCAATTTGGAGGCGCAAAAGTAATCCAAATTTTTTATTTGACAAATTATTTTTCGCGGTTTTCCACTTTTATTTATACGTGTTACAAATAAGCGCCATTTGCAACGCATTACCGTATCCTTTTGTCTGTGTAGTAGTTTAAAAAAGCAAAAAAGAACACGATCATGAAGAGTTTTATCGCGACGCTGCTCATCGCAGTGTCTTTTACGTTTTCATACGGTGGCAAGCTGGTGAAGATCGATTACACCTCCGACAGCGACATGAAGTCGCTCTTCCACGAAAAAAGCCTGACCATCCATTATGCCGGGGAATCGTTCATCCTGGCCACGGCCGACGGCTATGCCGGGAACAGCGTCCTGGTGGACGACACCCCGTGGTCGGCAGGGGCGACCTACTACATCGCATGGTTCTGGAAAGGGGCCGAAAGCAAGTACATCGAAGAGGTATCCGCACTGGCGGAAGTGGTGATCCAGGCGGATGACCACCTGGTACTCAAAGCATCGGCTGACCAGACCATCCCGCCGCCGCAGCAGGGTTCGGTGATCCGCATCACCGACAAGGAGATCGCCCTTCCGGCCAAGAAGTTCAGCTACACGGCCGGGGACCTTATGTTCGACCCGGAGATCGA
>CAYLTG010000074.1:0-1173 GCA_964386225.1 uncultured Bacteroidales bacterium
GAAGAGGTGGTCGAGCTCGACCAGAAGATCAAGGTGGTCATCCTCGACTTCGACGACAACAAGAAACGGATCGCGCTGGGTCTCAAGCAGCTGACCCCGCACCCGTGGGAAGCCCTCAACCAGGAGCTCAAGGTGGGCGACAAGGTGAAAGGCAAAGTGGTGGTGATCGCCGATTACGGCGCATTCATCGAGATCGCTCCGGGCGTGGAAGGCCTGATCCATGTTTCCGAAATGTCATGGTCACAGCACCTGCGCACCGCACAGGATTTCCTGAACGTGGGCGACGAGATCGAGGCCGTGGTCCTCACGCTCGACCGCGAGGAGCGCAAGATGTCACTCGGCATCAAGCAGCTGATCCCCGATCCGTGGATCAACATCAAGGAGAAATATCCCGTCAACTCGAAACATAAGTCCATCGTCAGGAACTTCACCAACTTCGGCATCTTTGTCGAGCTGGAGGAGGGCGTCGACGGCCTGATCCACATCTCCGACCTTTCCTGGTCGAAGAAGATCAAACACCCCGCCGAGTTCACAAAGATCGGCGAGGAGATCGAAGTGGTGGTACTCGACGTGGACGAGGAGAACAGGAGGCTGAGCCTCGGGCACAAGCAGCTGGAAGAGAACCCGTGGGATGTGTTCGAATCGGTATTCACCCTGGGCTCCGTCCACAAAGGGACCGTGATCGAGGTCAACGACAAAGGATGTGTGGTCGCACTTCCCTACGGCGTGGAAGGGTTCACCCCGAGGCGCCACATGGGCAAGGAGGACAATTCACCCGTCAAGGTGGACGACAGCCTCGATTTCAAAGTGATCGAATTCTCCAAGGAAAGCAAGAAGATCATCCTTTCGCACACCCGGACCTACCAGGAATCGGAAGCTGATCACAAAGCCAAGGCCGACGCACGCGCCAAAAGCGATGACCGTGCCACCCGCCGGGCTGTCAACAGAATAAAAGAGAACGTCGAGAAAACGACCCTCGGCGACATCTCAGCACTGGCCTCGCTGAAAGAGGACATGGAGCAGGAAGCCAGGGCCAAGCTGGAAAAGATGTCGAAAGAGAAGAAAGCCGCAGCCCCCAAGAAGAAAAGCAGCAAGGAAGAGGAAGTAGAGAAGCAGGAAGAAGGCGGCAAGAAAGAGAAGGAAGAGAAGTCCGACGAGTAAGCAAGGTGCTCT
>CAYLTG010000074.1:1273-17491 GCA_964386225.1 uncultured Bacteroidales bacterium
AGAAGGCGGCAAGAAAGAGAAGGAAGAGAAGTCCGACGAGTAAGCAAGGTGCTCTACTTATAGTTAAAGACCCCTGTCAGGTGATGGCGGGGGTTTTTTTTTAAGAGCATTACAACATTTAAACAATAAAACATTACAACGTAATGATGAACGTCGGATTGAAAGTTTGTGCAAATGCCCTGATCCGAAGTACTGTTCGAAGAGCATTCATTTTTTTATTGTAATGTTGTAATGTTGTATTGTTATTAAATGAATCCCAATCCCTTAAATTAATGGTTACAGCTCAATTGAAGGAGGATTGTAGAATTAGGAAACACATATCTCAACATTTTCCCGTACCTTCGCATAAATCAAAGCTCCAATCCATCACGTGGTCTTCAAAGTCACCATTCTGGGCAGCAATTCAGCCATTCCCACCATCCGGCGCAACCCGACGGCACAGGTGGTGAACCACAATGAGCGGCTTTTCCTTGTGGACTGTGCCGAGGGCACCCAGATCCAGCTCAGGCGATACCGGATAAGGATGCAGCGGATCCACCACATCTTCATCAGTCACCTGCACGGCGACCATTTCTTCGGGCTCATCGGCCTGATCTCCTCCATGCACCTGCTGGGAAGGAAAAAGGACCTGCACATCTATGGTCCGCCGCCGCTGAAAGACATCCTCGACCTTCAGCTCTCCGCCTCCATGACCGAACTGGGGTACACCATGAACTTTCATGCCATCGACCCCGACGAGCATCAACTGATCTATGAGGATGAAAAGCTCACCATCAGCACCATCCCGCTGAACCACCGGATCCCCACCTGCGGGTTCCTGTTCAGTGAGAAACAGGGCCGGAAGAGGCTGAAGAAGGATGTACTCAAAGCGCTTGAAGTTCCTGTCGACCAGTTCCTCGCGATCAAAGACGGAGCCGATTATACGGATCCCTCGGGGAAAGTGCACAGCAACAGCGAGCTCACGCACGAGCCATCCGTGCCGCGGGCCTATGCCTACTGCTCCGACACCGGGTATTATGAACCCGTCATCCCCCTGGTGGAAGGTGCCGACCTGCTCTACCATGAGGCCACCTTCATGAACGACAAGGCCGACGCGGCCGCTGAGAAGTTCCATTCCACCGCCGCTCAGGCCGCCACCATTGCCAAAAAGGCCGGCGTGAAAAAGCTGATCATCGGGCATTATTCGACCCGTTACGACAGTCTGGATGAGATACTGGCCGAAGCGCGCGAGGTATTCCCTGACACGGAGGCGGCCGTCGACGGAAAGGCATTTGACGTGGGTTAACGCTTCCCCGACTTCTCAAGGACATCTTCCGGCACCTCCCCCCTCTGGCGGAAGGCATCGATCTCCTCCCGGCTGACGATCCCCTTGCTCACCAGGAAATCATCATAGCGCCTGTTGAAGGCGGAGTGAAAGGCCGCGGAATCGGCAAACGGATCGGTATCCTGCAGGGTCGTCGCGGAGTCTTTCAGCCGGATCAGGGTGTCGCTGACGAACTCGGCCCGGATCACGACGCGGTCCCGGTCGAGCCATTCAAGGTATGCCCGGATCACCTGGCTGCCGCGCGCCGTCTCCACCGAAGAGACCAGGCTGTCGCCCCTGACCTCATAATCCACCTCCACCTTCCGGTCGACGAACCGGTTGAAGGTCTGGTAGGTCTTTTCGCCGAACCAGGCCTCATTGTAGTTGCCATACCGGTCGAGGAACTGCCAGTTTCCCTGCAGGGTGTTCACGGGCGGCCTGTTTTCGCCGGCTTTTTTCGTCCTCTGCTGGCAGGCGGCGAGCATGACCAGCACGATCATCCAAGTGTACCTCATGGTTTCGTTATTAATGCATCATACAGGATCTCCAGGGGATGGAGCGCCTCCCTGCCCGTTCCGTCCCTGATCTGGTGCCGGCAGCTGGTGCCCGAGGCGGCGATCAGGACATCCTCCCCTGCAGCCCTCACCTCCGGGAACAAGACCATCTCCCCGATCTGCATCGACAGCCGGTAATGTTCCCGCTCGTACCCGAAGGAGCCGGCCATGCCGCAGCAACCCGAGGGGATCTCCTCCACCTCGTACCGGGCCGGGATGGAGAGCATCTCCACCGTATCCTGCACGGATCCGAGCGCCTTGTGCTGACAGTGGCCGTGCACCCTGATCGTTCTCCTGTCGCTGCTGAACTGGTCGCTGCGGATATTCCCCTTACGACTCTCCCTCAGGATGAACTCCTCCAGGAGGAGGGTCGAGCCTGCCAGCCTGAGGGCGTCCCTTTGGCGCTGACCGCGCAAAAGGCCGGGATATTCATCCCTGAAGGTCAGGATGGTGCTGGGCTCGATCCCCACCAGCGGGGTCGCCGGAGACACCAGGGGGCCGAGGCGCGCCACATTGGTGATGGCGCAGCATTTGGCCTTTTTGAGAAGCCCTTTGGTGATGTAGGTCCGCCCGCTGATCGCGTGACCGGGCACCTCCACCTGGTAGCCCAGGGCCTGCAGCAGGCCGATGGCCCTGATGCCAAGGAGGGTATCGTTGTAGTTGGTGAACTCATCCGCAAAGAAATAGACCTTGCCCCTGGGATCGCCGGCAGGTCTCAATCGGTCAGCGTTCCTGGCTGCCCAGGCCCGCAGCGTAAACGCATGGAGCAGGGGCAGATCGCGTGCCGGGGCCACATTCAGGATCCTCTTTATCACAGGTGAAGTGATCCGGCAACGGAGGAGAAAATTGGCCAGCGCCGGGAACCGCGAAGCCACCCGGTAATTGTCGGCATAGTGGGCCATAGCCCTGGCGCTGAACGACATCCCATGTGTATGATGATACTGGTGCAGGAACTCGGCCTTGAGCCTTGCCATGTCGACATTGGACGGGCATTCCGACTTGCAGGCCTTGCAGGAGAGGCAGAGGTCCAGCACCTCCATCAGCTCCCGGTGGTTGAAGGGATTGGCCTTGCTTGAACGGGTGACCACCTCCCGCAGGAGGTTGGCCCGTGCCCGCGTGCTGTCATGCTCGTTACGGGTGGCCTGGTAGCTGGGGCACATGGTGCCGCCGGACGCTGCCGGCTTGAGGCAATCGCCCGAGCCGCTGCATTTCTCAGCACTGCGGAGGAACCCCTGGTCGGGGGAAAAATCGAACATCGTGGGGAATTCCCTGTCCGGCGCACCCGGCTCATAGCGCAGGGAGGTATGCATGGGGGGCGTGTCGAATATCTTTCCCTGGTTGAAAATATTCTCCGGGTCCCAGGCACGTTTGATCTGCCGCAGCAGGGCATGGTTCTTCTCGCCGATGATGAGCGGGATGAACTCCCCCCGCAGTCGCCCGTCGCCATGCTCTCCGGAGAGCGACCCCCTGTATTTCTTGACCAGCAGGGCCGTGTCGCGGGCCAGGGCCCGGTACTTGGCCACATCCCGCTCCTCCTTTAGGTTGAGGATGGGCCTCAGGTGAAGCTCGCCGGTGCCGATGTGGGCATTGTAGGCACAGGAAAGGCCATATTCCCCCAGGAGTTCCTGGAACTCCCCGACATATGCGGGCAGGTCCTCCACCCTCACAGCCGTATCCTCGACGACCGAAACGGGCCTGGCGTCGCCCGGCATGTTGGAGAGAAGACCGAGTCCGGCCTTCCTGAAGGCCCATACCCTGTCGATGTCAGCGCCTGTGACGAAGGGAAAGTGGTGCCCGAGGCCGGCGGCCTGCAGGTCGGCGGTGAGGGCATCGGCGGAGGTGCGTATAGCCTCGGGGCTTTCCGCGGCGAACTCCACCATCAGGACCGCGGCCGGATCGCCCTGTATGAAGAACCTGTTCTTCTGCTGGGTCAGGTTTTTCCTGCTCAGCTCCATGACCGTGCGGTCCATGAGCTCCACGGCCCGGGGAGCGTGCCGGAGGGCCACCAGGTTGCCCTCCAGGGCCTCTTCCAGGCGTTCGCAGTGGACGCACAGAAGCCCCTTGACCGGGGGTGGCAGGGGATCGAGATGAAGCTTGAATGCGGTGAAAAAGGCGAGGGTGCCTTCGGAGCCGGCAAGCAAGGTAGAGAAGTTAAAATCATTTCCCGCAGGGTCGAAGGGTGCCGTATCGAGGAGAAGGTCCACGGCATAGCCCGTATTCCTCCGCCGGATCGCCGGGTCGGGAAACTGTTCCCTGATCTCCCGCCGGTTGGCGGGGTCTGACAACAGGGTGCGGACCTGTTCGTACAGGCGCCCCTCCAGGGTGTTCAGCCTGCATTTCTCCCGGAATGCCTCAGCCGTATGGTTCCCGAATGTCACCTCCGATCCGTCGCTGAGGATCGCCGTGACCTCCAGGAGGTGGTCGCGGGTGCTGCCGTAAACGAGGGAGTGGGCCCCGCAGGAGTTGTTCCCGACCATGCCGCCGATCATGCAGCGGTTGGAGGTGGAGGTCTCCGGGCTGAAGAACAGCCCGTGCCCCCGCAGTTCCCTGTTCAGCTCATCCAGGATCACGCCGGGCTCCACCCGCACCCAGCGCCCGGCGGGGTTGACCTCCAGGATCCGGTTCATGTATTTTCCCACATCCACCACGATGCCGCCGCCGACCACCTGCCCGGCCAGCGACGTGCCCGCCGTCCGGGGGATCAGCGAGGTGTTGTATCGCTTTGCAAATTGGACCAGCCCGTGGATATCATCCCTGTCCCTGGGCCTGGCCACCGCCAGGGGCAGCTGGCGGTAGGCAGAGGCATCGGTGGCATAGAGCGCACGGGTGGCACGGTCGGTGAAGATATCGCCCGTAAAATGGAATGACCTTTCTTCCAGTCCGTCCAGGATATTCTCATTGGGATGCATGCCCTGTCGATTCCTTCAAGTGGATCATAAAAATAGTAAAATAAGACGGTCGGGAAAGAGCGGGCGATAATTTAATGCAGCAGGTCGCGGATGAACCTGTCAAACAGGTCCCTGTCCAGGGGGACGGCACCGCCGGCCTCGTCGCGCAGGGCCCTCAGGTCTGCGGCCTCGAACCTCCTGCCGCGGAGCAGCTTAAGCCATCCGGGCAGCGGGCCTCCAGCGACCCGGACCTCACGGATGATCCCCTCCTTCACCTCCAGGTCAAGGTCCACCTTCCGGGCCCCGAGCTGAACCTCGTTCCGGTACCTGAATGCGGGCGAATATCCAAAATTCCATTCCCACGTGCGGTATTTCTCATCGGCAAGGGTTGTGATGCCCAGGATCTCGTCACCGCCCAGTGAGGTGGTGCCCATTCCGGGATTCGCCTTTCTGACGAAATCTGCGATCCCGGCCTGAAAGTCAGCCAGTGACAGGGGTTGCGGGAGGAGGTCCCGGATGTTGGCAACCCTGCTCCGGACCGACCTCACGGCATGGCTGTCGAAGAGCGACTCCCTGCCCCGGATGGCCGCATTCAGGTCGCCCAGGCCGGAAGAATAAAGCAGCGTGCCGTGGTGTAGGACCTTGTTGCGGTATACGTGCTCGGCATTGCCCGAGACCTTGAGCCCGTGGATCCGGATGTCGTTCTTCCCTTCAAAACGGGCAGGCAGGCCCAGCGACTGCAGGTATGCGATCACTGGCCCGGTGAACCTCCTGAAGTCGACCAGCTTTTCCTTCTCCCCGCTGCTGATGAAGGTGAAATTGAGGTTGCCGGGATCGTGGAACACCGTCCCGCCCCCGCTGATGCGACGGATCACGGGGATGCTCCTCCCGGAGATGAACGCCCTGTCGATCTCCGCGAATGCATTCTGATGCTTCCCTATGATCACCGACGGCTCGTTGACCCAGAGCATGAAACAGTCCTCTTCAAGGGTCCTGAGCAGGTATTCCTCGGCGGCGATGTTGAAATATGGGTCCGTCTGGGGCCTTTCGATAAGGAGCACGGGGTACTGTTTTGGACAAAGGTAAGGGAAAAGGGGGTTAGGTTCAAAGTTAAAGGTTGCTGCGCCATTCGAACCGGGGGATCTTCAATCAAGGGCTTGGCCAACTTTGAACTTTGAACCTTGAACTTTGAACAGGTAATGAAAGAATCCGCCCTTGCCCTTGCGGGCTGCGGCGGATAAAAAAAGAGCAGGAGGAAGGCTCCTCCTGCTCCAACGAGTCAAATCATAAAAGTAAAGGTTGAGGGGGTCATTTAGTCTCCAAGACAGCAAATTTGGAGATCTTCCAGAATTCCTGCGGGTTGTTGATCACCATGGAGACGATCTGATCGTTCTCCTGGACCCACTCGTAAGACCCTGCCGGGTGCTCGGTGATCAGCTCAGCTTTTTTGGCGTTCACAGGAATCGACTTCGTCAAAGTAATGTCGATCTTTTCAAAATAGGAGGTGGACACAGTATCCTGCAGCGATTTGCTTTTGCCGAGGCCAAGGAAGCCGCCGTCTTTGGCAATGATTCCTTTTTCCTTCAGCTCCTTGTAATTGCCCGATGCAAAATAAGCCTTGTTGAGCTCGTTGGTCTGCTGGGCGATGGTGTTCTTCTGGTCGGCCACCACATTCTCAAGCTCCCCTTTCTGGGTGTTGAGGTCGGCGATCATGATATCACGAACCTGCAGCTGCTGGTTGAGGACGACCATTGAACTGTCGCGTTCCTCGATCACGCCGGTGAGGTACCTGACCTTCTCGTTGAGGGCAGCGATCTCCACGCCCGAGTTTTTCAGTTTCCTGCTCAGGTCGGCCACTTTCTTCTTGTTCTCCTCGATGAGGGAGTAGATCAGCTGGATATCCTCCGCGATCTGTACTTTTTTATCCCTGGCCAGCTCGGGATCCTGGGACTGGACATCCAGCAGGTTCTCCTTTTCCTTGATGGCCAGCAGGTCCATTTCGATCTTGTTCAATGTCTCAACATAGTCGTTCACCAGCGAATCACGTTCAAATAATTTGAGGGCCAATGCATCGCCGCGGTCCTGTTCCAGTTGAAGCAGGGTAGTCTGTTTCTTTTCATAATCCTTGAAATACAGGGTTCCTGCAATGACAAGACCGACGACGAGGACACCCAGTATACCGATAATCACATTTTGCGCTTTCATAGTTTATCTCCTTTCAGTTTTTTGAGAATATGTTCGTGCCAGGAGAAGTCAAATCCCGTTCCAATGAATTACAAAGATTTATTGTGCTGATTATGTGCTACTTACAAATGGAGGGAAAACACCTGCTCCGATCATTTTGCAAAATGCCCGATCAAAATGACCGACAATTCTGATATCTCTAATCTGCTATCTATAATCTGCTATCCTCCCCCCTTCTCCTCCTTCAGCATCCGGTAAATGGTCGACACACTGATGTCGAGCTTGTCGGCCACGGTCTGCTGGTTGTTTTCATACTTCGTAAGGAAGGCCTTGATGATGCGGAGGTTGTATTCGCGGAGGGAGAGTTCCTCGCTGAGCACTTCCGGGAGGGGGTCATCGGAGCCCATGACCAGGTCCTCGGCTTCGATCCTTTCGGAGGTGGAAAGGGCGGCACCCAGCTCGACCACTGATTTCAGTTCCCGGATATTGCCCGGGAAGGCATAGCTGAGCAATTTCTTCTGGGCCTGGGGGGAAAGTTTCTTCTCGACCATTTCATTCTCCTCGCAAAAGCTGCTGATGAAATATTTGCTGAGGATGAGGATGTCCTTGTCGCGGTCGCGGAGCGGCGGCAGTTCGATGGGCAGTCCGAGGAGCCTGTAGTAGAGGTCTTTCCTGAATTTCCCCGACTTCACCTCTTCGCGGAGGTTGCGGTTGGTGGCCACGATGATGCGGCAGTCTGTTTTCACCGGCTTGTTGCTCCCGATGCGGGTGATCTCCTTCTCCTGGATCGCCCTCAGCAGCTTCGCCTGGAATGCCGGGTCCGTCTCACCGATCTCGTCGAGGAAGAGCGTGCCGCCGTGGGCCTCCTCGAATTTTCCGATCCGCCTGTAGGACGCACCCGTAAACGCTCCTTTTTCATGGCCAAAAAGCTCGCTCTCGATCAATTCGGAAGGTATGGCCGCCACGTTCACAGGGACGAACTGGTTGTCCTTCCGCCGGGAGTTGTAATGGATAGCCTTGGCGACAAGTTCCTTGCCGGTACCCGTTTCGCCGGTGACGGTCACGGTGATGTTGGTCTCGATGGCCTTTTCAATGAGGTCGAACACCTTCCTGATGGCCGGGCTTTCGCCGATGATGGTGTTCCTGAAGCTGTATTTTTTCTGGATCTCCTTCCGCAGGGCCCTGATCTCCTTTTTCAGGCCTGTCCCCTGCCGCACGTTCTGGATGGTGTTCAGCAGGCGCTCCCGGATGTCCTTCGACTTGACAATGTAATCATACGCCCCGTACTTGAGGAGGTCGACCACCGTTTCAATATCGCCCTGCTCGGAGATCATGATCACCTGGATCTCGGGATATTCCTCCTTGATGCGCTTGAGGATATCCAGCCCGGTCATGTCGGGCAGCCGGTAATCGAGTGTGATCACATCGGGAAGCTCGTGCAGGCTGGCCAGCAAGTCGTTGCCGTTGAAGAAATTCCTCACCTCGTAGTCGGGGTTGAGCCCGAGGGTATGGACCAGCAGCCGGTTGTACCAGTCGTCGTCCTCGACCACGAAAATCTTGAATGGCTTTTCCTCCATCATGCACGCAAAGGGTTATATCCGGTGGCAAAGATACGCTATCTGCATTTAATCTTTTTTTGTTTCCAGGTGCTGTATGATCTGCTGACGCACCCGGTCGTATTCCTTTTTCACAGCTTGGGCCATGGCGCCGAAGTCGGCGGTGACCTCGTCTTCACCGGCTTCCTGCTCGATGGCTTTCAGGCCGGCCAGCAGGTCCTCGGCCCCGAGGTGCCTGGTGGGAGATGCGAGCTTATGGGCGGCATCGCCTGCCTCGGGCCAGGCCTCCCGTGCAATGGCCCGGGCCATATTCTCGTAGCCGGCATCGAACGACTCGATGAACCGTTCGAGCATCTCCATGACAAATCCCTCATCATCCCCGGCCACCCGGTAAAGCTGCTGCAGGTCGATGGCAGACGTGCCTTCACCCGTGTCGGCGGGAGGTTCCTCCGGAAGGGCTTCCAGGTCATGCAAGCCGATGCCCTTCTGCGAAAGGAGGAGCCGGAGCAATTCATCCTCGGTGAAGGGCTTGGACAGGTAGCTTTCGATCCCGGCTTTCTGGTACTCCTTTTTCATCTCCCGGCTGACATTGGCCGCCGTAAATGAGATGATGGCCGGCCGGTTCTGTTTCCCGCCGGCTGATGCCAGTATCTTCCGGGAGGTCTCCAGCCCGTCCATCCCGGGCATTCGGTTATCCATGAGAATGAGGTCGAAATGCTCCCCTGCCGCCATCTCCAGCGCCTCTTCCCCCGTCCCTGCCTCACGGTGCGGGACTTGCCATTTGCCCAGGATGGCCCCCACCAGCTTGCGGTTGTAAACCTCGTCGTCCACGATGAGGACGTTCAGTTCCCTGACGGCATCCGGGATCCGGTAGCCGCGCACCGCTCTTTTCACGGTCTCCTCAGCCCGGCCCTTCCGGTAGGGCAGGCGGCACATGAAGGTGGTCCCTGCCCCGGGCGTGCTGCTTACCTTGATCTCCCCGCCGTGGAGATCCACCAGTTTCCTCACGATGGACAACCCCAGGCCCGTGCCGCCGAATTTCTGGGTGGTCCCCGCCTCGGCCTGGGTGAAATCCTCGAAGATCATGTCGAGTTTCTCAGGAGCAATGCCGATGCCTGTGTCCCTGACAGTGATCTTCAGGTCGAGGTGGCCGGCCACCTGGTTCCCTGCCGCCACCGAAAGGGTCACGCTGCCCTTCTCAGTGAACTTGAGGGCATTCCCGGACAGGTTGATCAGGATCTGTTTCAGCCGGATGGGGTCCCCGAACAGGTATTCCGGCACCTCCTCGCCGACGGTCACCTCAAAGGTCACCTCCTTTTCCCGGCCGGCGCCGCCGAACAGCAGCACCATCTCATGGAAAAGCTCACGGGCATTGAAGTGGAGGGGCTCCAGCTTCATCTTCCCCGATTCGAGTTTGGAAAAGTCGAGGATGTCGTTGACGATCCTCACCAGGTGGTCGGAGGAGGACTTGATGATCCTCAGGGTGTCGCCGGTCTCTTTGTCCTGCTTCCTCATCAGCAACTGGTCGACGAACCCGGAGATGACATTCATGGGGGTGCGCAGCTCATGGCTGACGTTGGCGACAAACATCTCTTTGGCCCTGGCCAGGGTCTCCGCCTCTTTCCGTGCCTTGACCAGGGCCAGCTGGTAGGCATGGGATTTCCGGATGTACCGGGTGATCACAAAGATGACCAGCAGCAGGGCCAGCGTGGCCGAGAGCGAGAACCAGCCGATCCACTTGTAGGTCTCCTCCGCCATCCGGTCGGCCTCGCTGGCGCGCTCCCTCCTGGCTGCATACTCGGCCTCTTCGATCCGGCTCACCAGCACATAGAACTGGCGGGTGAGCCGGCTGCCGGCTGCCGCCAGCCGGAGCTCCTTGTCCCGGATGGAAGTGGTGCGCTCGCTGTCCTCCACCTTGGCCTGCTCGATGTCGCGCACCATCCTCTCTTCGTCCAGCTCCACCTTTTCGCTTCGCTGGAAGATCTTTTTCAGCAGGCTTCGGTTCCTGCGGAGGCTGTCGCTCACGATCTTGTTCTCCAGCTCCCTGGAGATGGTGTCGAGGTATTTCTCGGTCTCCTTCACCGTGTACAGGGGGAGCATCTCCTGCCACAGGAGCACCTTCTGGGTGATCAGGTCCCCGATGGTGTCGAGGTTGGCCAGGAATTCGGGGTTCCCGCTGCCCGAATCCCGGAGGCCCTCCATCCGGCCATCGAGGCCCTTCAGGAGGTCGCGGTATGGCTTCAGGTCCCGTTCGGAGCGCGAGAAGGCATAGACCCGGATGCTGCTCTCCGCCTTCTCGAGGTCGGTGGCCAGCATCTGGATCATGTTCAGCTTGACGTCGGGTTTGGATTCACGGGTCACGGACGACAGGATGGACGACATGCCCGTGTAGGCCAGGTAACCCATGGCCAGCACAAGGGCCACGCCGGTGATCACCAGCAGTCCGACCTGTATTTCGACCCAGAACCTTTTCACTCTGTAAATTTACGCACTATTAACAATATTCACAGGGTTTTATTGCCGCGGCGGGGGGGAATGATGGGGTGGAGGAGCAGCGGGAGGTTCCTGTTACTTGTTATTCGTTAATTGTTGATTGTTATACGTTATGCCCTGTCGCATACCTGCTACATATACGATTGGCGCAGCAACAATTAACAATCAACGAATAACAAATAACTTCCAAGCCCCCGGTTTCGTGCAACAGACCTGTCCGCAGGGCACGCCGGTCAATCACCGCCTGTTTCCGGGCTGCTGACGGACAGATCCTGGACATGGCCGGGTCCTTCCTCTTCAATAACCGTAGCATTGATCACCGGTATCAGTTTGTATTTGCCGTTGCCGGTCTGCAGAACCGAACGATAAACATCAAAATCCAGTTGTATCCTGTAGTTCTTTCCGGCTTCCAGAAGGGCATGAACCTGCACTTTGATCCCGGAGGTCTGGCCACTGGGTGTCTGAAGGTCATGGGTCTCACCGTCCACTTTCACAGTATTCTGGTCACCAAGGACGAGCCTGATCTGGGAGATCGTCTGCGCATGCATCACCGGATCAAAAGCCAGGAGGGTATCCTTCTCCATGCTGTCCTTGAGCAGGTCAATGACGCCGGCGTTCGTTTCCATTTCGAACCACCCGCCGGAGCCGGATGAACCCATGGATGCATGATAGAAAACCTGTTGAATGTCGAGGTTGACCTCCTGGATCCCGGCGGTCGATTTCTCCGGGCCAAAGCTGCTCTTGAAGAAAACGTCGAGGCTTGCGGTCCCCGGGGTGGCCTCCTCCTTGCTGCATCCTGAAAAAAGCAGGAGGGTCAGGCTGAAAACAAACGGTACGCCCAGGCACTTCTTGAAAATTGCATTCATAACGTAGGGGTTAAGAAGTTTGACAATAGAATAATTGAGATCCTGGCGTGGTTGGAAATAGCAAATATAACAGGAATTATGGGATTTCCAAAAAAAAACGGGGCGACGGATGCGTCAGGATGGTTTCGGCGCATTGCAGACCCGCGGACATAGTTTCTTTTTCACGGTGGCCCCAAACTCACCGGGGGATCAGTGGCAACCGTCACCGTCATCACACAACAAAGCCCTGAAGGAATTGTCCTTCAGGGCTTTGAGCCTCTCAGGGGACTCGAACCCCCGACCTGCTCATTACGAGTGAGCTGCTCTACCAGCTGAGCTAAAGAGGCGTTTGATCGAGGTGCAAAAATAACCATTTGGACCTTTAGTGGTGCAATTGGTGCTTATTTTTTTGCCATCTCAGGCCGAATTCCTGCTCGCGTTGATGTTGCCATACAACGACCGGGTCACCATTTTTTCGTAGGCGGCCCTGTACCTGTCGTTCTTTTCAACCTGCTGGAGGGCATACTGCTGGATCACCAGCAGGGGCAGGACGATCTGTTCCCGCATCGCAATGGAGCTCCGGGTAAGGGGTTCCTCCTCCATCAGCCGGGAATATCCCGACACTTTCAGCACCATCTCCCCGGCCAGCTTGAACTCCTCGTGGAGCAGCTGCCAGAACTCCTTGAACTCCGGGTCCCGGGATATGTAGGAGGTAAGGGCGAAATTGGACTTTGAAAGCGACATCATGCTGTTCATCACCAGGGCCTTGAAGAAGGGGACCTCCCTGAAGAGACGCACCATCTCCTCCAGCAGTCCACGCTCTTCCATGGTCTTCAGGGCATGGCCGATGCCGTAATAGCCGGGTACGTTCTGCTTCAGCTGGCTCCAGGAGCCGACGAAGGAGATCGCGCGCAGGTCGCTGAGCTCCAGCTTGTCCTTGTTGCCCCTTTTTGCCGGCCGGCTGCCGATGTTGGCCATCCCGTAATACTTCAGGGTGCTCTTCTTTTCGAGGTAAGGGAGGAAGGCGGGGTGCTGCTTGAGTGCCGAATATTTTTCAAAGCTCAGCCTGGCCAGCTCTTCGAGGAGGAGCCGGTCCTTGCCGGCCATCTCCTTGTTCCGCAGCTGGAAGATGTTGGAGAGGCCGGCGGTGAGCAGCTGTTCGAAATGGAACCTGAAATGGTCCCTCGACCCGTACTTGCTGCTGATGGTCTGGCCCTGGATGGTGAGCTGGATCTCCTGTCCGGAGGTGCGGCTGCTCTGCGCCGCATAGAAGCGGTGGGTCTTGCCCCCGCCGCGGGCCGGCGGACCGCCGCGCCCGTCGAAGAAGATGGCCTTGACACCATGGTCGCTGCACACCTGGGAGAGGTTCTCCTTGGTGGTGTAGATCGACCAGTTTGCCGCCAGGTAGCCGCCATCCTTGGTGCCGTCGGAGAACCCCAGCATGATCGTCTGCCGTTCATGCCTGCGCTCCACATGGGCCCGGTATTCCGGGATGCCGAAAAGGTCCTGCATCACGCGGGTGGAATTCCTCATGCCTTCCATGGTCTCGAACAGGGGTACGATGTCGAACCTGATCTCCTGTCCGGGCGCCAAGGTCCACCGGAAGAGGGCATGGACAAAGAGCACCGAGAACACATCCTCGGAGTTGCTGATGATATAGCGGTTGCATCCCTCCTCCCCGTTCATCTCCTGGATGCGGGGCAGGTGCCGGATGGTCCGCACGGTGTCTTTTGCGAGCTCATCGTCGAATCTCTCCTCATCGAACCCGGGGCGTTCGCGCAGCAGGACCTCGATGAGCCGGGCGTGTCCGAGTTCCGTATGGGATTCCTTCACCAGCCCCGCCTGCTTCAGGATGGCATCGACCGTTTTGCGGTGGATGCTGTGGTCCTGGCGGATGTCAAGCACGGCAAAGTGGGTCCGGAAGATCCTCACCTTGTCGATCAGGCCGTCCAGCGCATCGAGGTAGAGGCTGTTGCAGTGCTCCACCAGCTGTTCCCGTACCTGCAGCAAGGGGGCGAGGATACCGGCGGGATCCAGGCGGTACCCTGCATCGACCATGGCCCGGTAAACCTTCTCCCCCACCTCCGCCAGGGGTTGCTCCACCATGCGGAAGGTAAGCCTGTTCTGAAGGTTGACCACATCGCGGTGGTAGCATTTCATCAGGGTCATCCGGAGGGCGTCTGCAACCTCCAGGGTGATGCCGGAGGTGACGAAAGGGTTGCCGTCGCGGTCGCCGCCCGGCCAGAAGCCCAGCTTGATGAGCTCGGGGTTGTCGAAGCCTGCATCCCCGAGCTGTCGCTTGATGTTTCCATAGAGTTCGCCGACGGCATCGTAATAAATGTTCTCCATGAAATAGAGGATGTTGCGGGCCTCGTCCATGGGCGTGGGCTTGCGTGTGTTCATGAAGGTCGTCAGCCCCAGTTGCTGCAGGGCCAGGTCGATCTCATGGATGTCGTTGCCCTGCACATGCATCCTCAGGCGGCTGATGATACCAAGTACCGCCGGGGGATAGAACTGGGTGGGGTGGGCCGTAAAGACGATGCGCGCACTGAAGGCCGAGAGCCGGTCGACGATCTCACCGCGGCTGTTTGTCCGCTCCAGCAGGTGGATGAACTCCTCCAGGGAAAGGTGGTCGAGCTGCTTCTGAAGGTCGCGGAAAGCGGCGTCCTCCACGCTATCGAACAACACGACCTGCCGCTCCACGTACTGGATCACGCGGAACATGAAATCGATCCTTTCCTTTTCACCCCTGATCTCCGGGTGCAGCGAGAAAAAGGAATCCAGGATCTCCAGCGGCTCCTTCCCCGCCTCCAATCCCGACCTGCAATGGTGCTGCAACAGGGGGACCAGCATTCCGATGTGGCTGACACCGGGGAACGGAAGCTCGAGGAAAAGGCTGTTGTAGATGTTGAACTTGCTTTTTACCAGCTTGTCGAAGGTTTGGATGGAGTCAGGTTTGCTCATTGTTCAATGATCTTTTGGTAAGTGTGAAATGTTGACTATAAACCAAACCAATCCGCCGGTCTTTTGTTGTTCGGCGGCAGGGAAATAGTGGACAATGGATCGTGCAGCGGTCGGTTTCCGGATCCCGGAGAGGTAAAATAGCTGCTTAGCAGTGCCGGTCCTGGAGATTGATATATATGTGCTCGCTCCAAGTAAAAAAATCTTGCTTTTGGGATTGAACTGAACTACATTTGATCAAACCGTTAATTACGACCAAACAAACCCCAATTGATTTCCCATGCAATCCAAAGTGGATTCCAGTTTCCACAGGGTATCTGTGGGCCTGGCTGCAAGCATCCTGTACAACATGGTCTTGCACAAGATCTCCAGGAGAGTTTTCCTGAAACCGATCCTGCCCAGTTTCTTCGTCACCACCAGGTGCAACCTCAAATGCTCCTACTGCCGTATCATCAAATTCCCGCTGAAGGAGCTCACCACCGCCGACACCATGCGCATACTGGAGAAGATCAGGCCGGGCAACCAGGCCCTCAGCATCACGGGGGGGGAGCCCACCGTCAGGAAGGACATCATCCCTGTCCTGAAAAAAGCCAGGGAGCTCAATTTCAGGCCCATCTTCTTCAACACCAACGGCCTCCTGCTCGACAGGATGGAACCGATCCTGGACTACGTGGATTACCTGATCATCAGCCTCGACACGCTGAACCATGAAAAATGGGATGGGATCCTGGGGGTAAGGAACGCGTCCGGGAGGATCATCCGTAACATCAGGTCGTACGCTGCACACCAGCGGTCGCACGGGTTCAGGATGGTGATCAACCCGGTGATCACCTCCGGGAACATCCCTGACATCTATGAGATCATCGACTTTTGCAGGGGGATCGGTGTCATGGTGAGCCCGGTGCCCGAGGACGACTGGAAGAACCCGGAGGCCAACCTGCTGGAGAACAAGGATTACCATCGGCTCATCAACGACCTGCTTGCTTTCAAGCAGAACGGGGGCAGGCACATCGTGGTGACCCGACAATTCCTCGAACAGGTGCGGGATTTTGCGGCACATGACTGCCTGCCGACCCTGGTGCCGCGCATCTACCCCGACGGTTCGGTATTCTACCCGTGCACGCCATGTGAGAAGGTTTACGGCAACATCCTGGATTACGCGAGCCTGAACGCCCTGCTCAGGGAAGCCCACGGCAGGGAAGGGCTTCCCGCATGCGCCTATGGCAGCAGGCATTGCTTCATGAGCTGCTTCATGGAGCCCGCCAACATGGTGGACCGGCCGCTAAGGATGCTGAGGGAGCAGTTGAGGAGTGTGGGGCGGTGAGAAAGCTATCGATGACAAAAAAGCCCTGAAGCTGAAACTTCAAGGCTTTTGATCTGTCGGGGTGAGAGGATTCGAACCTCCGGCCTCGTCGTCCCGAACGACGCGCGCTA
>CAYLTG010000075.1:0-16828 GCA_964386225.1 uncultured Bacteroidales bacterium
TGCAGTGGCAGTGGCAGTGGCAGGTGACAGTAGCAGTAGCAGTAGCAGTGGCAGGAGGCAGTTGGCAGTTAGCAGGAGGCGGCGTAAGGATGGGTTGATACGGGTCATTTGTCGATGAGATCTGTCATTTTGCAGATTTATTTCCCGGTTCAATCCATTTGTTCGTATTTTCGGGGGACATAACCGGTATATGCCGATGAACAGGAGGTTCCTTTATATCTTCTTGCTGGTTATCCTGTCCCAATCCTGCGAAAAGGACTGGAACACCCCTGAAGGGTACGCCGAGCTCTATGCCGTGTACGGCACATTTAACCTGAAGGATACGGCCCAGTATGTGCGTATCAACAGGGTCTACACAACGGGCGACAACCCCGCCGACTATGCGCGGGCAGCCGATTCTGTCCACATCGATCCCGCGCTCTTCAAGGTCACCCTGCAACGGTGGGTGGAGGGAGAACCCACAGGCCCGCCCATTGAGATGGTCCCCTCGCGGGATTTCGAGAAGGGGCCCGGGGCCTTCACCGCAGAGGGATACAATCAGTTCAAGACCACGGAAAGGCTTCAGATCGACAGCGAGTACCTCCTTCATGTAATCAACACCTCCAGCGGTTACGAGATGTCGGCCCGGGTATCCACCTTCGGACGACGGACGCTGCACCAGTCCTTCCTCGAGATGCGGTATTTCAACATCACCCAGTACAAGCCCGAACGGCTTGATTACAGCGGCTCCCTGATGCCCGATCAGTTTGAAAAGATGATCCAGCGGTTGCTCTACCTCGAGATCACCCCCACCGACACGGTGGAGAAGATCCTCGACTGGCGGCCATGGCTGGAGTTCTATGGCGCTTATAAAGATGACTCGTCTGCACAGTTCTCCGACGCGTATTTCCAATTCATCGGCGAAAGCATCCCGCCCGATCCTGCCGTGAAGCGGATCGCCGTGGGAGTCGACAAGCTGCTGATCGTCAACAGTGAAGAACTGCAGTTGTTCATCGACCTGGGGGCGTCGCAGGGGTCCCTTCATTACAACCCCGATTATACCAATTTCGACAAGGGGACCGGCTACCTCGGGTTCCGGTACTACTATACATTTTTCGCCATCGCGCTGGAGGCCGAGACGAGGGATTCCCTGGCCCTGGGCCGGTTCACCGGGACGCTTAATTTCGCCGACTCCCAGGGCCAATGGCATTGAAAACAATGAATGTACCCTTCACATACCGCCCTTTCCTGGTGATCCTCATGGTCTTCTCCAGCACCATGGTGCTGGCCCAGGGAACCATAATCAAGGGTCAGGTGCGCGACAGCCTCACCGGGGAGCCCTTGGAACTGGCCAACATCAGGCTTCTTGAGACATCCCGGGGTGCGGCCACCGATGAGCACGGGTATTTCTTCATCGTCGACATCCCGCCCGGCAGTTACACGATCATGGCCGAGCGGATCGGCTATGCCGAACAGTACATCCGGGTGACCCTCAGGGAAGGTGAATCCCTCTCCCTGGGCTTCGCACTGGTGCAGACCCAGTACTCCCTTGAGGAGGTGGCCGTATCGGCATCGCGCACCAAAGCCCGGACGCAGATCAAGGTGTCGGAGATCGAGGTCCTGCCATCCGACATCGCGCGGATGCCCACCGTCGGCAGCATGCCCGACATCGCCCAGCACCTGCAGACACTGCCCGGCGTGGTCTCCTCCGGCGACGCCGGCGGCCGCATCTACGTGCGGGGGGGATCCCCCGTGCAGAACCGGGTCTTCCTCGACGGGGCCGTGATCTACAGTCCGTTCCACACCTCGGGACTCCATTCGGTATTCGACCTGGATGCGGTGAGAAAAACAGAAGTGTATACCGGGGGGTTCGGGGCGGAATACGGCAGCAGCCTCTCCTCCATCATCGACGTCACCACCCGGTACGGGAACATCAATGCGTATTCCGGCTCGGCCGACATCTCCACCATCGGGAGCAAGCTGCTGCTCGAAGGCCCGGTATTCAGGCCCAAGCCCGATGGCAAAAGCAATGCCTCCTTCCTGGCCTACTACAAGACCTCCTACTTCGACAGGGCAGCACAGACGTACTACAGCTATGTGGACCGGGACCTCCCGTTCAGCTTCCAGGACCTCTATGGCAAGTTCTCACTCTTCTCCGGAGAGGTATTCAAGGCCAACCTGTATGGCTTCTCATTTCACGATCATTCGGGCGGCGGCGAGGCCCTGTTCGACTACCGCTGGAAGAACCAGGGCTTCGGCAGCAACTTTTTCATCTCCCCTCCCCAGTCATCCCTGCTCATGCAGCTGTTCTTCGCGGTTTCCTCCTTCAGGATGGAGCTCGAGGAGACAAACTACGTGCCCCGGGAAAGCGGCGTCAACTCGGTCAACCTCGGGCTCAGGATCAGCAAGTACCTGGGCAACCACTATTTCAAGTACGGCCTGGAATTGCTGACCCTCAGCACCGATTATTTCTATTATTCCACCGATTACAACAGGACGGAACAGGAGAACAACACCTCGGAGGTGGCGGGATACTTCACCTTTTTCGGCAATTTCAACCGGCTGCTGTTCCGGCCCGGCCTGCGCAGCACCCTCTACAGCGCCCTGAACAAGCTGACCCTCGAGCCCCGGCTGTCGATGAAGTACCTGGTCAGCGAGCGGTTCAGGCTCAAAATGGCCGGGGGCTATTACACCCAGAACCTGATCAGCGCCATCTCCGACCGCGACATCGTGAATTATTTCCACGGGTACCTTTCGGCACCCGTTAACGTGGTGACGACAAGCAGGTATACCTCCCCCTATATCCTCCAGCAGGCCCTCCACCTTGTTCTGGGTGCCGAGGTGGAAGCCGGGGAACGGGTATTCATCAACGTGGAGGGGTATCTGAAAGATTACCCCACCATCATCAACTACAACCGCGACAAACTGCTCAACGAATACGATCACCCCGACAAGCCGCAGATCATTACCCGCGATTTCATCCTGGAATCGGGAACCGCATGGGGCATGGAGGCCACTTTGGATTACCGGGCTGAACGGCTCAGCCTGGCGCTGGTTTACTCCTTCGCCAAGACCGAACGCACCTACGAAGCAGCCTCAGGGGAAAAGGTCACCTATCCGCCTCACTTCGACCGCAGGCACAACATCAACATCCTGGGCAGTTTCCTTTTCGGGAGGGAACAAAGCTGGGAGGTCGGGGCCCGGTGGAACCTGGGGTCGGGATTTCCGTTCACCCCTTCGAAGGGGTACTTCGAATCCAACACCATCGATGACCTGCAGATCGGCAACCTGATGGAGCAGAACGGCACCCTCGACATATTCTACGGCACCTACAATGCAGGTCGGCTGCCGGCCTATCACCGGCTCGATCTCAGCCTGAAAAAGAGGTTCATGACCACGGGGAGGGTTGGCATCGAGGCTGAGCTGAACGTGGTCAACGTTTACAACAGGGAGAACATCTACTACATCGACCGCGCCACCAACGAAACCGTGTACCAGCTTCCCGTCCTTCCGGGCCTCCGACTGGGAATCACTTTCTGACCAGCTTCATGATGTTCTCCACATGATGGGTATGGGGGAACATGTCCACCGGCTGCACCTTCTCGACCCGGTATTGTTCGGCCAGCAAGGTGACATCCCGGGCCTGCGTGGCGGGGTTGCAGCTCACGTATACGATGCGGGCGGGGTCGAGCCGCATGATCTGGCGGACCACATCGGCATGCATGCCGCCGCGGGGGGGATCGGTGATGATCACGTCGGGCCGCCCTTCCCGGTCCGCAAAATCATCGGTCAGCACGGCGGCGATATCGCCCGCATGGAAAGTGCAGTTTGCAATGCCGTTGAGCGCGGCATTCGCCCGGGCATCATCGATGGCCGAGTCGACATACTCGATGCCCACCACCTTTTTGGCCCGGCCCGCCACGAACTGGGCGATGGTCCCGGTGCCGGTATACAGGTCATAGACGGTCTCCGACCCCGTTAAGGCGGCGTATTCCCTCGCTACCTGGTAAAGGCGGTATGCCTGCCGGGAATTGGTCTGGTAGAAGGATACGGGGCCCACCTTGAACTTCAGCCCCTCCATTTCCTCCATGATGTAAGGCAGCCCTTTGTAGAGCTTGATTTCCAGGTCGTTGATGACAGGGTTGCGCTTTTCGTTAAGGACATACATGAGGGAGGTGATCTCCGGGAAATCCGCCGCCACCCGGTCCAGCAAAGCAAAGGTCCTTTCGTCGTCGCGGTCATTCACCACCAGGATCACCATCAGGTCGCCCGTGGTGGAGCTACGAATGATGATGTTCCGGAGAAAGCCGGTCCATTTCCTGACATCATAGAACGCAAGGCCCATCTCCTTGGCATGTTTCCTGAAAGCCAGCCGGATGGCGTTGGAAGGATGGTCCTGCAGGTAACATTCCCGGATGTCGAGCACCCGGTCGAACATCCCCGGCATATGGAACCCGAGGCCGTCCATGTCAATTTGATCGAAGTCGGCCTCCCTGGAATAATCGGTGAGCCATCGCTTGTTCGAGAAGGTGTACTCCAGTTTATTCCGGTAGTGATACTCCTTTTCCGAGCCCAGGATGGGTTCGGGGTCCGGCATCTCGAACCGTCCCAGGCGCTTCAGGTTGTCCAGCACCTGCTGCTGCTTGTACCGGAGCTGGTGGGCATATTCCACATGCTGCCATTTGCATCCGCCGCAGGTCCCGAAATGCGAGCACCTGGGCTCCGTGCGGTCCCCGGAATAGGCATGGAAACGGATGACCCGCCCGTCCATGTAACTCTTGCGTTTCTTCCGGATCTCCACATCCACCACATCACCGGGTGCAGCGTAGGGAAGGAACACCACCCGGTTGTCGATCCGGGCCACCGCCTTGCCTTCGGCGCCGGCAGCCGTAACCTCGACCTTTTCGAAGACCGGGTTCACCTTTTTCCTTTTTGCCATATCTACATTTCTGCTGCAAAATTACGATTTCCCGGACAACAAACCGCCGGCGGGGCCTATCCTGTTCATTCCGGTGACAAAACGCCCGGGATCTTTCACCTATCTCCTGTTTTTTTTAATACCTTTACCCTATGGAGACCATCATCCGATGGCTGGAAGCGCACCAGCTGCCCTGCTACTACAAGAAATTCCTCGGTGTGGAATGCCTGGGGTGCGGAATGCAGACCGCCTTCATCCTGCTCCTGAAAGGTGAATTCCTGGAGAGCCTCCGCACCTTTCCGGCCCTGCTGCCGGTCATCTTCCTGGTCGGTTTCCTTGTGTTGCACCTCATTTTCAAATTCAGACGCGGTGCCAGGGTATTGAAAATTTCATTTATTTTTACACTTATGATCATGGTGACGGGCTACCTCTATCACCTGGTCGGCCAATAACCCGGAAAATGGAGAACTCGCAAAATACCGCACCTGTGAATCTTCCCAATGCCGCTGCCGTGCTCACACTGGGCATCCTGTCCATCGTCCTGTGCTGGTGCCAGGGCATCATCGGCATCATCATGGCCATCATCGCGCTGGTGCTGGCCAGCCGCGACATGGCACTATATTCGGCCGATCCGGAGCGGTATACCCTGCGGTCGCTGAGCAACCTCCGAACAGGGAGAACGGTCGCCATCATCGGCCTGGTCCTGGCAGGCTTCTTCCTGTTCCTGGTCCTCATCGGCCTCTTTTTCCTCGGGTTGAACTATGCGCTTTTCCCCTGGGACATGATCGACAATTTCACATTTTAACCAAACACTCTGACAACTATGGAAAATGAGAACACTGTTCTCAAGGAAGAACAACAGAAAATGATGAAGTTCGCGGGATTCTGGTGGCGTTTCCTGGCCTACCTCATCGACCAGCTGATCATCGGCGTGGCATCAAGCATCTTCGTCATTCCCATCATGGCCATGTTCGGGCTATCCATTTACTCCATGGCCGAATCGGGCGTCGACCTTGAGGAATCGCCGGCATTCTGGGGATCGCTCATCAGTTTCTACGGCATCATGATCGTCATTTCGGTGCTCATCAACTGGCTTTACTTTGCCTTCATGGAATCCTCCAAACACCAGGGTACCATTGGCAAAGTGGCCCTGAGCCTGAAAGTGACCGACTACGAATACCGGAGGATCTCCTTCGGAAGGGCCAGCGGGCGCTTCTTCGGGAAATACATCTCCTCCTTCATCCTGCTCATCGGCTACATCATGGCCGGCTTCACGGAAAAGAAGCAGGCCCTGCACGACCTCATGGCCAGTTGCTACGTAATCAGGGAACAACGTTGACCACCGGACGGGGGGTCCGGACTTTACACGACGACATGAAAATACTGCCCATCGAAAAAATCAGGGAAGCCGATGCCTATACCATCGAGCATGAGCCTATTGCCGACATCGACCTGATGGAGCGCGCCGCCACCGAGCTCTTTGAGTGGGTGATGGCCAACGCCGATCCCGGCCGGAGGATCCTGATCTATTGCGGCACGGGGAACAACGGGGGCGACGGGCTGGTGCTTGCGAGGCTGCTGGCACAGCATGAGCGGGAGGTCGAGGCGGTCCTGGTGCGTTACTCCGACCGCCTTTCGCCAAGCTGCATGACCAACCTCTCGCGGGCCAAGAAGGTGGCAGGCCTGGTATTGCATGAGGCCGCCACGATGAAGGATGTACCCTCGCCCCTGGAAACAGACATCGTCATCGACGCCCTTTTCGGCTCGGGCCTTACCCGGCCCGTGACGGGGTTCCCCGCGGAAGTGGTGGATCTTGTCAACGGGTCCGGCGCTGTCATCATCGCGGTGGACGCCCCGTCGGGCTTCTTCTGCGACACGACGAACACCGGCAACGCAGGCGCCATCGTCAGGGCCGACTACACGCTCACCTTCCAGTTTCCGAAATACGGCTTCCTGTTCCCTGAAAACGAACCATATGTCGGGCACTGGGAGGTGCTCCCCATCGGGCTTCATCCCGAATTCATCAGGCAGGTGGAGACGAAGAACCACTTCCTGATCCAGGGCGACTGCAGGGACCTTTACAGGCCGCGGTCCAAGTTCTCCCACAAGGGCTCCTATGGTCACGGGCTCCTCATAGCCGGCAGTTTCGGCAAGATGGGCGCCGCCGTGCTGGCTGCCAAGGCAGGCCTCAAGGCCGGCGCCGGCCTCATCACCGCCCACATCCCGGAGAAGGGCAATACCATCCTTCAGACCGCTGTTCCGGCGGCCATGGTGAGCATCGATACTGATCCCGTGATGTTCACCCGGCATCCCGACCCGGGACCATTCTCCGCCATCGCGGTGGGTCCGGGGATCGGCGCCCGGAAGGAGACGGCCAATGCCCTGAAACTGCTCATACAGAATGCCGGCCAGCCCCTGATCCTGGATGCCGATGCCCTCAATATCCTGGGCGAGAATAGGACATGGATCCCGTTCATCCCCAAAGGGAGCATCTTCACCCCTCATCCGAAAGAGTTCGAACGGCTGGTGGGACATTCCGTCAACCATTTCGAAAGGAATGATATGCAGCGTGAATTTTCCGTGAAACACCAGGCGTATGTCGTGCTCAAGGGTGCCCACACCTGCATCAGCACCCCCGACGGGAGCTGTTACTTCAATTCGACCGGCAACCCGGGCATGGCCACCGGAGGCTCCGGCGACGTGCTCACCGGCATTCTGCTCGGATTGAAGGCTCAGGGATACGGTTCACTCGCAACGTGCCTGCTGGGCGTCTACCTGCATGGCCTGGCGGGAGACATTGCCGCAGAAAAATGGGGAATGGATGCGCTCACCGCCAACAACATCACGCATCACCTGGGAATGGCGTTCAAGAAGATATCACACTGACGGTTCCGTGCATGGAGCCGGTTCTGAAACGGAGGCATGCGCCTGCCCGGGGTCAAGCTACCTTCATCTCCTCCACGATGTCGTCCTCCACCCTCAGGTTGTCGATGATGAAGGTCTGTCGCTCGGGCGTGTTCTTGCCCATGTAGAACGACATGATCTCCTTGAGGGAGGAGTCCCTTTGCAGAAGGACGGGGTCGAGGCGGATGGATTTCCCGATAAAGTACTTGAACTCGTTGGGTGAGATCTCGCCCAACCCCTTGAAACGGGTGATCTCGGGCTTGCCGCTCAGCCGGGCAATGGCTTCCAGCTTCTCCTCCTCATTGTAGGCATAGATGGTCTCTTTCTTGTCACGCACCCGGAAGAGCGGCGTTTGCAGGATATAGAGATGACCGGCCTTGACAAGGTCCGGATAGAATTGCAGGAAAAAGGTCAGGAGCAGCAGCCGGATGTGCATGCCGTCCACGTCGGCATCGGTGGCGATCACGACGTTGTTGTACCTCAGGTTCTCCAGGTCATCGTCGATGTTGAGCGCAGCCTGGAGCAGGTTGAACTCTTCGTTCTGGTACACGATCTTCTTGCTGAGCCCATAGCAGTTGAGCGGTTTGCCCTTGAGGCTGAAGACGGCCTGGGTCATCACATCCCTGGATTTCGTGATGGAGCCGCTGGCCGAATCGCCCTCGGTGATGAAAATGGTCGACTCGAGCCGCTGATCGTGGTTCGTATCGTAGTGGACCTTGCAGTCGCGGAGCTTCTTATTGTGAAGACTTGCTTTCTTTACGCTCTCGCGGGCCAGTTTCTTGATGCCGGCCAGTTCCTTGCGTTCCCGTTGTGACTGCAATATCTTCCGGTAGAGCTCCTCGGCCGTTTCCTGGTTGATGTGGAGGAAGTTGTCAAGGTTGCGTTTCACCACGTCATTGATGTAGTTCCGGATGGTCTGCCCGCCCGGCTCCATGTGCTGACTTCCCAGTTTTGTCTTGGTCTGGGATTCGAAGACCGGCTCCTGTACCTTGATGCTGATGGCGGCCAGGATCGACTGCCTCACGTCGCTGGTGTCGAAATCCTTGTTGTAGAACTCCCTGACGGTCCTGACGATCGCCTCCTTGAAGGCGGCCAGGTGCGTGCCCCCCTGCGTGGTATGCTGCCCGTTGACGAACGAATAGTACTCCTCCCCGTATTGCTTGTTGCTGTGGGTGAAGGCGAACTCGAAATCCCCTTCGTCGATGTGGACGATGGGATAGATGGTGGGGCCGTTGCCGTTGATGTTCCGCTCCAGGAGGTCCCTGAGCCCGTTCCTGGCGATGAATCGCTCCCCGTTATATTTGATGGTCAACCCCTTGTTGAGGAACACATAGTTCCACAGGAGTTTCTCGACATATTCATTGATGTAATGGTAGTTGCCGAACACATCGCGGTCGGGCTCAAAGGTGACGATGGTGCCGGACTTATCATCGGTGGCCGCCTCCTTGTGGTCTTGGACGAGCTCACCCATGGCATATTCGACGATCTTGGTCCTGCCGTCGCGGATGGATTGCGTCCTGAAATAGGAAGAGAGGGCGTTGACGGCCTTCGACCCCACACCGTTGAGCCCCACGGCCTTTTTGAAAACCTTGGAGTCGTACTTGGCCCCCGTATTGATCTTCGATACGCAGTCCTTCACCTTGCCCAGGGGGATGCCCCGCCCGTAATCGCGGATGGTGACGCGGCGCTCCTCGATGGTCACCTCGATGACCTTGCCGTGGCCCATGACGAACTCATCGATGGAGTTGTCGATGACCTCCTTGATCAGCACGTAGATACCATCGTCCTGTGAGGCCCCGTCGCCGAGCTTGCCGATGTACATGCCCGGACGCATCCGGATATGCTCGCGCCATTCCAGTGAACGTATGTTATCTTCCGTGTACTTTTCAGACATATTTCTCCAGTTTGCGGCAAAATTATAGAAAGAAACCTTTGCAGGCAGGGGGTTCCCGCAAAAGTTATCAAGATAGCCGGTGTTAATATCTGCGGGGGTTACCGCATGTCGATCATATCAACCCCCGGGTGTTCGGACGGGTCGAAAGTGAACATCCTCTCGTTAACGTCGACGTTGGGTTCGAACTTATTTATGACATAGGAATAGGTGCTCCCGTTCTTGTCGAAGATGGTGAATTCCAGCAACTGGGACTTCACCTTGTCGATGATGAGCCTGACCTTGTAATACGATTTCCCTTCAATGGGCGTGAGGTCGATGATATTGACGGTGGTGCCGTAAACGAAGTCCTCCTTGACGAATTTGGACCGGTACTCATCGCTGTATGAGCTCAGGAGTTTGCTGGGGCTGATGGATTCCTCCGAATCCTCCACGGCGTTCACCTGCACCTCGCCGGCATCGGCCAGGTAGGTCCAGATGGTCTCGCCGTCGCAATAGACCTCCTGGCCCGAGATATCGAGCTTGTATTTGTCCCCCATCACAAGGAGCACCCCGCGGGTGCTCTCGTCGATGCCTGCCTCCAGGTTCTCCATCTTGTAGGTGAACTCCACGCGGATCGATTTATGGGCCTCTGTTTTGGCCGTCAGGGCGTCCAGAATGGCGTTCGACTTTTTGTCGCCCTTTTCCGAATCCTGGCCTTGCAGCATGACCGCCGGAACCAGTAAGCACATCATTAAAAAGAATTTTCTCATATCTGTGAATTTTCATCGAGGTCCTTCAAAAACTGTTCCAGGGCCACCTCGTTGGCCACTTTCACTTCCCGTGCCTTGCTCCCCTCGAAGGGTCCGACGATGCCCGCGGCCTCCAGCTGGTCGATGATCCGGCCAGCCCGGTTGTAGCCCAGCTTGAGCTTGCGCTGCAGCAGGGAGGTGGATCCCTGCTGGGTCTGGACGATGATCCGGGCCGCATCCTCAAACAGTTCATCCCGCTCGGACGGATCGTACTCCATGGGGCCGTCGCTGTCCTCATCCTGGAAATCGGGCAGGTGCATGGCATCGGGATAGGCCCGCTGGGAGCCGATGAAGTCGGTCACCTTGTCGATCTCGGGGGTATCGATGAAGGCGCATTGCAGGCGGAGCAGGTCGCTGCCCGTGGAGAGCAGCATGTCGCCCCTGCCCACGAGCTGGTCCGCACCGCCGGTGTCGAGGATGGTCCTCGAGTCTATTTTGGAGATCACCCGGAAGGCCACCCGGGCGGGGAAGTTGGCCTTGATGGAGCCGGTGATGATGTTCACGGACGGCCGCTGGGTGGCGATGATGAGGTGTATCCCCACCGCCCGGGCCAGCTGTGCCAGCCGTGTGATGGGCACTTCGATCTCTTTGCCCGCCGTCATGATGAGGTCGGCGAACTCATCGATCACCAGGACGATATAGGGCAGGAAACGGTGCCCGTGGAGGGGGCTGAGCTTGCGCTGCCTGAACTTGACATTGTATTCCTTGATGTTGCGCACCTGGGCGTCCTTGAGCAGCTCGTACCGGTTGTCCATTTCGATGCCCAGCGAATTGAGGGTCCGCACCACCTTCCGGGTGTCGGTGATAATGGCCTCCTCCGAATCGGGCAGTTTGGCCAGAAAGTGCCGTTCTATCTTGGAGTAGAGGGTGAGCTCCACCTTCTTGGGATCGACCATCACGAACTTGAGCTCGGCAGGATGCTTCCTGTACAGCAGCGAGGCGATGATGGCATTGAGGCCCACCGACTTGCCCTGGCCGGTGGCGCCGGCCATCAGGATATGGGGCATCTTGGTGAGGTCGGCCACGAAGCTTTCGTTGGAGATGGTCTTGCCCATGCCGAAAGGCAGTTCGTACTTGGAGTTCTGGAACTTTTCGGAAGCGAGCACCGACCTCATCGAGACGATGTCGGGGTTCTGGTTGGGGACCTCGATACCGATGGTGCCTTTCCCCGGGATGGGCGCAATGATGCGGATGCCGAGGGCCGCCAGGCTGAGGGCGATGTCGTCCTCCAGGTTCTTGATCTTGGAAATGCGGATCCCCGGGGCCGGGATGATCTCGTAGAGGGTGACGGTGGGCCCGATGGTGGCCTTGATCTTCTGTATCTGGATGGAATAGTTGCTCAGGGTCTCGACGATCCGGTTCTTGTTGCGCTCCAGCTCTTCCTTTTGCACCGTGATCTCGTCGGTGCCATATTCCTCCAGCAGGTCGAGGCCTGGAAAACGGTAGCCCGGCAGGTCGGCCCGGGGGTCGTAGGGCTCATCGAGGCCATGGTGCTCCGGCCCCTCGTCGCCGTTCCCGTCGAAGGCGGGTTCCTCGGCGGGGGCTGTTTCGATGGTCAGCTCCACATCGTCGACGATGTTTCCCTCCTCCCGTTCGATGGCCGGATCGAGGACGATCATCTCATCGGGACCATCGGGATTGGTATCGGCAAACTCCGGCATGTGCTGCTCTTCCTCCTCAAACTTGGCAGGTTCCTCCTCCTCATCCTCATTATCTTCCTCCTCCCCATCATCGACGGCATATTCCACCGTGTTGTAAAGGTCTTCCCTGGGCGCGGCGGCCGGCTTCTTCATCTTTGGCATCGGTATGCCGGGCAGCCTCATCTCCCGCAGGAAACCGAACGAAAGGTTATAATTGATGATCAGGAAGCTGAGCATCACGAACAGGAGCAGCAGTCCGGTCCCGATCTTCCCGAGGGCGGCATTGAGCCAGCCCGAATAAACGGCGCCGAACTCACCGCCCAGGATGGAAAGGCTGTTGCTTGTGCCCCACAGGTACCCGAGGGTAAGCGAGACCCAGATCATGATCATCAGGGTGAGGCGGGTGGTCTTCCAGAGCGGCAGCAGCGTCACCTTGAGCAGGAGCCGGGCGCCGAACAGGAAAAAAAGCAACACAAACCCGAATGAGGCAATGCCGAACCAGCGCTCCACGAACTGCTTGGAGATGGCACGGCCGGCCGTACCTATCCAGTTGCTGGCCTGGTCGCCCTGTTTCATGTAGTCATCGGCCTGCCAGGTGAAGAAATAGCTGACGAACGAGAAGAACAGGACCAGGGAGAACAATACCAGGAAAAGACCGGTGATCCGGTGCACCTTGTCGCTCTTTAAATTGCGGGCCACCGACCTCCACATCGACCTTGCCGTGACGCGCCGGCCGCTTCCGGCCGGCTTCCCGCCATTCTTGTTCTTCGCCTTTTTCGCCATTCGGTCCTAATAATTTGGTTGCAAAATTAATAAATCCCCGCCACGCGCAGGCATTAAAAAAATCCCCTTTATCAAGAGGATTTTCAACATTTCTAAGGGGTTGGGATCACATGCCGAAGCGGCTCTGGAACTCCTCCTGGGTCACCTCCTCATAGCCCTCCGGAATCTCGAACTCTTTCTCGGAGACCTTCTTTTTGTCGATATTCACGGCGGTAAAATTCATCTGGATGCCGTTCTGGGTCATCGAGAATTCGAGCATCAGCCCGGGTATGTCCTTGAAGACGGGGTTGCTGGAATTCTCCAGGCCGGTGGACAGCTCCTCGGTATAGAAGACCGAAAACTCCTGGTCAAGGTCCTTGACCTTCACGAGTGCCTTCTTGCATGAATAGCCAAGAATATCCCTGGTCTCGTCCAGTTTGACCACCTCGATCTCGCCGGCCTTTTCGATTTCACGGTCGGTTTCCTCGGCAGTGATCTTAATGGCGAACTTCTGGCCCATCAGGTCCATGAGGTTGACGCCGGTCCGGTCGTCAGAATTGAAGATCGAAATGGTGGAGCCCATGCCCATGTAGATCTCGGATTTCGAGAGTGGCGCCTTGATGGTCATCTTCATGGTCTTGGGGAGGAACGAGGCCGCCTGCGGGTCGACCTGGTCCATGTCGTAGGTGATGTTGTACACGATGGTGCCCGTAAAATCCCGGTCGGGAAGGGAACTGCCCGAAAGAAGGACAACGGCGGCAAGGAACAGGAAAACGGATGCTTTTTTCATAAGGTGTAGTTATTTAGTCTTCGATGATGATTATTTTATTGATAACGTCGCCCCTGCGGATATCGTCTATCACGTCCACTCCCTGGACCACTTTACCGAACACGGTGTGCTGCCGGTCGAGGTGCGCCGTATTCTCACGGTTGTGGCAGATGAAGAACTGTGATCCGCCGGTATCCCTTCCCGCATGGGCCATGGAAAGCACACCACGGTCATGGCGCTGGTTGTCGCCATCGAGCTCGCACTTGATGGTATAGCCGGGGCCTCCCGATCCGGTACCGTTGGGGCAGCCCCCCTGGATCACGAAGCCGGGGATCACCCGGTGAAAGGTGAGGCCGTCATAGAACCCCTCCCTGGAGAGTTTGATGAAATTGGCCACCGTGTTGGGCGCATCCCCGTCAAAGAACTGGACATGCATCACCCCTTTGTCGGTGTGGATCTCTGCTTTTTTCATTTGTTGTCCGATGTTATAGATTTATAGAAAATGGAATACAGGATTAAGTCTCCCTTCGATGATCCGACTGTACCTTCATCGGATCACCCTGAGCAACTTGTTCCAGCGGATCTTTCCGCCGAACAGGCTCTTTTCAGGATCGAGGGACAGCCAGACGAAACTTGCCTTTCCCACGACATGGTCTTGAGGCACGAAGCCCCAGAAGCGGGAATCGGCAGAGTTATGCCGGTTGTCGCCCATCAGCCAGTAGTAGTCCATCCCGAAGGTATAGGTATCGGTCTCTTTCCCGTCGATCAGGATGCGGTCGCCCTGAACCTCCAGGTCATGTCCTTCATACACCGTGATGAGCCGCCTGTAGAGGGGCAGATTCTCTGTTGTCAGGGAAACGGTCTTCCCTTTTTCGGGGATATAAATGGGTCCGTAATTGTCCACATTCCAGGGATACCTGGGATCGAACGGGAAGAGGTAGTCGACCCATTCACCGGAAGGCGAAACAGAGAGGGCCACCTCCTGCACCGAGGGATCCTTGCGCAGCTCTTCTGCCATGGCGGCCGTGAGCGGCAGTTCCCTGGACCTGTCACGCTTCCAGATGTTGTAATCCTCGTCGGAGATATCCAGTTCCTCGCGGGTCCGCTTGCTGATCCCCTTGGGGGCGGTCACGATGTATTTGAACTGGCCGTGCGGGGGGAAATCGAGCAGTTCGCCGTTGATGTAAACCGCCTGGTTGATGATCTGCAGCGTGTCGCCCGCGATGCCGACGCAGCGCTTGATGTAATTCTCCCGCTTGTCGACGGGACGGTAAATGATGTTGCCGAACTTCCGCTTGTTGCGCCACACGTTGTCCCTGCCAAACTCCCGCACCAGGCGGTAGTAGCTCACATTGCTCTGGAACACCGTAGAGACCGTATCCCCTTCGGGGTAGTTGAACACCACCACGTCGTTGTTCTTTATGCTGTTCAGTCCGGGAAACCGGAAATAACCGAGCTTGATCCACTCCACGAACGACTTGCGGTCGGTCGACATCGGCATCGTGTGATGGACAAATGGAAATGACAACGGGGTATTGGGTATCTTGGGCCCGTATGCGATCTTGCTCACGAAGAGGAAATCACCCCTCAGCAGCGACTTCTCCATGGAGGAGGTGGGAATGGTATAGGCCTCGATGAGGAAGGTCCGGATAATGGTGGCGGCGATCACGGCGAAGATGATGGCGTCCACCCATTCCCTCACGATCGTTTTCTTCACCTTCTTCCGCTTGTCGACCGGAATGTATTTCTCTCCGGGTGCAAGCCCGAGGTACGGGAGGTAGATGAACGGGAACAGCACGGCGGCGCCTTGCTCCCAGAGGGCATGCTTATCGAAGCACTTCACAAGCTCAACGATCATCAGCATGATCATGAACACATTGATGAAGGGGACGATGAGAAAGATGTACCACCACATCGGCTTGTCGATGATCCTGATCCAGAGGTAGAGGTTGTAGAACGGAACGGCCGTCTTCCAGCCGGGTATGCCTGCCTTTTCGAACACCTGCCATGCAAAGAGGGCAACAAGGGTGAATGAAATGGGCAGAAAAACGATAAGTGCTAGCATGATGTTGAGTTTGATCCGGTTGCAAAAATCATTTTAGTTTTTCAGAAAAAAAAGTTTTGCACCCTAAAATTTGTTAACGGCCGAATCCCGCAGGCACCGCGGAGCCGGTCCGGATGTTAAAAGATGTTAATTGCGCCACCTGGGAATGACCGGGAAACCGCCGAGCGACCGGTCATATCTCATAATCCACCACGGCCGTTTCGCTGGTCACCGTTTTGAGGAAGACCATCAGTTTCTTGTGTTCGGGATGCATGCGGTATATCTCCAGGTCGGTCTCGGTCTCGAACGTGGAGATCAGCACCAGGTCATAGGCGCTCGGCTTCTCATTGAAATTGAGCCCCACCTCCATGCTTTTCAGCTCCCGGATGCCCACCCGCAGGTCTTCCAGGGCCTTTTTCAGTTTCAATGCGTTTTCCAGTTTCTGTGTTTTATTGTCATAATCCTTTAACCGGAGCATGACGACATGCTTGATCATATTGGGTCTCTTTTGGTTGATCGATCGTGCGAATTGCAGAATGCCGGTAAAATTATGAAAATTCAGGTATCCTGAACCAAAAAAGAGCTTCCCGGCACAAGGCACCATGAGAGCCGGCAGGTTATGATGCCCGGGGGCCGGGCACAGGTCATGCCTGCCGTGAATAGTTTTTGGAGGTTCAGGGCGAGAAGGTTAAGGATTCAGGGAAGGAGGGTATATCGCCCCCAGCCCGAGCCTACAGGCTGTTGGCTGTTGGCTCAAAATTTTTGGAACAAAAAAACCTGCCAGCGAGCTGGCAGGTCAGGTTGCCTGAGGTTACTGAGATAAGAAGCGTGTTCTGGCAATAATCAGGTTTCTCTTACGAATTTTAAATGGTCTCTTTATTACTTAATCATTTTTTTGGACCAAAGGTTACCTGCAAATCACAAGAATGATCAACTTTTTTTACTTTTGGCCATTCAAACCCGATGTATGGTACCCGGTCTGTTAGGCTTCATTGAAATAAAATTCCTGGATGTGGTGGACATCTTCCTGGTGGCCTTCCTGATGTACGAGCTATACAACCTGCTCAAGGGGACTGTGGCCATCAACATCTTCTTCGGCATCGTGGCTTTCTACCTGCTTTGGAAACTGG
>CAYLTG010000076.1:0-16827 GCA_964386225.1 uncultured Bacteroidales bacterium
ACGATGACGTCCCTGCGGTCGACCAGGGCGTTGATGATGGACACCATGCCC
Organism: uncultured Bacteroidales bacterium; assembly: GCA_964386225.1. Lineage (GTDB taxonomy): Bacteria > Bacteroidota > Bacteroidia > Bacteroidales > JAADJA01 > JAADJA01. The sequence goes on from CAYLTG010000076.1 coordinate 52, forward strand.
TGGTAGCCGAAGTTGAGCAGGTAGGCTGCCTCCTTGTCCACGAATGCGGCCAGTTTCCGCTCCAGTTCCTCATGCCTGGAGGTCTGGCCCGACATCATGCGGGCGCCCATGGGGTAGGCAAGGCCCCATTCGGCGGCGGCCTCGGCATCGGCCTTCCGCACCTCGGGATGGTTGCCAAGGCCCAGGTAGTTGTTCAGGCTCCATACCAGCTTCTCCTTGCCCATGAATTTCATCCTGCTGGAAAGCTCGCCCTCCAGCTTGGGGAACATATAGTAGCCGTGAGCCTGTTCCATGTACTGGCCCAGCGGTCCGAAATTGTCTGTTTTGTTGAATATGTCCATTTGCTTATACGCTTAATAATTAAACGATTTGATCCGATCAAAGGCGCAAAACTATATATTTATTCCTTTGATTTTCAACAATGTTTTACAGAAATTTTTAACAGAAATAATTAATGGTTTTTAACGTTCATGGTATCGTGAATTTGATTAATTTTGCGCCCATGTTTAAAAAGGCAGGCATATATTTCTTTTTCAGCGTTCTAACCCTTGTGATCGCATCCTGCAGCAAATACCAGAAGATCCAGAAAAGCCAGGATTTCGGGCTTAAATACGAGAAGGCGCTGGAGTATTATGACCGGGAGGATTACTACCGGGCCATGAACCTGTTCGACCAGGTGCTGCCTTTCTACCGGGGCACCGAAGAGGCCGAGGACATCGCCTACAAGTACGCCTATGGATATTACAACCAGAAGGAGTACATCATGGCAAGCTATTACTTCGACCGGTTCGCCAAGACATACCCGCGCAGCGAACGGGCGGAGGAGTGCATGTTCATGACGGCTTACTGCAAGTACCTCGACTCCCCCAAGTACAAGCTCGACCAGACAAGCACGGTAGCCGCCATCAAGGAGATGCAGCTGTTCCTCAATGCCTACCCCAACAGCGAGCGGGTGGAACAATGCAATGCCCTGATCGACGAGCTGTGGGAGAAACTTCAGAAAAAAGAATTCGAGATCGCCAAGTTATACCTGAAAATGGACCGGTATGAGTCAGCGGTGCACTCCTTTGAGACCCTGCTGGAGGATTATCCCGATACCAAGTTCAGGGAAGACGCCCTTTTTTACACCATCAAGTCGTACTATTATTACGCCTCCAAAAGCGTCAGGAGCAAGCGGGTGGAACGGTACCAGGAAGCTGCCGACACCTATAACGAGTTTGTGGCCCAGTACCCCGAAAGCAAATACAACAAGGAGGTCAAATACATGTATGACAAGGCAATAAAAGAAATTGAGAAACTAACGAATGAAAATTTATAACCTATGGATTACAAGAAGGTAAAAGCCGATACTACTGCCGTTACCAGGAAGATCAGGGATTTCGACGAGCCGACGGGCAACATATACGAGACCGTGGCCATCCTCTCGAGGCGGGCCAACCAGATCAGCGTGGAGATGAAGGAGGAGCTCAACCAGAAGATCCAGGAGTTTGCCACTTCGCAGGACAACCTGGAGGAGATCTTTGAGAACCGGGAGCAGATCGAGATCGCCCGTTTCTACGAGCGTCTGCCCAAGCCGACCCTGATCGCCATCCAGGAGTTTTCAGAGGGACGGACATATTATCGCAATCCCCAGAAAAGGGACAATGAATTTTAACCGGGATGCTCAAGGGTAAGAAGATCCTGATCGGGGTCACCGGGAGCATCGCCGCCTACAAGGTCCCCCTGCTGGTGCGCCTGCTTGTGAAGGCGGGCGCGGAGGTGCGTGTCGTGCTCACCCCTGCAGCCAGGGATTTTGTGACCCCGCTCACCCTTTCGACCCTCTCGGGGAACCCCGTGCTCACTGATTTTTTCAATGCCGACGACGGCACCTGGAACAGTCATGTGGACCTGGGATATTGGGCCGACGCCTATGTCGTCGCCCCTGCCTCGGCCAACACCCTCGCCAAGATGGCGGCGGGCCAGGCCGACAACCTGCTCGTGGCCATTTACCTCGCCGCCAGGTGTCCGGTGTTCTTTGCCCCGGCCATGGATGTGGACATGTTCGATCATCCTGCGACAAAGCAGAACATCAAGAAACTGCAATCGTTCGGCAACATCCTCCTGGAGCCCGAAACAGGCGAACTGGCCAGCGGTCTAACAGGGGCGGGGCGCCTGCAGGAACCTGAAAGCATCTTTGCCGCCCTGGAGGGGCACTTCCAAAAAAAAAAAGAGTTCAGTAAGCTGAAGGTGCTGGTGACAGCCGGCCCGACCTATGAACCCATCGACCCGGTGCGGTTCATCGGCAATTTCAGCTCGGGACGCATGGGGATCGCCCTGGCGGAGGCCTTTGCCAGCCGCGGCGCCGACGTCAGGCTGGTGACGGGACCGGTATCAGGCATCGACATGCCCCGGGTGGAGACGACCCCGGTGATGACCGCAGGGGAGATGTACGACGCCGTCGCATCCCGGGCACCCTCCTCCGACATCATAGTCATGGCGGCGGCCGTCGCCGACTATGCCCCCGTGCGAAAAGCCGGGCACAAGATCAAGAAGGAGGATCACCCGGAAGAGCTGCTCCAGGTGAGCCTGGAACCCACGCGTGACATCCTGAAATCACTGGGCAGCAGTAAAAGGAAAGGGCAGCTTCTTGTGGGGTTCGCCCTCGAAACCGACAACGAACTGGAACACGCCCGCAAGAAACTGGAAAATAAAAACCTCGACCTCATCGTTCTGAACTCATTGAAAGATGAAGGTGCCGGTTTTGGCCATCCGACCAACAAGGTGACCATCCTCGACCGGGACGGCAGGATCACGGAATACGGTTTGAAGGACAAGCGTGCGGTGGCTGAAGACATACTCGACAGGATCGCCGGGATGATCAAAAAATAAGGACGAAGGACACATGCGGAGATTATTCTATTCACTGTTGTTTTTTGCGGTTTTCCTCACGGATTCGATGGCGCAGGAGTTCTATTGCCAGATTCAGGTGAACTCAAGCCAGGTGGAGGGCACCGACAAAAGGGTCTTCGAGAACATGCGCACATCCTTGATGGAGTTCGTGAACAACCGCCGCTGGACCAACTATGACTTCAAACCCGAAGAGCGGATCGAATGCAGCATGGTGATCAATGTGCAGGACAGGCCATCCGCCGACCGGTTCATCGCCACCCTCAACATCGTCGCCAGCAGGCCCATTTACAAGACCGCCTACACCAGCCCCCTCTTCAATTATATCGACAAGGATTTCGACTTTGAATACGTGGAATTCCAGCCCATGGATTTCCAGGAGAACGCCTATACCTCAAACCTGACCTCGGTCATCGCCTATTATCTTTATGTGATCCTCGGGCTCGATTTCGATTCGTTCTCGCTCTTCGGCGGCAGCGAGTATTTCGAGAAGGCCGAGCAGATCGTCAATGCAGCCCAGAATTCGCCCGAGCAGGGCTGGAACTCCTTTGGCAATGACCGGAACAGGTACTGGCTGATCGAGAATTACATGAACAACGCCTTTTCGGAGCTCCGCAATTTCAATTACGAATACCACCGGAAGGGGCTCGACCAGATGGCCGACAATGCCTATGAGGGACGGGCGGCCATCGCCAGCTCCCTGATGTACCTGCAGAATGTGAATGAGCAGCGCCCCGGGCTGTTTGCCCTCCAACTGCTCCTCGATGCCAAGCGCGACGAGATCATCAATGTCTTCTCCGAAGGGAACCCCAGGGAAAAGACAGATGCGGCCAACATCATGAAGAACATCGACCCGGCCAATTCTTCCAAGTATTCCAAAATAAGCCAGTGACCCGAACCCCATTCTTTCGTAAATTTGCCACAGCTCACCGGAAGGCGGGAAAATGCTGAAACAACTGTCCATAAAGAACTATGCCCTCATCAAGGACCTGGACCTGGTCTTCGATGGCGGCCTGTCGGTCATCACAGGCGAGACCGGCGCCGGCAAATCCATCCTCCTGGGCGCCCTCGACCTGATCCTCGGTCGGCGTGCCGACACCAAGGTCCTTTTCGACCCGGCTTCCAAGTGCATCGTCGAGGGGACGTTCCGCATCGGCCAGTACGGGCTTCAGTCTTTTTTCAGGGATAACGACCTTGATTACGACGAGCAGAGCATCATCCGCCGCGAGATCACGCCGCAGGGAAAGTCGCGCGCCTTCATCAACGACACCCCCGTGAACCTTGCTGTGCTGCAGGGCCTGGGCGATGCCCTGGTCGACATCCATTCACAACACCAGCACCTTGCCCTGGCAGACCAGGATTTCCAGGTGTTCATCCTCGACAGCTATGCAGGCCTCCGGGACGAGGTGGCCGATTACCGGGAGAATTACCAGCGGATGCTGGGCCTGGACAGGGAACTGCAGGCCCTCATCGCCCAGGAAGAGAAATCGAGGACCGAAAAGGACTACCTCGAGTTCCTGGTCGAAGAGCTCGGGCAGGCGCGCCTGAAGCCGGGAGAACAGCAGGAACTGGAGGAGGAACTGAAGGTCCTGGAACATGCCGAGGAAATCAGGACCATCCTTTTCCAGACCCTGCAGGAACTGGATAACGAGCGGGGAGGGGTGTTGCCCGACCTGGGGGCGATCCTGTCGGGGCTGAATCGGATAAGCACCTTCAATCCGGTCCTCGGGGAGATAAGCAGGCGGTTCGAGACCCTCCGGATCGAACTGCAGGACCTCAGCCGGGAGGTGGAGCGGTTCGAGGAGCAGGTCACCGTGGACCCTGCACGGGCAGGGGTGGTGGCCGGCCGGCTCGACACCCTATACCAGCTGCAGCAAAAGCACCGGGTGGCTTCCGTGGATGCCCTCCTCGAGGTGATGGAGCAGTTGAATGAGAAACTGAACGGCATCGGGAACCTGGAAAGCAGGATCGCCGCCCTTTCGAAGCAATTGGAATCGATGAAGGCGGATGTGGCCGACGCCTCCGGCAGGATCTCGGCCAGAAGGATGGAGATGGCTCCGCGGTTGGAAGAAGAGGTGCTGGAGGCAATCAGGACCCTGGGCCTGCCCAATGCCACCTTCAGGGCGGCCATGACCTCCCTGGCAGCGCCCGGCAGGAATGGACAGGACCGGCTGGAATTTCTCTTCAACGCCAACAGGGGCGGAGAGATGCGGCCCCTGGCCAACGTGGCTTCGGGCGGTGAGAAGTCCCGCCTGATGCTGGCGATCAAATCGCTGATCAGCAAAAAGACCCTGCTGCCCACCATCGTCTTCGATGAGATCGACACGGGCGTCTCCGGTGCGGTGGCCGACCGGGTGGGAGAGGAGCTCCAGTCGCTTGCCTCCGCCATGCAGGTGATCGCCGTCACGCACCTGCCGCAGATCGCCGGCAAGGGAACGCACCATTACCAGGTGTTCAAGGAGGTGGAAGACAACATAACGGTGACCCGCATCCGCAAGCTCGATGATGAACAACGGATCCTCGAGATCGCCAAGCTGCTCAGCGGCCGGAAGGTGACCAGCGCCTCCGTGGAGTCGGCGCGGCAGCTGCTGAACAATTAAAAAGAAAAAGCTTATTTTTGGCCCGCACTTTTTTTAACTAAACTGGATAACTAATGGCCTATAACTTACTCAAGGGAAAGAAAGGGATCATATTCGGTGCCCTCGACCACAAGTCGATCGCCTGGAAAGTGGCGGAACGGGCACATGAAGAAGGAGCCATCTTCACCCTCACCAATACCCCGACCGCACTTCGTTTCGGGGAGCTGAACGAACTTGCGGAGAAGACCGGCTCGCAGGTCATCCCGGCCGATGCCACCAGCGTGGCCGACCTGGAGAACCTGATCAAGAGATCCATGGAGATCATGGGCGGCAAGGTCGACTTCATCCTGCATTCCATCGGGATGTCGATGAACGTGAGGAAAAAGCGGGTGTACTCCGACCTGAATTATGATTTCTTCGCCAAGACGCTGGATATCTCCGCCCTTTCCTTCCACAAGCTCATTCAGACCTGTTACAAGTACGACGCCATCAGCGAATGGGGCAGCGTGGTCGCCCTTTCCTATATTGCAGCACAACGAGTCCTCTATGGCTACAATGACATGGCTGACGCCAAGGCCCTTCTCGAATCCATCGGGCGGAGCTTCGGCTATATTTACGGCCGTGAGAAGAAGATACGGGTCAATACCATCAGCCAGTCGCCGACCATGACCACGGCCGGAAGCGGCGTGAAGGGGATCGACGGCCTCATGGACTTCACCGAGCGGATGTCGCCCCTGGGCAATGCCACTGCCGATGAGTGTGCCGATTTCACCATCGTCATGTTCTCCGACCTGTCCCGGAAGGTGACCATGCAGAACATATACCACGACGGCGGCTTCTCCAGCATGGGGATGAGCCTCCGTGCCATGCGGATGTACGAGCGCAGTCTTGATTGCGATGATTGCCCGCCCATCGATTGAGAGAGGTTTAACCAGTTTTCGAATTTTAATAGATTATGTATGATAGATTTTAGACTTACCACAGCACAAGAGGAGATCATCGCCAAGTACCGTGATTTCTCCGATCGATGGATCGTGCCGAACCGGCTTAAATACGACGAACTGGCCGAATTCCCCTGGCCGGTCGTGAAAGCCGCCTACGAGGAGGGCATCATGAACGGCCCCATGGACAAACAGTATGGAGGGCACGGCCACAGCCTGCTCGACGGTGCGCTGGCCTCCGAGGAACTGGGTGCGGGCTGCGTGGGGATCGGCATATGCATCGACGCCAATACGCTGGCCCTGACCCCGCTCTACCTGGCCGCAAGCGATGAGCTCAAGAAGAAATATTTCGGGCTCATCAACGAAAAGAAAGCCGTCGCCGCCTACTGCCTCACCGAGCCTAACGCGGGCTCCGACGTGCAGGGAATACAGTCCACCGCCATCAAGAAAGGCGACAAGTACATCCTCAACGGCCATAAGCGGTTCATCACCAATGCGGAAGTGTCGGAATTCATGACCGTTTTCGCCATGACCGATCCTGAAAAAGGGTCGAGGAGCCTCACCGCCTTCCTGGTTCCTTCCGATTCCCCGGGGATCGAGTTCAAGCCGCGCCTGCAAAAGATGGGACAGAAGGCCTCCGTGCAGAACGAGATCATCTTCACCGATGTGGAGATCCCGCAGGAGAACAGGATCGGTGATGAGGGCTACGGCTTCATCATCGCCATGAAGACCTTCGACCGCACCCGCACCGGCGTGGCCGCGCTCAGCGTCGGGAATGCCCGCGCCGCCTTTGAAACGGCAAGGGACTGGACGCGGAACAGGAAGCAGTTCGGCAAGCCCATCGCCTCCAACCAGGCCATCGGGTTCATGCTTGCCGATATGGCCACCAAGATCGAAAATGCCCGCCTGCTTACCTGGTATGCCGCCTGGGCCTACGATCATGACAAAAAGAAGCTCAACAAGCTCTCCGCCATGTCGAAGCTATACGCGTCCGACATCGGCATGGAGGTGACCACCGACGCCGTGCAGGCCATGGGCGGCGATGGTTACAGCCGCGACTTCATGGTGGAGAAGATGATGCGCGACGCCAAACTGTGCCAGATCTACGAAGGCACCAACCAGGTACAGCGGCTGGTGATCTCGAAGGCGCTGCTCAAGGAATAATTGTTGAGTTGTTGATTTGGTGAGTTTGTGAAGGGTGCATTTCGATGCGGTTGTACGATTTACCAACCTTTTACCAGAGGGATCCCCAGCGGAAACCTTGACCATTCAACTTTGAACAACAAAAAAAAGAGGGTTCCCTGCCGGGAGACCCTCTTTTTCTTTCAGAGGTCGCAGCTTAGTAGCAATACCGGTTCTCTTCGATCACCCGGTTGGCGATCCTGCGGCGGGCTTCCTTCACATTGACGGGGGCCACCCGGGTAAAAGTATCGATCCGGTCGAGCATCACCCTGCGCTCGTCACCCTCCACGAAGGAATTGATGGCGTCGCAGGCCGACTTGTTGATGGCTGCGGCCGAGTCGTAGACATAGACGTCGAGGATGTCGCGGTACTTTTCGGCCTCCCGGGCCCCTTTCAGTTGTTCCAGTTTCTCGATCCGGAGCATGGTGGATTCGGCACCGTACACCATCATGATCACATCCGATATGTTCATTAGGATCTCCTGCTCGGTGAGGAAATCGCGGGCCATCTTGTCAGACAGGGTGCCCATGAGGAACAGGGCGACCTTTTTGAAGTTCTGGATCCAGGCCCTTTTCTCGCCGAAGTAATCCTCCGGGACGGGGGCGGAGCCGCCGTGTTCCATTTCCTTGACGATGGTGTTGGCGTAGCGCACCACGTCGAAACCTGTTTTCAGGGCTTTCTTGATGGTGGTGTCGGTCACCAGCAGACGGTTGATCTCGTTGGTCCCTTCGAAAATGCGGTTGATCCGGGAGTCGCGGTAAGCACGGTCGGCATTGGTCTCGGCCGAGAATCCCATGCCGCCCAGGACCTGCACGTATTCATCCACGACAAAGTCGAGGGATTCGGAACCGAACACCTTCAGCGCTGCGGCCTCTATGGCATAGGCAGCGATCCCCTCGATGGTGGCCTGCGGCTTCTCCATTCCTTCCTGGAGCAGCACTTCGATCAGGTCGTCGATGTTCTTGCTTACCCGGTATACGGCCGATTCGGTCACCCAGGTCCGGATCACCTGTTCCGCCAGTTTACCTTTGATGGCCCCGAACTCGGAGATGAACTGGCCGAACTGTTTCCGTTCGTTGGCGTAGTTCACCGACTGGGTGATGGCCCGTTTGGCTGCGCCGAGCACGGTGCCGCCCAGCTTGATCCTGCCCATGTGGAGGATGTTGAGGGCGATACGGAATCCGGTCCCGCGGCGGCCAAGCAGGTTCTCCACCGGCACTTTCACGTCGTTGAAGAAAACCTGCACCGTCGAGGATCCCTTGATCCCCATTTTCTTTTCCTCCGGGTTGATCACCACGCCCTCCCAGGCCGATTCCACGATAAAGGCGCTGTGCACCCGGTCGTTGTCGATCTTGGCAAAGACGGTCATCACGTCGGCAAACCCACCGTTGGTGATCCACATCTTCTGCCCGTTGAGGATGTAGTGCTTCCCGTCCTCGGAAAGGACCGCCCGTGATTTTCCCGAGTTGGCGTCCGAGCCGGCATTGGGCTCGGTGAGGCAGTAGGCTGCCGCCCACTCGCCGGTGGCCAGTTTGGGCAGGTACCGCTGCTTCTGGTCATCGTTGCCATAATATACGATGGGCAGTGTCCCGATCCCGGTGTGGGCGGAGTAGGCTACGGAGAACGAATAACCGGCGCCCATGGCGGCACTGGCCAGCATCGAGGTCACGAACGACTGTTCGAACCCTTCGTACTGCTCAGGCACGGAAATGCCCAGCAGTCCAAGCTCTCCCGATTTCTGGATGAGGCTCCTCATGAGGCCGGGCTCCTGTGCGTCGATCCGGTCGAGGATGGGGAACACCTCCGTTTCGAGGAAATCCTCGCACGTCTGGGCGATCATCATCTGTTCCTCGTTGAACTCCTCGGGGATGAAAACATCCGCAGCATCCGTTTCCTTGATGAGAAACTCACCACCTTTGATTATGTCTTTCTTGTCCATGGTAAAAGATTAAATTTTGCCAAAAATAGAAATATATCTTATGTACCTATGCAATTTTGTGATTTTGTGATGATGCGGGGTGGGATTGGAGATGGAAGGCAGGAACCAGAAACAAGAAACAAGAAACCAGCAACTAGTTACTGGTTGCTGGTTTCTTGTTTCTTGATACGACTAACCTGGAAATCAGGATTTCATCACTTCTTTCTTGCCTTTGCTGATCTTGATGGTCAGCTCTTCGTCCTTGTCCTTGTAGTCGACCACGATCCTGTCGCCTTCCTTGACGCTGCTCTTGATGATCTCCTCTGCCAGCGGGTCCTCGATGTATTTCTGGATCGCCCGCTTCAGCGGCCGGGCACCGTATTGTTCGTCCCAGCCTTTGTCCACGATGAAATCCTTGGCCTTGTCCGTGACCTCGATGGCATAACCCAGTCCTTTGATCCGTTTCACGAGGTGGACGAGCTCGATGTCGATGATCTTGTGGATGTCCTCCCTGGAGAGGGATTCGAAGATCACCACGTCGTCGATCCTGTTGAGGAATTCGGGGGCGAACGCCTTTTTCAGTGCATTCTCGATGACACCGCGGGCGAAGGTCGACCGTTCCGATTTCTTGGCGGTGGTGTCGAACCCGACGCCCTGTCCGAAATCCTTCAGCTGCCTGGAGCCGATGTTCGAGGTCATGATGATGATGGTGTTCTTGAAATCGACCCTGCGGCCGAAGCTGTCGGTGAGCACGCCGTCGTCGAGCACCTGCAGGAGCAGGTGGAAGACGTCGGGGTGGGCTTTCTCGATCTCGTCGAGGAGCACGATGGAATAGGGTTTGCGCCGCACTTTCTCGGTCAGCTGCCCGCCTTCCTCGTAACCCACGTAGCCCGGGGGCGCGCCCACGAGCCGGCTAACGGCGAACTTTTCCATGTATTCGCTCATGTCGACGCGCACGAGGGCATCTTCCGAGTCGAACAGGTATCGGGCCAGCACCTTGGCCAGGTGGGTCTTGCCCACGCCGGTGGGGCCCAGGAAGACAAATGTCCCAATGGGCTTGTTGGGGTCCTTGAGGCCAGCCCGGTTCCTGCGGATGGCCTTCACCACCTTTTTGATGGCATCGTTCTGGCCGATCACCGAACCCTCCAGGTCCTTCTCCATGTTGACGAGCCGCTCGCTTTCGTTCTGCGCGATCCGCTGCACGGGCACCCCGGTCATCATGGCGATGACCTCGGCCACGTTCTCCTCGGTCACCGTCTCCCGGTGAACCTTGGATTCCTCTTCCCATTTCCGTTTTTCTGATTCCAGGTCTTCCTGCAGTTTCCGTTCGATGTCGCGGTACTTGGCCGCTTCTTCGAACTTCTGGTTGCTGATGGCCCTGGTCTTGTTCAGTTTGGTCTCCTCGATGCGGTTCTCGATGTCGATGATCTCCACCGGCACATGGATGTTGGTGATGTGCACCCGCGACCCTGCCTCGTCCATGGCGTCGATGGCCTTGTCGGGGAGGTTGCGGTCGCTGATGTAGCGCATGGTGAGGTTGACGCATGCCTTGATGGCATCGTCGGAATAGGTGACCAGGTGATGGTCTTCGTATTTCTCCTTGATGTTGTTCAGGATCTCCACCGTTTCGTCAGGGGAGGTGGGGTCGACGAGCACCTTCTGGAACCTTCTTTCCAGGGCGCCGTCCTTCTCGATGTACTGCCTGTACTCGTCGAGGGTGGTGGCGCCGATGCATTGAATCTCGCCCCGGGCCAGCGCCGGTTTGAACATGTTGGAGGCATCGAGGGAGCCCGACGCGTTGCCGGCCCCTACGATGGTATGTATCTCGTCGATGAACAGGATGATGTCGGGGTTCTTTTCCAGTTCATTGAGGACCGCTTTCATGCGTTCCTCGAACTGTCCGCGGTATTTGGTGCCTGCCACCAGGGATGCCAGGTCGAGCGTGACGATCTTCTTGTTGAAGAGTGCGCGGGATACCTTCCGCTGGACGATCCTGAGCGCGAGGCCTTCCGCGATGGCCGATTTGCCAACGCCCGGCTCGCCGATGAGGATGGGATTGTTCTTCTTCCTCCGGCTCAGGATCTGGGCGATGCGTTCCAGCTCGCGCTGACGGCCCACGATGGGGTCGAGCCGGCCTTCTTCGGCGTACCGGGTGATGTCGCGGCCGAAATTGTCGAGGACCGGGGTTTTCGATTTGGTGTCGGATATCTTCTTGATGTTCCCACCGAAATCCCTGCCGCCCTCTTCGGGGTCGTCATGGGCCGCCCCGCCGGGCAGTTCATCCTTGGGATCGGCGTTGGGGTCGTTCTCGGCGTTGGACATGATCGCCTTCAGCTCATCCTTCACCGCATCATAATCGACGCCGTAATTGCTGAACGCGCGCGTGACAATGTTGTCGTTATCCTTGAGGATGGCCAGGAGAAGGTGCTCCGTGCCGATCAGCTCGCTGTTGAAGAGCTTGGCCTCCAGGTAGGTGATCTTGAGCGCACGCTCCGCCTGCTTGATGAGCGGGATGTTGTCGGCACTCTTTACCTTGCTTCCCGGGGAACTGGCCACTGCCATTTCGATCTCCTTCCTGATCTTGGCCAGGTCGATCCCGAAATATGATAAGATCTGGATAGCCATGCCCTCACCTTCACGTATGATGCCCAGCAGCAAGTGTTCCAGCCCGATGTAGTCGTTGCCCAGGCGGATGGCCTCTTCACGGCTGTAGGACAGAACATCTTTGACCCTTTGCGAAAATTTAGCTTCCATAGTAAATATTGTTCCAGATAAAAACGAATTCACAATTTAAATATTTCCAGCACTGCTTTCCTATGGCCCATATTATTGTGAATGCGGTCGTTCAGAACCGCAATGCAAAAACCTTACCTAAGGTAAATAACAGATAAACAGGTGACAAGTTGTCGTGGAATCAAAATTATTTACAAATATACTGAATCCTTTCCGGGGTCGCAATTTTTATTAACACGGCCATGTTAGTAATAAAAATACCCTGAAATGGCCGTCGGTACTGGATAAATTGCTAAATTCGTACGTTTTTACTTAAAGTTGTAAGTGACTGAAATAGAGAATTGTATAATATGGAAAATATTGAAAGTGGAGAACGGATCGTCAAGGTAAACATCGAGAACCAGATGAAGTCGGCCTACATCGACTATTCGATGTCGGTCATCGTGTCAAGGGCTTTACCTGATGTCAGGGACGGATTCAAGCCGGTGCACCGCCGGGTCCTGTTCGGGATGCTTGATCTGGGCGTGTTGTCGAACAGGCCTTATAAAAAATCGGCGAGGATCGTGGGGGAGGTGCTGGGTAAGTACCACCCGCACGGTGACACCAGCGTTTACGATGCCATGGTGAGGATGGCGCAGGACTGGTCGCTGCGGTACCCGCTGGTCGACGGCCAGGGGAACTTCGGGTCCATGGACGGTGACAGTCCGGCAGCCATGCGATACACCGAGGCGAGGCTCAAAAAGATCGCCGAGGAGATGGTGGCCGACATCAACAAGGACACCGTGGACTTCCAGCTGAACTTCGACGACTCCCTGGAGGAGCCCACCGTATTGCCGGCCCGGATACCCAACCTGCTGGTGAACGGGGCTTCGGGCATCGCCGTGGGGATGGCCACCAACATGCCGCCGCACAACCTCTCGGAGGTGGTCGACGGTATCATCGCCTACATCGACAACCGGGACATCACCATCAGCGAGCTCATGAAGTTCATCAAGGGCCCCGATTTCCCGACCGGCGGGCTCATCTACGGCTACGACGGCGTCGTAAGCGCCTACGAGACGGGGAGGGGCCGGATCGTCGTCAGGGGGGAGGCCACCATCGAGGAGGACGACAACGGGAAGACGCAGATCATCGTCACCTCCATCCCTTACCAGGTGAACAAGGCCGACATGATCAAAAGAACAGCAGAGCTCGTCAACGACAAGAAGATCGAGGGGATCACCGACCTCCGGGACGAATCGGACCGCGAAGGCCTGCGCATCGTCTATGACCTGCGAAGGGACGTCATTCCCAACGTGATCCTTAACAAACTTTACCAGTATACGCAACTGCAGTCCTCCTTCAGCGTCAACAACATCGCCCTCGTGAAGGGAAGGCCCATGCTGCTGAACCTCAAGGACCTGATCCACTACTACGTGGAGCACCGCCACGAGGTGCTCATCAGGAAGACCAGGTTTGAACTGGCCGAGGCAGAGAAAAAGGCGCATATCCTCGAAGGGCTGATCAAGGCGCTGGACCATCTGGACGAGGTGATCGCCCTCATCCGGGCGTCACGCACGCCCGAGGAGGCCAGGGAAGGACTCATGCAGCAGTTCGACCTGTCGGAGGTGCAGGCCAGGGCCATCCTCGACATGCGCCTCCAGAAACTCACCGGACTGGAACAGGAAAAGCTGAAAGAGGAATATGCCGAGCTGCTGAAACTCATCGAGCGGCTCAAGGAGATCCTGTCGGATGAAAACCTCCGCATGGAATTGATTAAAGGCGAGCTCCGCGAGATCAAAGAGGCCTACGGCGACGATACCCGCACCGAGATCGAATACCACGGCAAGGACTTCAGCATCACCGATACCATACCCGATGAAGAGGTGGTGATCACCATCTCGCACCTGGGCTACATCAAGCGTACCCCGCTCACGGAATACCGCCGGCAGAACAGGGGCGGCGTGGGCGCCAAAGGGACCAAGACCCGCGACGAGGACTTCCTCGAGCACCTGTTCGTGGCCACGAACCACAATTATATCCTGCTCTTCACGGAGTTTGGAAAGTGTTACTGGCTGCGCGTCTATGAGATCCCCGAAGGGGCAAAGACCAGCAAGGGAAGGGCCATCCAGAACCTGATCAACATCGAGCAGGACGACAAGGTGAAGGCATTTATCAACGTCAAGGACCTGAAGGACGAGGATTACGTGGCCAATAACTTCATCGTGCTTTGCACGGCCAAGGGCACCATCAAGAAGACCTCGCTCGAGGCTTACTCCAGGCCGCGGCAGAACGGCATCATCGCCATCAACATCAGGGAAGGAGATTCCCTGCTGGAGGCCAGGCTCACCAACGGGGAGAACGAGATCGTCATGGCCCTCAAATCGGGCCGTGCCATCCGGTTCCCGGAGCGTACCGTGAGGCCCATGGGCCGGAATGCATCAGGGGTACGGGGGATCACCCTCGCCGGACCGAAGGACAGTGTCATCGGCATGATCTGCCTCCAGGAAGAGGGCCAGGATGTCCTGGTGGTCTCGGAGAACGGCTATGGAAAGAAATCCGACCTCGCCGATTACCGGGTCACCAACCGGGGCGGCAAGGGCGTGAAAACCATCAACATCACGTCCAAAACGGGCAACCTCATTGCCATCAAAGCGGTGTCGGACAAGGACGACCTGATGATCATCAACAAGTCGGGGATCCTTATCCGGCTCAGCGTCTCTGAACTCCGCGTCATGGGACGGGCCACCCAGGGGGTCAAGCTGATCAACCTGCGCGGCGACGACAGCATCGCCTCCGTTGCGAGGGTCGAGATCGAAGACGAGGAGGAGATTGTGGAGAACCCGCTGGATTACGAATCATCGGATGATACGCAAGTATCGGATAATGAGGATTAATAGATACATTATTTAAAGTGTTTATATCAATATAGTGCCAATTGACAAGAATGATTCCAAATTGGCCGGGTAATTGCTTGCCAATGTTGATATTTTGATACCTTTGTGAACTGTTTAACGCAATCGCATAAAATTTTTTGGAATAACATGAAAAAGCTCATTCTTTTATTTTCTATCCTGGTGCTGGGAGCATCCGTATTTGCCCAGAACTCAGCCGTTCAGTCCGCCTACAACTACCAGAAGAACGGTAAGTTGGACAAGGCGAAGGAATACATCGACAAAGCCGTCGTCCACGAGAAGACCATCAGCGATGCCAAGGCATGGTATTATCGCGGCAATATCTACATCGACATTTACAACAGTCCCCTGGAAGCTTACCGGGAGCTGGATCCGGATGCCCTGCAGGTAGCCTATGAATCTTACCGCAAGGCGATCGAACTGGATGACAAGGAGGCCTACAGCAAGGATATCATCGCCAAGATGCCCGGGCTGGGGGAGTTGTTCTTCAATGAGGGCGCCCGCCGCTACAATGCCGGGATCGAGGCCCAGAACAACAGCGACTCGGTGGCTGCCACAAAACGCTTCAGCGAATCGGTGGACGCCTTCCAGCAGGCCTACAATATCTACAGCGAGGCTGGCATCAACGACACCACCACGATCTATTACATCAGCATCGCAGCCGAACTGGCCGGAGACTATCCAAGGGCCAAGGAAACCCTGCAGCAGCTCATCGACATGCAGTACCCGAGGTCAGGGGTCTACAGCTCACTGGCCAACATCTATTATGATCAGGACAAGGATGTGAACAAGGCCATGGAGGTCTACGCACTGGGGCGCCAGCGATTCCCCAACGACCTGAACCTGCTTCTGATGGAGACCAACCTTTTCCTGGGCGAGTCCATGACCGAAAAGGCGCTTGCGAACCTGCAGATGGCAGCGGAGATCGACACGACCAACCCGACGATCTTCTTCGCCATCGGGGCAAAGTACAACGAAGTCGTCGACGACACCACCAAGACCACAGAAATGCGTCACGATGCCTTCAGTAAAGCAGAGGAGGCCTACAAGCGGTCGATCGAGCTCAAGCCCGATTATTTCGACCCCAATTACAACCTTGGTGCATTGTATGTCAACAAAGCCTCAAGCGAGATCATGATCGCCAACGAATTGCCCTTCGACGAGCAGGAGAAATACGAAATGCTCATCGAAGATGCAAACAATTACCTGGAATCGAGCATCCCGTACCTGGAAAGGGCGCATGAACTGCAACCCGACGACATCAGCACCATGGTGTCGCTCAAAGAGATCTACACCAGGCTGGGGCAGATGGATAAATTAAAGAACATCGACGCCGAACTGGAATCGGGCAAAACCGAATAACCCGGTCGCATAAAGATCAAGGAAGGAGGGGCAGGGAGAATTGCCTCTCCTTTCTGTTTACAGATACAATTTAACATAATATTAATTATGAGACAAATATGGATTGTGCCTGAGCCCTTGATTCAGCACGTTGCAGGTATTTGTACACCACGGGAAAAACGAATGGTGCTTAGTCGCGATTGTTCACACCGCCTTCCTTTCGCGATCGGAACCAGTTGGCGGGGTTAAGCCAGGATTTGTATTTGGTGAAAAGTTCTTTCCCGACCAACAGCCCGCCCGCC
>CAYLTG010000077.1:0-16745 GCA_964386225.1 uncultured Bacteroidales bacterium
ATCACCCACAATAAAAAAATTCTGCTTTTATATATCTTTGCCGGTGTTTTGTGTTATTATTGCATGTACTTTTTTCATTACACACATTAATACATTACTATATGTACCGTCATGTCACTTCCCGGCTCCTCCTCCTGTTGTTGTCCGCACTGCTCATCGCCGGACCGGCCCGGGCCCAGCAAAGGGGCGAAGGCAAAGGACCCAAAAAGTCGTTCGGCGAACGGATTTTCGTCGGGGGCGCCCTCGGGTTCAGCCTGGGGACCTACAGCTCTCTCATTGATGTATCCCCCATCGTCGGGTATTCCCTCACCGACGACCTCGTGGTCGGTATCGGGCTTACCTACAAGTATTTCAGGTACAAGGATTACTATGAGGAGGTCGACAGCCTCGGCGGCAGAACGGGCCTGTATCACGACTTCAGGACCAATATGTACGGCGGCAGCATCTGGATGCGGTATTTCCTCACCAAGACCGAGATCCCCATCATCGAGAACATTTTCCTCCATGCCGAAGTGGAGCCCCTCCTGTTCGTGAACAAGTACAAGATGAGCCCCGCAGGGGAGTACCGCGACATCTACGGCTACAGGTATGTGCAGGAAAACGACCGGGTCAACGTCACCGGCTACTTCCTCGGAGGGGGCCTGAGTCAGCCCATCGGGGGCCGCTCCTACATGTACATCGAATTATTGTGGAATTTCAACGATGAGATGTATTCACCCTATTCGAACCCGCGGATCCGCATCGGGGTGGCCGCAGGGTTTTGAAATTGTTAATTGTTATTGGTTATTCGTTATTTGTTGCCAAGCCCATGATTTACCGGGGTCAGATTGCTATTGGCGCAGCCAACAATTAACAAATAACGAACAACCAATAACAATGAACAGGAACCACCAGCCAACAACCACTCCGTGCTACGCCTCCGGAACCTCCTCCAGTACCTTCAGCGTCAGCTTCCAGAACTTGTCTACCGTACTGATGAGCAACCGTTCGTCGGGGCTGTGGGCACCTTTGATGGTGGGGCCAAAGGAGATCATGTCCATCCCGGGGTAGACGTCCCCGATGAGGCCGCATTCCAGGCCGGCATGGATGGCCAGCACTTTGGGCTTCTCATGGAAGAGTTCCTGGTAAATCCTGCCGGTGAGGTCCACGATCTCGGAATCGGGGTTGGGGGTCCAGCCCGGGTACCCGTCGGTGTGCCTCACCTCTGCGCCGGCCAGCCTGAACACGCTGGCCACCATGTTGCAGATATCGTCTTTGGCCGACTCCACCGAGCTGCGCTGGCTGGTGGTGACCAGGGCCTTGGTGTCGGTGATCATCACCGAGGCCAGGTTGGTGGAGGTTTCCACAAAGTTGGGGATCTCCGCCGACCAGGCGATCACGCCGTGCGGACAGCCGTAGATGGCATTGAGCAACCGCCGCTGGTCGTCTCCCTCCAGCACGGTGACGGGCATCTCTTCCGCCTCGACGACCCGGATGTCCAGGTCGGGCTCGGTGACCCGCAGCTCGGCTTTCACATGACCGCGGAAACCCTTGACATAGTCCGTGAAAGGCGCTGCCTTGTCGGCGGGCACCAGGACCACGGCAAAGGACTCCCTGGCGATTGCGTTGCGCAGGTTACCCCCCTTGAAGTCGTGCACTTTCAGGGCGAACCGGTCAGTGGCATGCCACAGTATCCTGTTGAGGATCTTGACGGCATTGCCGCGCCCTTTGGAGATGTCGTCGCCGGAGTGGCCGCCCAGGAGGCCGGTCACGGAAACATGGAAAGCCCGGTGCCTGCCCGGCGAAGGCACGGCGGTGAGCGGAAGCTCGGCCAGGGTGTCCCTGCCGCCGGCGCAGCCGATGAAAAGCTCGCCGTCATCCTCCGAATCCAGGTTGAGCAGGATGGTGCCTTCCAGGAAGCCCGGCTTGAGCCCGAAGGCACCCGTCAGCCCGGTCTCTTCATCCACCGTGAAAAGGCACTCGATGGGACCGTGCCTGATGTCGTCGGCCTCGAGGATGGCCAATTGAGCAGCCATGCCGATGCCGTCGTCGGCACCCAGGGTGGTCCCCTTGGCCTTTACCCAGCCGTCGTCGGTCCAGGCCTGGATCGGGTCGTTGTCGAAGTCGAACTCCATGTCGCTGTTCTTCTCGCAGACCATGTCCACATGACTCTGCAGCACCACGGTTTTCCGGTTTTCCATCCCCGGGGTGGCCGGTTTGCGGATCAGCACGTTCCCGACCTCGTCCTGCAGGGTCTCCAGGCCATGCGACCTGCCGAATTCCAAAAGGTAGCGGATGATCTTCTCCTCCTTCTTGGAGGGCCTGGGGATCTTCAGGATCTCGACGAAGTAATGCCACAATCGTTGGGGCTCGAGGCCCAGCAATTCACTGTTCATTCCATTCCGGTTTTAGGATTCAGGACAAAGTTAGCGTTATTCGTGAATCGGGGACGAAAAATGGCAAATTATTGACAGGAAAGGCGCGGCTGCCTGCGGGGAACGGTTATTTTTCCCGGGCATGGCCGTTCAGCTGGAAATTGAGGGGTATCCTCACCCACACGTCGGTGGGCTTCCCGTATTTCTTGGCCGGCTTGAAACGGAGCTGTTCGACGGCCCCGATGGCTGCACTGTCGAGGAGGGGAATGCTTTTTTCCACCTCCACTTTCGACACGGCTCCGGTATTGCTCACGAGGATGCGCAGCACAACCTCGCCCTCGACCCCTTCCCGCCGGGCCTTGTGCGGATACCGGATGGAAAGCCTGGAAAGCATTTGCGGCGGGACGTCCAGGTCTTCGGCCCGGATGGGCTCCTCGTACGATTCCAGCCTGCTGAGGAGGCCGTCGGAGACGAACCCCCAGTCGTTCTCGAACTTCACCGCCCAGGAGGCCTGGTCCGGGAAGTGTTTATAAGCCTTGACCACCGCACCTTTCGGCACGGGTTTGATCAGATCCTTCATGTCCAGGTCGGGGGTCAGGAAGAGGTAGGTGTTGTAATTCACCTCCTTGAAGGTGTTGAACCGCATGTCGAATCCGTAGGTGTCCGAGAAACTGCAGTTCTCAGGCTCGATATAGCTCATCTGGGATTCGTTTATGGCGATCTCGTCGCCGGCAGGTTCCTGTGCAGCGGTATGCAGGGTGAACAGGAGGAACAGGGCCGGTATGTACACGGACTGGGACTTCATGGCATTGAAGTTTCCCGTTTATACGAAAGTGGAGGGGAATTTGTTCCGTCAGAAGTGAAGGGGAAAATGCAGGATGCTGACAGGCAGGGACTTGGTTAGTCATTTTTTAGGCGGGCGATGGTCTTTGCCGGATCGTCCGAGCTGAAGACCGTGTTTCCCGCCACCAGGGCCCGGGCGCCTGCCTCGAACAGTTTCGGTGCGTTCTCGAGGCTTACTCCGCCGTCCACCTCAATGATGACATCATGCCCGGACGCCTCCACCAGGGTGCGAAGGGCGTGCAGTTTCCGGTAGGTGTTGGGAATGAAAGCCTGGCCGCCGTAACCGGGATTGACCGACATCACCAGGACCAGGTCCACTTCGGTGATGATGTCTTCCAGCAGGGAGACCGGGCTGTGCGGGTTGATCACCACGCCGGCCTTCATCCCAAGGTCCTTGATGTGTTGTACCGAGCGGTGCAGGTGGCGGCATGCTTCCAGGTGGACAGACAGGATGTCGGCGCCCACATCCCGGAACCGGGTGAAGTACCGGTCGGGATCCACGATCATCAGGTGCACGTCGAGGGGCTTGCGGGCGTGTTTCCTGATCTGCTGGATGACCGGGAAACCGTAAGAGATGTTGGGGACGAATACGCCGTCCATTACGTCGAGATGGAACCAGTCGGCCTGGCTCCGGTTCACCATTTCGATGTCAGCTGCCAGGTTGCCGAAATCGGCAGATAGCATGGAAGGGGCTATGATTCGTTGCATCACGGGTTGTTTGTGTGCAAAGATAGAAGATTCGAAAGAACATTATAACATTAAAACATCATAACATTATAATGAATTCGGGTGGGTCACCGGCGTCGGGCGAAGTGGGCCTTTTCAGCCCAGGTATGCTTTCAGGTACTTGCTCCGCGAGGTCTGTTTGAGCCGGCGTACAGCGCGTTCCTTTATCTGGCGCACCCGTTCGCGGGTGAGGTCGTATTTTTGTGCGATCTCGTCCAGCGACAGGGGTGTTTTGCTGTTGAGCCCGTAATAGAGACGGAGGATGTCGGCTTCCCTGACCGTCAGCGTGGATATCGCCCGTTCGATCTCGATCTTGAGCGATTCATAGATGAGTTCTCCGTCGGGGTTGGGCGAATGATCGCTTTCCAGGATGTCATAGAGGCTGTTGTCCTCGTCCGACACGAGGGGTGCATCCATGGAGATATGGCGGCCCGCCGTTTTCATGGAGGTCCTTATTTCCTCCTCGTCCACCTCCAGAAGGTCGGCGATCTCCTTGATGTCGGGCTCTCGTTCATATTCCTGTTCAAGCTTGGCAAAGGCGCGGTTGATCTTGCTCAGGTTCCCGACCCGGTTCAGGGGCAGCCTCACGATGCGCGACTGTTCGGCCAGGGCCTGCATGATCGACTGGCGGATCCACCAGACGGCATAGGAGATGAACTTGAACCCGCGGGTCTCGTCAAAGCGCTGCGCGGCTTTGATCAGGCCGAGGTTTCCCTCGTTGATCAGGTCCTGAAGGCTGAGCCCCTGGTTCTGATATTGTTTGGAGACGGATACGACAAAGCGAAGGTTGGCCTTCGTAAGCCTTTCGAGTGCCGCCTTGTCGCCCTGCTTTATGCGTTGGGCAAGGGAGACTTCTTCATCAGCAGTGATCAGGCCGACCTTTCCGATTTCCTGTAAATACTTTTCCAGCGATGCGGTATCACGGTTGGTGACTTGCTTGATGATCTTTAATTGCCTCATAGATATCTTCCTGTTTTTTTCGATGCTCGGCCCCGAAGGCGGCAACATAATAAAACCATGGCGGCACAGGCCGTCCTTAAACACAAGGTTTGGCTGGGGCAGCACTCTTCGTCCGGGGGCCGTTGTTCCGGGAAAAAAAATCCCGGATCAAAGAAGCTGATCCGGGACGTTTTACGAATTGGGGTGTGAAATGTTACACTACTTGCCTTGCTCGGGTTTGGGGATGAGCACCCTTCGCGACAATTTGAGCTTGCCGGTCTTGGTGTCGATGTCGAGCAGTTTCACCTTGATCTTGTCGCCGGTCTTCAGGACGCTCTCCACATCCTTGATGTGCTTCCAGTCGATCTCCGAAATATGGAGCAGCCCTTCCTTGTTGGGGAGGATCTCGATGAAAGCGCCGAAGGAGGTGATGTTCTTCACCGTTCCCAGGTAAACCTCGCCCACTTCCGGCACTGCGATGATGGCTTTGATCCTTGCCCTTGCCGCCTCGGCACCCGCCTTGTCGTTGGTCACGATGTCGACCACGCCATAGTCGTCGACCTCTTCGATGACGATGGTGCTGTTGGTGGAGGCCTGGATCTCCTGGATCACCTTGCCGCCGGGGCCGATGATGGCGCCGATGAACTCCTTGGGCACGGTCATCTTCAGGATGCGCGGCACCTGCGGTTTGTAGTCCTCGCGGGGCTGGGTGATGGTCTTCTCCATCTCGTTCAGGATGTGAAGCCTGCCGGCTTTCGCCTGTTCCAGTGCTGTCTTGAGGATCTCGTAGGAGAGGCCGCCGATCTTGATGTCCATCTGGCATGCAGTGATGCCGTCGCGGGTGCCGGTCACCTTGAAGTCCATGTCGCCCAGGTGGTCTTCGTCACCCAGGATGTCGGAGAGGACGGCATATTTGCCTGACTCCGGGTCGGTGATGAGGCCCATGGCGATCCCCGACACGGGTTTCCTGATCTTCACGCCGGCATCCATGAGGGCCAGGGTCCCGGCACACACGGTGGCCATGGAGCTTGAACCATTGGATTCCAGGATGTCGGAGACGATCCTTACGGTGTAGGGGTTTTCCTCGCCGTTGGGCATGACGTGCTTGAGTGCCCTGAGCGCCAGGTTGCCGTGGCCCACCTCGCGGCGGCTGGTGCCCCTGAGGAACCTGGCCTCGCCGGTGCTGAAGGGCGGGAAGTTGTAGTGCAGTATGAAATTGCTCTTGCCTTCGATGACGGCGCCGTCAATGGTCTGCTCGTCGAGTTTGGTGCCGAGGGTGACCGTGGTCAGCGACTGCGTCTCGCCGCGGGTGAAGATGGCCGAGCCGTGTACTGCCGGGAGGTAATCCACCTCCGACCAGATCGGCCTGATCTCATCCAGTTTCCTGCCGTCGAGGCGTACCCGCTCGTCAAGGATCATCCTGCGCACGGCTTCTTTTTCCACCTCATGGTAGTACCTGCCGACGAGCGAAGCCTTTTCCTCCTGCTCCTCTTCGGTCAGTGTGGCGAGGAAATCCTCCCTGATCTTCTGGAATGCTTCGGAGCGTTCGTGCTTGCCGGTGCCCATCTTGGCTACTGCATAGACTTTTTCATAGGTCTCGGCCCACACCTTCTTGCTGAGCTCCTCATCGTTCACCTCGTGGTCGTATTCTCTTTTGGTTTTCGCTTTTTCCACCATGGCGGCAAGGTCAAGCTGCGCCTGGCACTGCACCTTGATGGCGTCGTGCGCGAACTTCAGGGCTTCCAGCATGTCCTCTTCGCTGATCTCCCCCATTTCGCCTTCCACCATCATGATGTTGTCCATGGTGGCCGCCACCATGATGTCGATGTCAAGCGCACCGAGTTCTGAAACACCCGGGTTGATGACCAGCTGGCCATCCTTCCGGCCGACCCGCACCTCGGAGATGGGCCCGTTGAAGGGGATGTCGGAGACCGCAATGGCCGAGGAGGCGGCCAGTGCAGCGAGAGCATCCGGCATGATGTCCTTGGAGGCCGAGATCAGGTTGATGATGACCTGGGTCTCGGCATGGTAATCCTTGGGGAACAGCGGCCTCAAAGCGCGGTCGACAAGCCGTGCGATGAGGATCTCGTATTCCGAGGGACGCGCCTCGCGCTTGAAAAAACCGCCCGGGAAACGGCCGGTAGCGGCATATTTCTCCTGGTAGTCCACGGAGAGCGGCAGAAAATCCGCGTCCTCTTTTGCTTCTTTGTTCGATACCACCGTGGCCAGCAACATCGTTTCACCCATTTTCACGACTACTGATCCGTCAGCCTGGGTGGCCAGCTTGCCCGTCTCAATACTTACTTCCCTGCCGTCGGCAAGGGTAAATGATCTTTTAATTCCTTCTTTGCTCATTTGATAAACTACATTTATACGAAAAAAGGCAATTTTAAATTGCCTTTTCCCGCCGTCAATTTTTATTTCCTTATTCCTAATTTCTTAATGATCTCCCTGTATCGTTCAATGTCTTTGTTCTTAAGGTAGTCAAGGAGTTTCCTGCGTTTCCCTACGAGCAGGACGAGGGCCCTTTCCGTTCTGTGGTCTTTCTTGTTTTCCTTCAGGTGGTCGGTCAGGTGCTTGATCCTGTATGTAAAGAGTGCAATTTGTCCTTCCGATGAACCGGTGTCAAATTCTGATTTGCCAAACTCCTTAAAAAAATCTTTTTTCTTCTCGGCCGTTAAATACATATAACTAACTCTTTAAGGGTGAATTTTTAGGGCTGCAAAATTAATACAATTATTTTAATTAGCAAATTATTATGGTTCAAATATTTTTGAGCCGGTGGCCGCCGGCGTCATTTCATGGCGCCCCGCCTGCCTGTCCTTTCAGGGCCTGCTTTGTGTTTCGGGCCTGGCAAATGGCGTGTGCCCTAATTTTTTCACGGGTTTGTTTTTTTACTGCGACAAGTTGATACTTTTGCAGCCAGAATCAACCGCAACAATCGAATCACTATGGGCAGAGCATTTGAATACCGCAGGGCCGCAAAGGAAAAACGCTGGGACAAGATGTCGAAGGTGTTCCCGAAACTTTCCAGAACGATCACCATGGCCGCCAAGGAGGGCGGGGTCGATCCCGACATGAACCCGCGCCTGCGCACCGCCATCCAGAACGCCAAGGCGCAGAACATGCCCAAGGACAACATCGAGGCCGCCATCAAGCGTTCGCTCGGGAAAGAGGCCGAGGCCTACACCGAGGTCAATTACGAGGGCAAAGGCCCCCATGGCGTGCTGGTGTTCGTGGAGTGCGCCACCGACAACACCACCCGGACCGTCGCCAACGTAAAATCGTATTTCAACAAGGTGGGGGGAGGGTTGGTCCCGTCCGGTTCGCTGGAGTTCATGTTCTCCAGGAAGGCGGTTTTCGAGTTTGAGAAGACCGCCGGCATGAACCTCGACGACCTGGAGCTCGAATTGATCGATTACGGGCTCGAGGAGATCGAGGAGAACGAAGGGGTGTTTTACGCCTATGCCGATTACACCGATTTCGGCACCCTTTCCAAAGCCTTCGAAGACAAGGGCATCAAGGTCACAAAGGCCAACCTGCAGCGGATCCCCACATCGCCTGTTGAGTTTTCAGAGGATGAGCTTGCCGACATCGAGAAGATGCTCGACAAGATCGAGGACGACGACGATGTGCAGGCGGTGTATACGAACATTGCGTAAGAGAATAGCTTTTCGCGAACAGGTTTACCCATCTTTCAAAATTCTTTCTTATCAGTGCCTTGAATTCTGAACCAAATTTGTTCAGAAGTGTTTTAATTGTGTTCTGCATTCTGAGAATCCGTTCCTAAGAGATACTCACTTTTAACCATAACTCACTTCACTCATTCACTCAAACAGTCAAACGACATGAAACACCTAACCAGTATCTCAGTCTTTGCTCTATTTGCTTGTTTTCCAATGACCAAAGGTCATGGTCAGGCAATTGAGCTTACCTTTACAGCACAGTACAACGGGCAGTATATCGCTGTCGACAGCATTGTTGTCCGGAACCTTATGCAGGGCGGGGACACGGTGCTCTACGCTCCGGACACGGTCCTTTCGCTTCCGATCACAACCGGAGTGGCAGAAGGACCTGCCCGCATTCAGGAAGCCTTCACCCTGGAACAGCCCCATCCAAATCCTTTTTCGGAAAAAACAACAATCCACATACGCCTGGCAGGGGAGGAATCCCTGAACCTGGCCATCATCGATCTGATGGGGCGGCAGGTGGCAGCGTATAGCGGAGTGTTGGCGGAAGGGCGGCATTCCTTTACTTTTATTGCCGGGAACGAAAACAGCTATGTATTGAAAGCGACGGTCCGCGGGTTGACAAGGTCAACGAAACTGATCGGGTCAGGCAGCGGCACGGGAAGTGATTGCAGGTTGATTTACGGGGGCATGGTGGATCAAGACCCTGTTTATAAAACTGCCGGGAAGCTTGCAGGATTTGTTTTTTCGCCCGGGGATTCGCTGCAGTTCATCGGATATTCCACCACTGCCGCATCCATAGTTGCCAGCGATGTCCTTGAAGATGCTCCGGAACTAAGCGGATTATACACCTTCGATGCCAGGGAAGGGGTTCCATGCAGCGGGTCACTTGTCGTCCATTGGCAGGGGCAGAC
Source organism: uncultured Bacteroidales bacterium (assembly GCA_964386225.1). Classification (GTDB taxonomy): domain Bacteria; phylum Bacteroidota; class Bacteroidia; order Bacteroidales; family JAADJA01; genus JAADJA01. The sequence goes on from CAYLTG010000077.1 coordinate 9,466, forward strand.
TTACGAGACCCTCCAGATCGGGTCTCAATGCTGGATGAAGGATAACCTGAACGTGGGAACGATGATCCCTACGCTTGCGGACATGACCGATAACGGAACGACAGAGAAATACTGTTATGATGATGATCCGGCAAAATGCACCACCCATGGAGGATTATACCAATGGAACGAAGTTATGCAGTATGTCACCCAGGAAGGGGCCCAGGGCATCTGCCCCGACGGGTGGCACATCCCCAGCGATATCGAATGGTGCATCCTGACCCAGGAAATTGACCCGACGATGAATTGTAATGCATTAGGATGGAGCGGTACTGATGCCGGAATTAAAATGAAAAGTACAACAGGTTGGAATAACACAAGTTGGAATTCAAATGGAAACGGGACGAATGAATCGGGGTTCTCGGGTCTTCCGGCTGGCCAGCGCAACAACAATAGCACTTTCAGCGCCCTGGGCGAACTTGCGAACTTCTGGACCTCGACGGAGTACAATAGTAGCGATGCGTGGTACCGTAACCTGGTCTACTATGACGTCTTTGTAGACCGTTGGCACTACTACAAGACCTACGGTTTCAGTGTTCGATGCGTCCGGGACTGAAAAGTAAGTTCCTGAATCCTTTCCCGTTCTTGTGCGACACTTACATGCAGAAACGCAATTTTCTGGTGGTGCCCAAAAGGTAAACTGCATTGGCCGGAGCAATGCCGGAAATGGCTGCTGATGGCTGATGCGGTTTACAGGGAAGGTCCTTCAGAACGACCATTTGATCCGCATGTAATACAGCTGCCCGTTATCACCGAACTCTGTCCCGTCGGCCCCGATGAACACCTGGCCCATCAGGAGGAGGACGATGTTGTCGGAGAGGGAGAAGCTGACGTTGGGCCCCAGGAAGAACGACCCGTCATAGGGGTTGACGATGACGGCGACGTCGCCGTTGATAAGCGGTGTGATGGGGTAGGAGACCTGGCCGAGCAGGGAGGCCCTGGCCAGGGTGAACGTCTTGGGCGACATGTCGCGGATGACCAGGAATGGATTGCCCCAGCCCGCTTTCCCGGTGGTGCCGTCGCTGTTGTACAGGAAGGAGCCGTGGATGAAGAGGCTGTTCCGGAAGGTGTAGTTGGCTCCGGCCGACAGGATGAACACCCCGCTGGTGTCGGCGAATTCCTTGCGGTCGCGGAAGTAGGACACCTCGCCCGTGAACCCTGCGTTCCAGATGTAGCCGGTCCACCCGGCGCCGATCACGATGTCGTCGGTCATCACCCCGCCCAGCACCTGGAAGTCATAGTTCCACCGGTTGAAGCGGTACATGGCCGCCGCCGTGACCTGTTCGTCCTTGTCGACCTTCACCGCCGCCTCCACCGAAGAGGTGACCCCGGTGTAATACTGCACCCGAAGGGCGTCGCACCCGGGGCGTTCAATATAGTCGAAGTCGTAATAATTAAAGGTATTGAAGATGTCGTTGGGGTTCCACACCATGTTGATGCCCCAGTTGATCCGTTGCCGGCCCGCCCGCACATCGAGCTTGCCCCTGGTGAATTGCAGGTTCAGCCGGTCGATGTTGGTGTAAAACACATAGGAGGAGTCCCGTGCGATGGGGCCTGTCAGGTCGACGTAGCCGTCGTCGCTCACCAGCAGGTCGCTGTAAAGGGGGTAGGTGTCGTGGATCAGTTGCCCGTAGCTCATCATGTTCCTTGCACTGGCCGAGAAGGTCCAGTGCTCGTGCATGTACCAGTTGAAGTTGAGCCGGTTGTAGATGGTCCCCATGGAGTACCAATCTTTGGAGCCTTCCGGGATCCAGACGGTGCCCAGGTGCTGGAGGTGCCCGTCGAGGGTCGCCTTGGGGACATCCTGGGCCTCCAGGTTAAGCCAGGGAGCCGTAATGAAGAGAGCCGCTGTGAGGAGGAATGCCCGCATAGCCCGCCTATTTTGTCTCGTCGCTGATGATCTTTCCGTCGTCGAGGGTGATCACGCGCCTGGCCTTCTTCATCACCCGGGCGTCGTGGGTGGAGAAGATAAAGGTGATGTTCTCCTCGCGGTTCAGCTTCTCCATCATGTCCAGCAGGTTCTCGGTCGATTTGGAGTCGAGGTTGGCCGTGGGCTCGTCGGCCAGGATGAACTTGGGTTTGGATGCCAGCGCCCGGGCTACGGCGACGCGCTGCTGCTGTCCGCCCGACAGCTTGTTGGGCCTGCTGTCGCCCCGCTCGGCAAGCCCGACGGCCTGGAGCAGTTCGTTGACCCGTGCATTCCGTTCGTGCCTGGCACGGCCCTGCAGGTGCATGATGAACTCGATGTTCTCGCTCGCCGTGAGCACGGGGATCAGGTTATAGGCCTGGAATACGAACCCGATGTTCTTCAGCCGGAATTCGATCAGCTTTCGGGAACTCAGGTCCCAGATGTCCACGCCGGCGATCCTGACCTCGCCGCTGGTGGGCTTGTCGAGGCCCCCGAGCATGTTCAGGAAGGTGGTCTTTCCCGATCCCGAAGGTCCGACGACGGCGGTGAACTCACCTTCTTCGATATCAACCGTGATCCCGTTCACGGCCTTCACCTGAACCTCTGTGCTGTTGTAGATCTTGTAGAGGTCTTTGATTTCTATTACTTTCATCGGTTGCTGTTTTAAGATTCTTGTGAACTTTTAATGCTGTGCTACTTGTTATTCGTTATATGTTAATTGTTGGGGGGTCGCCACCTGTGTCATCATTTGAAATCTTTGTGTTTGTTTCAATCAGAATGTAATCAGCCTGGCCTTCTTCTGCCATGGAGGACCCCTGGACCGTTTTTCTGGATTTGGCGGTTATCAGGTAATTTATGTATCCGTTAAGCAGTTGCATGGCGGCTTTAAGCAGTCGCCTTCCATTTTTGTATTCATCATTTGTGATGAATCCATCATCCAGGGCAGTGAGGAATTGGTCAGTAAGCTCATGAAGCGATCCCCTGCTTATCCTGCAAAACTGGATATTTTCTCCATAGTGATATCGTCCAAATCCCTCAGCAATGTTTTCCGTGACCGACCTGGAGGCCCGTTTCATTCCGTCAGTCAAGGCATACTTCTCTCCAGCGGGGAATTTCCTTATGATTTCGGTGACATATCTGCGCACTTCCCTCCCTGCTTTCCAGCACTCCAGGTCTTCAAAACTCTCAATTCGCTTCTTCATACTTAACAATAAACTTTTTAACAAATAACCATTAACAACTATTCCATGCGCAACGCATCCGCCGGATCATTCCGCAGCGCTCTGTAGGCCGGATAGAGCGCCGCCACGATGCCCGTGAAGATCACCATCAGTGCCACATTGAGCAGCAAGGACGGCTCGAGTTGCAGGTACACGAAGGCGTCGTAGCCCAGCGCCTCGTAACCGGCAGCCCAACGCGACAGGTCGATGGGGTGGTTCGACCTGACCTCGGAGACGGCGGCGCCGACCAGGATCCCCAGGATCCCCCCCACCAGCGAGAGCATGATGGATTCCAGGACGATCATCCGGAAGATCCTTCCCTTCCTCATGCCGATGGCCATGAGCATGCCGATCTCCTTGGTCCTCTCCATCACCACCATCAGCATTGTGTTGATGATCCCGAACAGGAGCGCCAGCAGGATGATGATGATGAAGATGTACATGTACAGGTCCATCGATTCGGTCATGTAGCTCATTTCGGGGCTCAGCTCCTTCCAGTTCCTGACCTCCAGCCCCTGTGCCACTTCATTCGCGCGGGCCTGCACCCCGGCAAGGTGCTCATTGTCATCGAGTTTGACGGCGATCTCGTGGCCTGCGCCTGCGGGGAATACAGTGAGTTTCGACAGGTCGTCGTACCTGACAAAGATGTGGCTTTCGTCATACATGTTGTTGTTGGTCGAAAATATGCCGGTTACCCGGAAGGCTCCCGACATGATGTTGTTCTCCAGGTCCTGTGCGGTGATGACGATCTTGGAGCGCACCTTCACATTCAGCTTCTCTGCCAGTTTCCGGCCGATGAGCACGGCGTTCTTCCCGATCCCTTCAAAATAATCGCCGTCGATGACCTTCTCATGGATATTGGTCACCTGCTTCTCCTGTTCAGGGATGATACCCAGGATCAGCACGCCCGCAGCCGTTTCGGCTGAGGAGACCATGGACTGGACCACCATCCTGTTGCTGACGCCCACCACATGGTCGATGCCGGCGATCTTGCCGGCCAGGGCATCGCCGTTTGCCATGAAATTGGAAAATTCAGAGTTTTTGCGGAACTCCGGGTTGTGGACCTGCATGTGTGAGATCTCGGTATTGATCACCTTGTTGACGCGCTGGACGACCATCCCATTCATGAAGGCCGACGACCAGACGCCGGCGTAGAGGCCGATGGCCACGGCGGCGATCACGACAAGGCTCCGAACCTTGTTTCGCCATATGTTCCGCCATGCTACTTGGAAAATCATATCTGTCGTGTTTTAATGTTATCCGATCATTGATCTATGCTTTGAGGGCGCCGCTCACGCGGAGCCTGTACACCTTGTATACCGGGTAGCCGGCGATGAAGATGGTCATCAGGAAGACCACCAGGGCCTGTCCGTAGAATACGGGCGGGTTCCAGGAGAAGTACATGTACGGCTCGATGCCCATCTCGATCATGGTCTGTGCCGCATCACCCGTCAGCCGGATGGGGTTGGCATAGAAATAACTGATGATGGGGATGCTGCCGAGGATGCCCAGGAAGGCGCCCACCACCCCGGTGAGGAGAGTCTCCACGAAGACCATCCAGGCCATGGTATGGCGCTGCATGCCGATGGCGATGGTCACCCCCAGTTCACGTTTGCGTTCCGCGATCATCATGATGATGGTGCCGAGGATCCCGAACCCGACCACCATGTACAGGATCAGCTTCATGACGATGCCGCCGGCGCGGTCGGCCTCGATCATCTGCACCAGTTCGGGCTGCAGTTCGTCCCATGTCCGGGCCATCAGCGGAGGTTGAAGTGCCGTGTGCAGGTATTGCATGGCCTCCGGCAGGTCGCGGTGATCCTCCACCATGACGATGAGGTAGCTGACACGGCCCGGGGCGCCGAAGAGCGCTTGCGCCGCGGGAAGGCTCATGTAAACCATTTGGTTGTTGAGGTCGGGCGAAGGGAATTCGAGGATGCCCCGCACCGGGTAGAGGCCGGCTGCGGTCACGCCATGGAATCCCTGCCCGTAGAGGACCAGGGTGTCGCCCACCTCCAGGCTGAGGTAGCGGGCCAGGTTCACCGTCAGCAGCACACCGTCGTCATCCGGCGCAAGGTAGCTCCCCCGGTCGAGCCATTTCCTGAGTTCTGTGACCTCATCCTCGCGCGCAGGGTCGATGCCGATGACGACAGCCCCGCGGGTGAGTTCCTCCGAGGAGGCCAGGGCGAAATATTCCAGCCGCGGTGCTGTGTGGGTGATGGCGGCGCCCGCCTCCACCGCCGAACGCAGGCTGTCGCTCAGCACGTAGGTATTGTTGATGGTCTTGTTCTCGTCGTATTCCTGCGTGAATACCTGCGCATAGCCCGAATAGAACTTGACCACGTTGTCGATCATGGATTCGTACGATCCGTGCTGCATGGAGGTCATGACGGTCGAAAGGATGACCCCGAAAAAGACCGATGCCATGGTGATCAGGCTCCTTCGCGGGTTCCTCCATAAATTCCTCCAGGCCATTTTGAGATTTTTCATTGCCATATCTTTTTTCGCGACGCTCATGCCCTCAGGGCATTCGCGGTCTTCAGTTTTTTAAGGTACCAGATGGTGTGGATGAAGATCAGGGCAAAAAGCATCAGCACCGTCAGGGCCGGGTTGATGAAAATGTCGGGACGGATCCCGAATTTGATCACAGGTTCGAAGCCCATGCTCGCATAGGTTTCGGCCACCTTTCCTGTCACGTGCACCGGATGTTTGAACAGGTAGAACACCAGTGGAAAGCTCCCCGCTATTCCGGCGGCAACCCCCAACACCCCGATGAGCACCGATTCGAACAGGAGGATATAGCCCAGCCTGACCTTCTTCACCCCGAGTGCGATCATGATGCCCAGTTCCCGCCGCCGTTCGGACATCAGCATGATGAGGGTCCCCCAGATGCCAAAGCCGATCACCATGAACAGGATCCCTTTGATGATCTTGCCGCTGGCCATTTTACCGGCCACCAGGCTTTCGATCTCTTCGAGGAGGACCTGCCATGGCAGGACCTTCAGGCCCGGCTCGACGGATGCGTTGAGGCGGGCGGTGACCTGGCCCGTTTTTCCCGGATCGGCCACCATGATCACGAGGGCTGTCGCCCTGCCGGGAAGGGAATAGAGCTCACGGCTGGTTGCCAGGTCCATGTAGACGATGTTGTTGTCCATATCCTGCAGCGGGAAATCCAGGAGCCCTGTGACGGCATATTTCCCCGCCGCCGTAGCCCCATGGTAGCCCTGTCCCAGCAGGACGAGGGTGTCATGGAGGCGCAGTCCCAGGTTCTCCGCCAGGGTGATCCCCAGCATCACCCCCTTGTCGCCGGGTCTGAGGTAGGTCCCCGAAGAGATCCATTTCGACAGTTGCGAGATGGAATCCTCCTTTTCCGGCTGGATGCCCAACACGACGGCGCCTGCGCTTTCATCCCCCGACGAAGCCAGGGCGAACGATTCGATCCGCTGCGTGTGGATGGTGATCCCGGGCTCACGGCTCACCAGGGAGTCGAGGGCCCGCGTGTACGCGAAGGTGTTGTTCACGCTCCGGTTATCGCGGTAGCTGCTGTCCTGTACCTGGATATACCCCGAATAGAACCTGACCATGTTCTCGATCATGTTGTCCATCGACCCCTGCTGGACAGAGGTCATGAGCACCGAGAAGAAAACCCCGAAGAAGATCGAGGCCACCGTGATGGCTGTCCGCCGCTTGTTTCTCCAGAGGTTCCTCCAGGCCAGTTTAAAATAGGTGGTCATGGGGTTGGGTTTTGTTTTCCTGATTCAACGTTCTGCGTTTATGGTTCAAGGTTCTCCTGTGCCAGTGATCTTCGGCTGTTTCCCGCTTACCCTTCGGCAAGCTCCCCTTCGACAAGCTCCCCTTCGACAAGCTCCCCTTCGACAGGCTCCCCTTCGACAGGCTCCCCTTCGACAGGCTCCCCTTCGACAGGCTCAGGGTTATGCCTAATGCCTCCTGCCTCCTGCCTCCTGCTTACTGCCTACTGCCTCCTGCCCCCTGCCTACTGCCTACTGCCTACTGCCTCCTGCCTCCTGCCCCCTGCCTACTGCCTACTGCCCCCTGCCCCTACCTCACCCGCTTCATGTATTGCTGAGTGAAATAGCTGTCGTCGATGGGTT
>CAYLTG010000078.1:0-1683 GCA_964386225.1 uncultured Bacteroidales bacterium
ATAACGGAACGCGGCAGCCGGACACAGAAATTGATGATTCATTAAGCCGGAGTCCTTTAAATGGGCCCGCGCAACTCCATAATTCATTCAAAATACCCAACCGATGAAAAAAACAGCTTCAGCCATCACTTTCAGCCTGTTGGTTGCGATGGCAAGTATAGTTACAAGTTGCAGCAAGGATGACAACAATGACGATACAGCCGACCCCGCCGGCGGATATGATCCCGTAGTTGTCTCGGGAATGGTGGAGGTCCCCGGAGGATCGTCGATCGACGTTGCATCGCTGGCGGTCCACGGTGGTGCCATCTCAACGGCCTCACCTTCCGGCTCGGGTGAATTCAGCATCGATCTGAATAAAAATACCGCCCAGCTGGTTTCGGCCGTCCGGCCGAATGGCAACCCGGTTCTTTTCAATATCGCCGTCAACCCGCAAAGTTCGGAAGCCATTGAACTGAGTGCCTACACCACCGCGCGCTCATTGATCTTCCTGAATCCCGGCGTGGTCGTATCGGAACCTGAACTGGCCGGCACCATCATGGACCTCATCGACCAGCTTCCTGAAACAGCCACCCTTGCAGAGCTTATCAAGACGGGACTGATTTCGGATCCTGATTTCCTGGTAAAGGAAGACGCCATGATCAATTCCGCCCTGGCTGCGGCCATCCAGAAGCTGATGCAGGAGGTCGGGGAGATTTCAGGCGGCGGTAAATCAGGCAACATCAATCAGATCAACCGCTACAGGCAATCAAAACAACTATCCGACCCTGAAAGACCGAAAGAAAAATCCTCATCAGGAGCATCCGGCGACCCCTGGGTTTCGCCCCTTGAAGAGCAGAGCGGGTTGACAGTTGTGGCCGTCAAACAATCCGAAAATAAATATGAGATCAGGATCACAAATTCAAAGAAGCGGTTCGTCCAGGCCTTTCTTGACCTGCCTTCCGGCGAAAACCTGGGGTCCGCTTTTCTGTCATCCCGCAAAAGTCTTCTAAGCCTCAGCCCGTTGGAGCCCGCCACAGAGAAGATCAGTTCGGTCCTGGATGTGGAGGCGCACCCCAACAGCATCCTCCATATATACGGCCTGGGTGCATTGGATCATGAACCGCTTGTCGGATCGCCCCAGTGGGAAGAACGGTCCTTTAAGCCGGTGATGTTTACAGCCTTGTTCGATTTCCTGGTCCCGATGCTGGACGTGGTCACCGGTGTCAAGGGCTTCAATAAGATCTCCGCGACGGGGGACCCGACAGGCGTTTTCGCCATGATCATGAAGGAAATGGATGGGGACATCACGTTGAAGAACCAGATCGCCGTCTACCTGGGGGTCGGAGATTTCAGCAATGCCCTTGCAACGGCTGTCAAGGCGGCCGTGCAGGTGTGCATTCAAAATCCCACCCTGATTGCCAAGTATGTGACGGGCAACTCGGTAAGCGGCTCTGTGATAAAATTGCTGACTGCCAATATGGTAGCTCCTCTCAGGGCGGTGGTCATCGGAACTACCGTGCTCGACCTGGCCGCTGCTCATTACGATTTCGTAACCTCAGGCTTGCTGGAGAAATGGACAATCGCAACGGCTCAGAGTTACGACGGGGTTTGGAACGGGACTTTCTTCTATACGGCAAAGGTCCCCCAGGACCCGGACCCCCCGCTCATCGTGTATGAAAGTTTCAACCTGAGCATTACGATGGT
>CAYLTG010000078.1:1783-10571 GCA_964386225.1 uncultured Bacteroidales bacterium
ACCCGGACCCCCCGCTCATCGTGTATGAAAGTTTCAACCTGAGCATTACGATGGTTTCCATTGCATCAATTCCCGGTTTTGACCAGGTGTTGAGCATTACAGCCGCTACGTGCAGCGATCCCACATTCGGCGCCACCTGGCCGGTTATCCCCGTCGCCCCCATCAGCCTTGCCATGCTGCCTGAGTTTTACGGGGGGATTCCAAAAACGGGCATGGGATTCAAAATTGATTTCCCCAACGGATCCTACATTTATACCAATAACACTTATGAGAACAGTTTCACCGTCGATCCCTACGGGCAATATATTTCGAGCAATGAGATGCCCAATGAGGAGGCTTTTGGCGCATCGGGCATCATCGGCAATGCCAACGAACCCGGAAGCGGTCCCGGCGGCTATGCATGGAACTGGTGTACATTCACAGGATGGACATTCCTCCGCGAAAATAAATAGCGATCCGCAACTCACAATCAGTCCGGATTAACTCAGGCTTCTCCGGGAGGAAGATGGTTCACAAGGCCATTCGCTGACAGGATGGAGCTAGAGGCTGAGCAGGGACTGTCACCGCCCGGATACAAGCAATAAATATGCGGCAGGGGCATGTTGGGACCTGAAAAAAGCCGAAATTTGCCAGGAGTTAATTTCACGAAACCATGGCAGACGACAAGCAGATCATCTTCTCGATGTACAAGGTCAGCAAGACCTTCCCGCCGCACCGGCAGGTAATAAAGGACATTTCGCTCTCCTTCTTCCTGGGCGCCAAGATCGGCATCATTGGCCTGAATGGATCGGGCAAATCGACACTCCTGAAGATCATTGCCGGTGAGGAGAAGGAATTCCAGGGCCAGCTTTCCTTCTCCCCGGGGTATTCCGTGGGCTACCTCCCCCAGGAACCTGTCCTTGATCCTTCAAAGACGGTCCTTGATATCGTCCAGGAGGGGGCCCAGGAGACCGTCGACCTGCTGAAGGAGTATGAAGACATCAACCTCAAATTCGGGTTGCCGGAGTATTACGAGGACGAGAAAAAACTCAACAAGCTGATGGACCGGCAGGCGGCCGTCCAGGAGCGGATCGACGCCACCGATGCCTGGAACCTGCAGCACAAATTGGAGCGGGCGATGGATGCCCTCCGTTGCCCCGAAGGGGATACCTCCATTTCCGTTTTATCGGGAGGGGAATTGCGCAGGGTGGCGCTGTGCCGTTTGTTGCTCAGGCAGCCCGACATCCTGTTGCTCGACGAGCCCACCAACCACCTCGACGCCGAGTCGGTCGACTGGCTGGAGCAGCACCTGCAGCAATATGCGGGCACGGTGATCTGCATCACGCACGACCGCTATTTTCTTGACAATGTGGCGGGCTGGATCCTGGAACTCGACAGGGGCGAGGGGATCCCCTGGAAAGGGAATTACACCGGCTGGCTGGAGCAGAAGCAGAAGAGGCTCGAGATGGAGGAGAAGGGGGCTTCCAAACGCCGCAAGACCCTGGAGCGCGAGCTGGAGTGGGTGCGCATGAGCCCAAAGGCGCGCCACGCCAAGTCGAAGGCCAGGCTCAGTGCCTATGAGAAGCTGCTCAATGAAGATGTAAAGCAGAAGGAGGAGCGCCTCGAGATCTTCATCCCCAACGGCCCCCGGCTGGGGAACAAGGTCATCGAGAGCCATGGCGTGTCCAAGGCGTTCGGCGACCGGCTCCTGTTCGAAGATCTCGATTTCAGCCTGCCGCCCAACGGCATCGTCGGCATCATCGGTCCCAACGGGGCCGGCAAGACTACCCTCTTCCGGATGATCATGGGGATGGAGCCGGCCACTTCCGGCACCTTTGAGGTAGGCACCACTGTCGTGATCGGCTATGCCGACCAGGCACATACCGCCATAGACCCTCAGAAGACCGTGTACCAGGTGGTCTCCGGAGGGCATGACGAGGTGATGGTGGGCGGAAGGATGATCAACGCGCGCGCCTACGTGGCCCGGTTCAATTTTACCGGTGCCGACCAGGAAAAGAAATGCGGGGTGCTTTCCGGGGGCGAGCGCAACCGGCTGCACCTGGCCCTTACCCTCAAGTCAGGGGCCAACGTCCTGTTGCTCGACGAGCCCACCAACGACATCGACGTCAATACCCTGCGCGCCCTGGAGGACGGCCTGGAAAGCTTTGCCGGCTGCGCCGTGGTGATCTCCCACGACCGCTGGTTCCTCGACCGCGTGGCCACCCACATCCTGGCCTTCGAGGGGAATTCGCAGGTCTACTTTTTTGAGGGTAGCTATTCGGAGTACGAGGAGAACAAGAAGAAAAGGCTCGGCGATGATGCACCGCACCGGATCAGGTATAAGAAGCTTCAGGGATAGAAGAAATGCTCTTGTGGAAGTAAATTCCACAGCACAACCCCTAAATCGCAAATAAGCACCAATGACCACAGCTCAATTTTCAAACATCCCCTGATTGTTCTTTATCCGAAGCTTGAAACAGCGAAGGTTTGGAATTTGGAATATTGGGACTTGAGTTTTTTTTGAATTTTGATTTATTAAGAGTTGAATTTTTAAGACCTCAAGGGTTCACCAGGACTTGTTCGAAAAGAACAATCGTTCCCTAATATTTATTGGGATCTTTCTGGATCGTATATCCCACGGTCCATTCAAAATAGTCGGCAACCCCCCCGTGTGCTTTGATGGTAAGCCCGGCATAGATATTATTCTTGAAGCGATAGGCTAACCCGGCCCTTTCGTAATAGATTTGTTCTTCTCCGTTTTCAGGGTTGCGCTGGAGGTAAACCGCCAGACCTACAGGCGCGTACAGGCGTCTTGTCAGTTGCCACTCCCAGGCCCCTACGAGCGCAAATGACCACGATTTCGAGAAGGGTGACTGATCCGAATCGTTGCGGAGGCCGGCCTCGGCCGAGTAAAAAATATCCAAACCAAGTCCTGCCCTGTACTTGTAGTTAAAGTGCCGTAAATAGTTGATCCCCAATGTGGTCTTAAGGTAGTTGCCTTCCCCTATTTCGTAATTCTTGCTCCCCGCGGCAAATGAGATATTAACAGCAGAATGTTTCAAAAAGTCCGGCCTGGCGGTTTTCTGCAGGTAGGCCCCCTCTTTCGATAGCTGATAGCTGAGTCCGATCGTCACGGGGATCAGGTTGATCCCTGCGTTCGGCTTTCTGTAGGAGCCGTTGGAAAAATGCTTGAACCCGATCGTGCCATTGAGGGTCCATCGTGGCAAAAAGTGGTAATTTGCCAAAAAGCCGAGATGCACATAACAGTTTCGCTCGGAACCAAGGAAGATATTGGCTGGATTGTCTTCCGGATTGAAGGGGTTGAAATTATAGGAATAACCAAACGCGGCAGAATAGGAAAAAGTGAGTTTCCTGGAACCCTCGAATGAAAAGGGTATGGTAATAAAAAAATACAGCGCGTTGGGTTCGCCCACATCCGCATTGTGGAAGGTGGAGGCATATGCACCCAGGCCGATAATGGGCCTGCGGTAAACGGTGGAAAAAACATCGGTGGTGTCTGTTTTTCTGAACCCAAGACGGAAATCCAGGCCGTTGTAATAGGATGAATTAACGATCTGATCGCCGATTTCATTGTCACTGCCCAGCATGGCACCGTTCTCGAAACGGGCGTCCAGGTATTTGACATATTTCCGCTTCGGAACTGAATCTGCTTCATTATCCGCCTGTCCGAAAGCGACATGGCTAAAGATGAAAAGGAGGATCGACAACCTGGTAAGTAATATATTCTTTTGCATTGGCATGAAATGATTAAAAAACTCACTTTATCAAATCAGTATCGGCATTCAAAACGGAGAGAGGGCTAAAGTATAGAATCTCCATGGACTAAATGCATTTAGATTCATTATAAATGATGTTGACGGCATCTCCAGTAAATTGATGAAAGAGATTGCCTTGACCTATTGTTTCGGGTTGTGTGATCGAGGACTCAGGGCCGTTTTCCATCCGGACCATCCATTATTTCGGGTTTCAGTAAGCTTAGCACCAGTGAAAATTATACTATTTTTATGATCGAATGGTTAAGTCTCCAAACATTTCCCATAGATCGAAAGATCGAGGAACAGCAAGGGCAATTGCCCGCAGTTTTATTTACCACCTGCATCCTCCCAAGGTGGCCCGATCCGCCATCCGGTTCGACCGCACCTTCGGACTGGGCGGGATGGCGCTGCTGTTGTTCCTTCTCCTTTCCTTTACCGGCCTGCTCCTCCGGTTTGCCTACATCCCCACACCTGCAGAGGCCTACGATTCCATCCTGTTCATCAACGGTGAGGTCCTGTTTGGTAAGTTCATCCGCAACATCCATTACTGGAGCGGCATCTTGCTGGTGATCATCACGTTCCTTCACTTTGTGCGGACGTTCCTGGCCCAGGCTTATTACGGCGAGCGCGGGGTGAACTGGCTGCTCGGCGTGGCCCTCCTCGTCCTGGTGGTGTTCTCCAATTTTACAGGGTACCTCCTGCCCTGGGACCAGCTCTCCTTCTGGGCGGTGACCGTGGCCACCAACATGCTGGACTATTTTCCGGGTGTGGGCAAGGCCATGCAGGACATCGTCCGTGGCGGCGCCGATGTGAGTGCCGCCACCCTGCTCAATTTCTATACGTTCCATACCGGGATCCTGCCTGTCCTGATGATCCTGGTGATGGTCTACCATTTTTGGAAGGTCAGGAAGGCGAAGGGGGTAGCCCTCGCCCCGGATGCTAGTGATTCGGACCGCGTTCCTTCGAACCCCGACCTGCTGTTGCGGGAATTGGTGGTGGGCCTGGTGCTGGTTGCGGTGGTGCTTCTCCTGAGCGTCTTTTTTTCGGCACCCCTGCAGGATCGGGCCAATCCGGCATACAGTCCCAACCCGGCGAAGGCCCCGTGGTACTTCATGGGAGTCCAGGAACTCCTTCTGCACATGCATCCCTTTTTCTCGGTGGTCGTCCTGCCGCTGCTTTTCTTCGCTGCCATGGTATACCTTCCGTATTTTCAATGGAAGGAACCGGTGCCCGGCAGGTGGTTCCATTCGGAGTTGGGGAAAAGGCTGGCGATCCGTGCGGCACTCCTTGCGCTGGTGCTGACCCCGGTGGTAGTGCTCATCGATGAATACGTGTTCCGGATCAAGGAATGGGGGCTCGGAACCCCCCTGGTCGTCAGCCAGGGCCTGATACCCTTCGGGTTTCTGGTGCTGACCCTGGGCATCTATGTTCTCTACCTCAAGAAGTATTGCAGGGCCAACAGGATAGAGATCACCATCGCCTTGTTCACGGTTTTTTTGGTCTCTTACCTGGTTCTGACCATCGTCGGGGTCTGGTTTCGTGGGGAAGGGATGGTGCTGTCATGGCCATAGAAGGGATTTGAATTGGTGAATAGATACGTGGAACCCGAAAAAAATACAGGTCTAGGATGATAGATTCTAAATCACATAGGAACAGGCTGCCGTCGTCCTCTTCGCGCCGGTCCTTCTTAAAACGGTTATGGGCTGTTGCCGGCGCCCTCGCAGGGCTTGAACTCCTGTGGGCCGGGTCAGGATTTTTCCGGGCCGGTAAAACCGCCGTCAAGGAGGGCTCGGACCACCTGGTGACCGCCGGCAAAGTGTCGGGCTTCAGGCCCGGCGATGTCTTTCCCTTCCGGAACGGGCAGTTCTACCTGGTGCGTTTCGACAACGGCGGCTTCATGGCCATGTCGCTGAAGTGCTCCCACCTGGGATGCAGCGTGATCTGGGACGAAAGCGAACAAACGTTCCGCTGCCCCTGCCATGCTTCCTCCTTCGACAAGCAGGGCCTGGTGATCAACCCGCCGGCACCCCGTCCCCTCGATACCTACCCGGTGGTGATCGAAGGGGGGATGGTGAAGGTGGACACAAGCAAGCCTGTGAAAAGAAAATCGTTTGACCCGTCCCAGATAACCTTTGCCTGATGCCGGAAAACAACACGACATACCAATGGCAACGTGCGGGGTTCATCGCCACCCTGGTGATCCTGCTCTCCGTGCCTGCCTTCCTGGTGAAGGAATGGCGCGCAGGTGAAGGGCAGGGGAAGGATGCGCCGGAAGCCACTTTTGTCGGTATGGAAGCCTGTGTGGAATGCCACAAGGTGGAGGTGGACCTCTGGACCGGCTCCGACCACGACCTGGCCATGGACCATGCTACCGATTCGACCGTGTTGGGTGATTTCAACGATGCCGTGTTCGTGCACAAGGGCCGGGAACACAGATTCTACCGCCGCGACGGTAAATTCCTGGTCCATACCGACGGGCCCGACGGGGAGATGCAGGAGTTCGAGGTCACCTACGTTTTCGGCCATTATCCTCTGCAGCAGTACCTGGTTCCCTTCGATGGGGGCCGCCTGCAGACCCTGGCCCTGACATGGGACTCCGAAGGGCGGTCCTGGTACCACATGGCCGACGCCGTCTATCCGGACCAGGAAGTGCCCCACACCGACTGGCTTCACTGGACAAACCTGGGCCAGAACTGGAACGGCATGTGCGCCGACTGTCACTCCACCAACCTGCATAAAGGGTATGATTTCCGGACGGGGACCTTCAACACCACCTGGTCGGAGATCGATGTCAGCTGCGAGGCCTGCCACGGCCCCTCTTCCGAGCACCTCAAGTGGGCCAACCTACCCGAATTGGCCCGCCCGCAGGATGTGAACACCGGCCTGGTGGTGCAGACCAGCAACATCACCAGCCGGCGGTATGTCGACCTTTGCGCCCGGTGCCATACAAGGCGAAGTGCACTGAAAGATTATGATCACGGGTGGTCGGACCTGCTGGACCACATGATCCCCGAACTGGTCCGGGAGCCGAGTTATTTTGCCGACGGACAGATCCTGGAGGAGGATTACGTGTTCGGTTCCTTCACGCAGAGCCGCATGTACATGGAGGGGGTGCAATGCAACGACTGCCACAATGTACACAGCGGCAAGCTGCTCCTCGAAGGGAATGCCCTCTGCCTGCAGTGCCACAGGAGCGATGTGTACGATACCTATGATCACCATTTCCACAAATACCAGGGACAAAGCACCCTGAAGGTGGTCGATGAATTTGGCACGGAGCAGCCGGTGGGCAGCGGGGCCCAGTGCATCAACTGCCACATGCCCGGAAGGTATTACATGGGTGTGGATTACCGCCGCGATCACAGCTTCCGCATTCCCAGGCCCGACCTTTCGGAGGAGTTGGGTACGCCCAATGCCTGCAACCAGTGCCATGCCAATGAAACGGTCCCATGGGCGGAAAGGTCCCTGGCCGAATGGTACGGAAAAAAACGCCGCCCCCACTACGGGATCACCCTGGCCGAAGGGCATGCCGGCGAGCCGGAAGCCTTTCCGCAGCTGGCCTCCCTGGCGGAAGATCCCCTTTATCCCCCGATCGTGAGGGCCACCGCACTTTCCCTTATCGGCGAGCTTTACGCGGACACCGGCAAAACGGTGCTGAAGAACGGGCTCAAGGACATCGAATCGCAGATCCGATATGCGGCCGTCCGGTTCTATCCCCTAAATTCCATGCAGGAGGTCAATGACCTGCTGCCACTGCTCAATGATCCGGTGCGGGCCGTGAGGTACGAGGCCGCTGTCAGGGTGTCGGTGGTCCCGCGCGAGCAGCTCCCGCGGACAAAATGGAAGGCCCTTGATGAAGCCCTGCTCGAGTACAAGCAAGCCATGCAGTATTCGGGTGATTTTGCCGCCAGCAGGCATAACCTCGGCAATTATTATCAGAATACCGGCAATGCCGATTCAGCTGCGATAAACTACCTGGCCGCCCTGAGGATCGATGACCAGTTCTATCCCGCCAAGGTCAATCTAGCCATGGTCTACAACAGTGCCGGGGACAACAGGAAGGCAGAGACGCTGCTGCGGGATGTGGTGAAGAACCATCCCGAAGTGATCGAGGCCAGCTATTCCCTCGGCCTCCTGCTAGCCGAGATGCAGCGCTATGAGGAGGCGGTGACGTTTTTGGAGGAGGCGGCCCGCAAGATGCCGGAACGCCCCAGGATCTTCTATAACCTCGGACTCATCTACCAGTTCCTGGGTGACAACGGCAAGGCGGCGACCAACCTGAAGCGGTGCCTGGAGCTCGATCCGGAGAATTTTGATTTCCTGTTCGCCCTGGCCGATCATTACATTAAATCGGGGGAGTTCGGCACAGCCCGCCCATATGCAGAGGCCCTCCTGAGAATCTATCCCGAGGATCAAACAGGTCAGGAATTGCTCAAAATCATCGACCGTGGGAACTGATCGGGATAAGCATGCCCTTTTCGACAGGAAAACAGATTCGTTTTTCCCGTTCCAGTTTGTCTTTGCCGGGTATATCCTTGTGTTGACCGGTATTTACCTGTTGATCAGGTTTAACTTCCTGGGCCTGCCGGCCATTTTCGCAGGTTTGTTTGTCAGCTTCTCCAGGACCGGAATCCGGATTGATTTTGAGCGGAAGGAATACAGTGAGTACCTGGGCGTATTTCATTTGAAGGTAGGGAAATGGAAACCGCTCCCGGAGATTCAGTATGTGACAGTGTTTATGGAAGGGTCGCTACAGGAAATGCATCTGGCGAGCATTTCATCGACTCAGGCCAACAGGGATTATCGGATCAACCTCATCGTTTCAAAAACAACCCGCATCGGCATAGGACTGTTCAAGGACAGGGCAAAGGCCATGATGGCCGGAGCAAGCCTGGCATTGAGGCTTCAATGCAAGCTGCTCGATTATACATCCGGCAAGCCGGTTTGGGTCGAGCCGGCCACAGAGCCCATCCGGGGATGAATTGATGGCCTGCCTTCTTCCATTTCCCATGGCTCTTCATTGCCCATAATCT
>CAYLTG010000078.1:10671-16671 GCA_964386225.1 uncultured Bacteroidales bacterium
AATGCCCACGGTTTAAACCGTGGGCTAATGAATAATGGCAAAAATTGCCGATTACCGGTCAAAAAATGCCAGAATGATCCTCAACCGCGATCCCATTAAAATAATTATTGCAATTTTATTGCCCATGGTTTAACCATGGGCAATCGATAACCCGATATCAGGACCAAAACCGTTTCAACGGTTTGCTAAAATAACCGTTCATGCCACATTCAATTTCTAAAATATGGATCCATGCCGTCTGGGCAACCAAGAAAAGGCGCCCCCTTATCACACCGGATATTGAGAGCCGGGTGCACAACTATCTGCGGGAGCAATTATTGGAAACAGGATGCCCTGTCAGGATCGTCAATGGCATGCCCGATCATGTGCATTGTCTGTTTTTATTGAACCGGGAAAGATCGGTTGCCGGGGTAATCAAGCAGATCAAGGGCAGCGTCTCGCATTTCATCAATCAGAATGACCTGATAACCGCGAAATTTGCCTGGCAAACCGGCTATGCCGCCTTTTCCGTTTCCGATTCCCAGGTCAGCAGGGTTTATCGCTATATCCTGAACCAGAAGCAGCATCACAACCAACGCTCTTTTGGGCAGGAGTATGATAAGTTCATACAGATAAGCGGTGTAATGCAGGGCGATAGTGATGCGCCTCCCGGGAGGACGGGTAGCAGCCGCCCCGGCACATGAAATGGATGAATCCATTCAGCGAGTCGTTCGAATCCCCATAACCCGTGGTTCAAACCACGGGTTATGGGAGGGACGATCCCCTTGCTGCCCGGGGGGATTTAACCATGAGGCATGGCCGAACCATGGGTAGAAGAGATCCCCTTTCGTGGAGAACCAAAAAAATAACTGCGAATCATTCCGTTTATATGAATTTCGTAATTTCACCCGGCCCTGATTAAAATATCCTATGGTGCTTCACAAGAAGATCACATCTGTCTTTAACCCGGAACGATTTCAGGGGTGGGGAAGGAGCAGGCGCTATTTCGAAGGATGGTATTTCAAGCTGGTGGATCCTTCCGAAAATTATGCGTTTGCCGTTATTCCGGGGGTTGCGATGGATGAAGCAGGGAAAAGGCAAGCCTTTGTCCAGGTGCTTGACGGGAAAAAGCTCACCGCCGAATACCATCAATTCGCTTTCAAGGATTTTAATGCCCATTGGAAAGCATTTGAAGTACGCATCGCGGATAATTTTTTTTCCGGAGAAAGACTTGTCGTAGACCTGCCCGGATTAAAGGGCGACCTCCATTTTCGCGGGTCGGTGCCCTGGCCCAAGAAATGGTATTCGCCGGGGATCATGGGGCCCTATACCTTTGCGCCATTCATGGAATGTTACCACGGTATCGTAAGCATGGACCATGCGATCGGGGGGACCCTTTTTGTTGAGGGAAAAAGGGTTGATTTTTCCGGGGGCAGGGGATACATCGAAAAAGACTGGGGCATGTCTTTCCCAAGCGCATACTTCTGGATGCAATGCAATCATTTCGGAGACCCCGGTATCTCCCTGAAGGCATCCGTTGCGAAAATACCATGGGTCACCGGCAATTTCACCGGGTTCATCGCGGGATTGTGGCTCAGAGACCGGCTTTACCGGTTCACCACCTACAATGGGACCAGGTTGCTGAAGTCCCATGCCGACCGGTCAGCGGTAACCCTGGTGATGGAAAACCGCGACCACCGGCTCGAGTTGTTGGCGTCGAGGGACCATGCCACTGAACTGGCATCTCCCATCCAGGGCTTCATGGACGGTCGGATCGAAGAGAGCATGACCGCAACCCTGGAGGTCAGATTGTCGGATCTCAGGAGCGGCAGCCACCTGTTCGAGGGAAGGGGCAGAAACGCCGGACTGGAGGTGGCTGGAAGGATCGAGGAGATCATGCTATAGATTTGGTGCACGCCGGGCCGCTTCCAGGGTGCCAGGCGGGTTTCAAGCCAGATTGGCTGAGGGGCAGCCTGCTCCGGATCACATGGCATCACCGCGCCGTATTGCCATTGACCATCAAGATTCAGCCCCCCGCCCGCCATATTTCAATTAATATCCTGGCAGATCGCAAGTGGGGGTTGAATGAAATATTTGACTATTTTTACCCGATCCAATTCTACATTCCAAAGAAGCATTTTAGTAATCACTTAAACTGATCGACATGAACAAACTTGTAGCAGAATTCATCGGAACGTTCTGGCTCGTCCTCGGCGGATGCGGCAGCGCGGTCCTGGCAGCAGCATTCCCAGAATTGGGGATTGGTTTTGCCGGCGTCTCCCTGGCGTTCGGTCTTACGGTCCTCACCGGTATATATGCACTCGGGCACATTTCCGGCGGGCATTTCAATCCGGCTGTTTCTTTCGGCCTCTGGGCCGGTGGCCGCTTTGACGCCAAGGAGCTGGTCCCCTACATCATAGCCCAGGTCCTTGGCGGCATTGCCGCGGCTGCGGTGTTGTACATCATCGCAAGTGGAATGCCCGGTTTTGAAAAGGGCGGGTTTGCAGCCAACGGATACGGAGAACAGTCTCCCGGTGGTTATGGGCTTGTTGCGGCGCTGGTTACGGAGGTGGTGATGACCTTCATGTTCCTCATCGTCATCCTGGGTGCCACTCATTCCAAAGCCCCTGCCGGTTTTGCCGGTGTGGCAATCGGGTTGGCCCTGACGCTTATCCATCTGATCTCCATCCCGGTGACCAACACCTCGGTAAACCCGGCGCGGAGCACCAGCCAGGCGATCTTTGCGGGCGGGGAATATGTGGGGCAGCTGTGGCTGTTCTGGGTAGCGCCGATCGTGGGTGCCATCCTCGCAGGCATCGTTTACAAGATGCTGGCGCCCGAGAAGGCCAAATAGAAGGAATTGATCTGAACTGATTCAAAGGCACCCTTTTGCCGCAGGGTGCCTTTTTTCATCGTTGCATCTCCGCTTCCGATATCCATCCGCCACCCAGGGCCTTGTAAAGGAATACGTAGGCATTCAGGAATTGCTGGTAGGTCTGTGTGGCAGCCAGCTCGGCATCGAATTTCGATCGCTCCGAATCCAGCACCTCAAGGTAGCTGGTGACTCCGCCATCGTATCGTTCCTGGGAGAGATCCGCCGCATTCTGGGCTGCTGCCATCTGCCGTTCACGGGCAGCGGATTCCCGCTCCAGGGTCTGGATCTCCGCTAGTGCATCCTCTACCTCCCGGAAGGCCTGGAGGATGGTCTGCACATAGTAGAGGCTGTCCTGGTAGAAGCGTTGCCGCTCGATGTCGACCCTCCGTTTGTTCTTTCCGAATTGGAAAATTGGGCCCAGGATACCCCCGCTGACCGACCAGATCATCGATTCGTTGTTCAGGAGGTTGCTCAGGTCGCTGCTGGCGGCACCGAACATGCCGGTGAGGCTGATGGAGGGGAACCGCATGGCTACCGCCACGCCGATCCTGGCATTCTGTGCCACCATATATTGTTCGGCCTGGTTGATGTCCGGCCGCCGGGCCAGAACCGCCGAAGGTATGCCGGACGGGATCTCCGGTGGGACCGTATGGTCGCGGAGGGTGCTGTTCCTCATCACCGGCCCGGGGTTGACCCCGGTAAGGATGCTCAGGGCGTTCTCGGTCTGGGCCACCAGCCGCTCATAGTAGGGTACGGCAGCGGCTGCAATGGCCTCCTGGATCTGGGCCTGGTTCAGGTCGATCTCGGCCACGATCCCTTCGTTGAAGCGCTCCTGGATGATCTCGAGCGATCCCTGGCGCGACTCCAGGGTCTTCCTGGAGATGCCGAGGCGGGCATCATAATCGAGAAGCCGGAAATAGGTGGAGGCGATCTCGGCGATCAAGCCCACCTGGATGGTGCGCATCCCGTATTCGGAGGCGAGCATCTCCGCCCGTGCAGCTTCGTTGGAACGGCGGAATTTCCCCCAGAAATCCAGCTCCCAGGCCAGGGTGGCCACCCCCTGGAAGTTGTTGAAAGGGTCTGAAACGCCGAAGGAAGGGACGTTGATCTTCTGCCTTCCGGCCGTGCCGTCATAGCCGAGCGAAGGCCACAGGTCGGCCTTGGTGTAGCCCAGCACCGCCCGGGCCTCCTCGATGCGGGAGGCCGCAATGAGCGCATCCTGGTTATAGGCCATTGCAGTGTCGATGAGCATTTTCAGGTCCGGATCGTCGAAGAGTTCCCACCATTTCAGGTTGATCACCGTATCCGCCGCCGTCGAAACACTGTCGAAACGGAACAGGTCAGGCGCATCCACCACCGGCTGGTGGTATTTGGGACCTACTTTGCATCCTGATATTAGCCCTAGCAGGAATATGAGATAAACGATGCTACGTTTCATTTTATGGGTGTATTTTCTTATGAAAATTCAAAAAATAAATCTCAAATAAGTTACAAAACTGAATTCTCAAATCCAAAACATCATTTTCGGCCAGTTTTTTCGATTATAGCAGAGAAAATCTTTTTCAATTCAGTGGCCTCATACTGCAGACGCTCGGCCTCTTCTGTACGCTCCAGTTTATGAACACCGTGAATTAATCTCAGCCAATACGCACTTTCCTTGGCTTCTTTTCGGGAGATTCGCATCCTCATCAAGAAGTCTTTTTTCCCCAGTGCTTCGTTCGCTTCTATATAATTGGCGCCCACGGAACCCGATGATTTGATCAGCTGCGCAACATCTTCTCTGAGAATCAACGATTTCGGCAAGGTCATTATAAACCTCCTGACATCCCTTGCAAAAATAAATGTCCGTTCTTCAAGGTCGTAAACCGGTTTTTTTGCTTTATGAACGTTGGCTTTCACCGTTTGAAAATTAATTTTTGGAATTTGTGATTTATTTGAGATTTATTTTTTGAGATTTGCGATTTCTTATTAATCAGATTTTAGCCTAAATCGTTACCCTCAATTTTCCCATTCTTCGCAACCGCCAGTTCCCTCTTCTTCTCATATCCCGCCAACTTCCCGACCATCACATACAACATGGGGTAGAAGAACACCCCCAGCAGGGTGGCGATCACCATTCCGCCCAGCAGGGCCATGCCCATCACTTTCCGGGCTTCGGCGCCGGCACCGGTGGCCACCAGCAGGGGAAGCACGCCGAGGATGAAGGAGAAGGCGGTCATCAGGATGGGCCTGAACCGCTCCCTGGCAGCCTGCACGGCCGCGTCGAACAGGCTCTTGCCTTCGGCGAACCGCAGGCTGGCGAACTCGATGATGAGGATGGCATTCTTGGCGGCCATGGCGATCAGCATCACCAGCGATATTTGCGTGAACACGTTGTTCTGGTAGCTTTCGCTTAGAAAGCGGCCCAGGAAAAGGAAAAGCATGGCGCCGAACACGGCGAAGGGCGTACCCAGCAGAATGCTCATGGGCAGCGACCAGCTTTCGTACTGGGCAGCCAGGATCAGGAAAACGAACACCAGGGCGAACACGAACACGATGTTGCCGCTGCCGCTGGCTTTCTTCTCCTGGTACGACATGTTGCTCCACTCGTACCCCATGCCCGGGGGCAAGGTCTCTGCCGCCACCTCCTCGAGGGCATCGAGGGCCTGTGCCGAGCTGTAGCCGGGTGCCGGGCTGCCCGACAGTTCGGCGGCACGGTAGAGGTTATACCGGTAGGTGAACTCTGGTCCGGCAATGTTCCTGACGGTGATGAACGTGGTGATGGGTATCTTGGTTCCTTTGTTGCTCTTTACGAAAAACAGCCCCAGGTCACCCGGCCTCACCCGGTATTCCGGCTCCGCCTGCACGTAGGTCTTGTAAAGCCGGCCGAACCGGTTGAAATCGTTCACGTAGGATCCGCCAAGGAAGGCGCCTATGGTATTGTAGAGGTCGCCCAGCGAAACCCCGGCTTTCAGGGCTTTGTCCTTGTCAACGTCGAGGTAGCGCTGTGGGACGGAGGCGCTGTAGGTCGTGAAGATGGAGCCGATCTCGTCCCTGGCCATGGCCGCCCGGATGAACTTCATGGCATGTTCGGCCAGATATTCCGGGGTGTTGCCGGATTTGTCCTGGAGCATCATGGTGAACCCGGATCCGCTCCCAAGTCCGGG
>CAYLTG010000079.1:0-16489 GCA_964386225.1 uncultured Bacteroidales bacterium
AATGGGACAGGAACTTCACCTCCGGGCACTTCTCCCTGACCTGGTCGAGCCAGGAATGGCCGATGGCGGCGCGTTCCTTCATTTTCTTGGATACTTCCGGTGCTAGCTTGGTAAGCAGGATGTAGGTTTGCATATTTTCTGGGTTTTTGAAAATTTGTGATAATGCTTTGGATTCCTGCTTAAAGATAGTGAAAATTTGAGAAATTGCCAATACCCTTTTGTAAAATGAGGTGTGGCATCTTCAGGCGCACGGCAGAAGAAGAGTTGAACGTTTTTGCCTTTGCGTGATATCTTTTTTTTCACGCAGAGACTAAAAAAGAAGAAACTTGAATATTCCTAAAGTTTCGGGCCCGCGGTCACCAACCGTTTGCCTTCTTCGTTGTCAGTGTATTGCTCGAAGTTCTTGATGAACCTTGATGCCAGGTCCCTGGCCTTCTTCTCCCATTCAGCCGGGTCCTTGTACGTGTCCCTCGGATCGAGGATGGCCGGGTCGACCCCGGGCAGTTCGACGGGCACTTCCAGGTTGAAGATGGGGATGGTTTTCGTGGTCGCCTTGTCGATGGAACCGTCGAGGATCGCATCGATGATTCCCCGCGTGTCCTTGATCGAGATCCTTTTACCGGTGCCGTTCCATCCGGTGTTCACCAGGTAGGCGGTGGCGCCGTGCTGCTCCATTTTCCGCACCAGCTCTTCGCCGTATTTGGTGGGGTGGAGGGTGAGGAAGGCGGCCCCGAAGCATGCCGAGAATGTGGGCACGGGCTCGTTGATCCCCCGCTCCGTGCCTGCCAGCTTGGCCGTGAACCCGGAGAGGAAGTGGTACTTGGTCTGGTCAGGAGTGAGTTTGGATACCGGGGGCATCACTCCGAAGGCGTCGGCGGTGAGGAAGATCACCTTTTTGGCATGGCCGGCCTTGGAGACCGGTTTCACGATGTTGTCGATGTGGTAGATGGGGTAGGAGACCCGTGTGTTCTGAGTCACCGATCCGTCATTGAAATCGATGTGTCCCTCGCCATCCACCGTCACGTTCTCCAGCAGCGCATCACGCTTGATGGCGTTGTAGATGTCGGGCTCGCTGTCCTTGTCGAGGTTGATGGTCTTGGCATAGCATCCCCCCTCAAAGTTGAAGATGCCGTCGTCGTCCCAGCCATGTTCGTCGTCTCCGATGAGGGCCCGTTTGGGGTCGGTGGACAGGGTGGTCTTGCCTGTGCCGGACAGCCCGAAGAAGATGGCCGTGTCGCCGTCCTCGCCCACGTTGGCCGAGCAGTGCATTGCGGCGATCCCTTTCAGCGGGAGGTAATAGTTCATGATGGAGAAGATCCCTTTCTTCATTTCCCCTCCGTACCAGCTTCCTCCGATCACGGCACGTCCTTCGGTGAGGTTGAAGACCACGAAGACCTCGGAGTTGAGGGGGACGCCATCGGTCCGCTTCATGTTCTTCCATTCGGGGTTGGTGGTCTTGGCCGCATTGAGCACCACGAAGTCGGGTTTGAAATCCTTCAGTTCCTCTTCCGTCGGCCTGATAAACATGTTCTTGACAAAATGTGCCTGCCACGCCACTTCCAGGATGAACCTGACGTTGAGCCGGGTATCCTCATTGGCGCCGGCATAGCCATCCACCACGTATAATTTCTTGCCGGAGAGCTCTTCCGCGCCAAGCTTGTAACAGTGCTTCCAAACCTGGTCGTCCACCGGTTTGTTGTCGGATTTGTTGCCGGGAGCTGCCCACCACACCGTGTCCTCCGTTTTCTCGTCCATCACGATGTATTTGTCCTTGGGCGAGCGGCCGGTGAAGATCCCAGTCATCACGTTGACGGCTCCAAGCTCGGAAAGCTGACCTTTTTCATAGCCTTCAAGGGTCGGGTCCATCTCATGCTTGTAAAGTTCCTCATAGGATGGATTGTGATAGATCTCCCTGACCTCGCTGATACCATAGCTCTGAAGATCGGAAAGAAGTTTTTCTTTGTTTAGAGTCATAGCGATATGATTTGATTTTATGTTTGTTATTTGAGTAACAAAGGGATTTGCTCCGCAAAATTAGTCAAAAAAGATATTTTCAAAATCCGGCGGATCAATTTAGAACGGTTACAAAATAAGAGGAAAAAGGGGGATGGCTGAGCCCCGATCGTGCCGGGTTATGAACAGCCATTGTGGATTTCTGCCAAAACAAAGAGGCTGCTCCGGGATTCCCGGAACAGCCTCTTTTCTGTTGCCCTGGCGGGGATTACTTTTTCTTCCCTGCTTTTTTGGCTTTTTTGGCTGCTTTCTTGGCGGCCTTGGCCATTTTCTTCCGGGCTACGGCCTGGGCTGCGGCCAGCCTGGCGATGGGCACCCGGTAGGGGGAGCAGCTCACATAGTTGAGGCCCACCTGGTGGCAGAACTCCACCGAGGAGGGTTCTCCTCCATGTTCGCCGCAGATGCCCAGCTTGATGTCCTTGCGGGTCTTCCGGCCTCTCTTGACAGCCATTTCCACCAGCTGGCCCACGCCGGACTGGTCGAGGGCCTGGAACGGGTCCACGCTGAGGATGTTCTTCTTGAGGTATACCGGCAGGAATTTCCCTGCGTCGTCGCGGGAATACCCGAAGGTCATCTGGGTGAGGTCGTTGGTGCCGAAGGAGAAGAACTCGGCCGACTGAGCGATCTCGTCGGCGGTGAGCGCAGCCCTCGGAACCTCGATCATGGTCCCCACCAGGTATTCGACCCGTTCGTTCTGCTCTTCGAAGACCTTTTCGGCGGTACTCCTGACAATCTCCTCCTGCATCTTCATTTCTGCCAGGGTGCCGGTGAGCGGGATCATGATCTCGGGGTGTGCGTTGACGCCCCTTTTCTTGAGGTTGATGGCAGCCTCGATGATGGCGCGGGCCTGCATTTCGGAGATCTCCGGGTAGGTGTTGCCCAGGCGGCAGCCACGGTGGCCCAGCATGGGGTTGAACTCCGCCAGGTCCTCCACCTTCTCTTTCACTTCCTTG
Organism: uncultured Bacteroidales bacterium; assembly: GCA_964386225.1. GTDB lineage: Bacteria > Bacteroidota > Bacteroidia > Bacteroidales > JAADJA01 > JAADJA01. The sequence goes on from CAYLTG010000079.1 coordinate 2,967, forward strand.
AGGGTGATGCCCATGAGGTCAGCCATTTCCTGCTGGCCTTTCTCATCGTGGGGCACGAACTCATGCAGGGGGGGGTCCAGCAGCCTGACGGTCACCGGGAGGTCCTTCATGGCCTCGAAGATGCCTTCGAAGTCCTCGCGCTGGATGGGCAGCAGCTTGTCGAGTGCGGCCTTCCTGCCCTCCTCGTCTTTGGCGAGGATCATTTCACGCATGGCCTGGATCTTCCCTTCGCCGAAGAACATGTGCTCGGTCCGGCAGAGGCCGATGCCCAGGGCTCCGAATTCACGGGCCACCACAGAATCGTGGGGGGTGTCGGCATTGGTGCGTACTTTCAGTCTTGCGGTCTTGTCGGCCAGCAGCATCAGTTCGCCAAAGTCGCCGCTGAGCTCGGGCTCGCGGGTGGCGATCTGACCTTCGTACACCTCGCCGGTGGAACCGTTCAGTGAGATCCAGTCGCCCTCCTGGTAGGTCTTCCCGTCGCAGGTGAGCGTCCGTTCCTTGTAGTTGATCTTGATGGAGCCGGCCCCGGAGACGCAGCATTTGCCCATTCCCCTGGCCACAACGGCGGCATGGGAGGTCATTCCGCCGCGGGCGGTGAGGATGCCGTTGGCCACGTTCATGCCGGCCAGGTCTTCGGGGGAGGTCTCGATCCTGACCAGGATCATCTGCTTGCCGTCGCCGGCCATCTCCTCGGCCTCGTCGGCGTGGAAGACGATCTGTCCGGTGGCAGCGCCCGGGGAGGCGGGAAGCCCTTTGGCGATGACGCGGGCCCTGGCCATGGCGTCAAGGTCGAAGACGGGGTGCAGCAGTTCGTCGAGCTTGTTGGGCTCCACCCGCATCAGCGCGGTGTATTTGTCGAGCGCGCCGGCATTGTACATGTCCATCGCGATCTTCACCATGGCGGCCCCGGTACGTTTTCCGTTCCGGGTCTGGAGCAGCCAGAGCTTGCGGTCCTGGATGGTGAACTCCAGGTCCTGCATGTCCTTGTAGTGGTCTTCCAGCTTTTGCTGGATGGTATCGAGCTCCTTGTAGACCTCGGGCATCACCTCTTCGAGGGAGGGGAAGTTGGTCCTGCGGTCCTCTTCGGATACCTGGGCCAGCTTCGCCCAGCGGATGGATCCCTCCTTTGTGATCTGCTGCGGCGTGCGGATTCCGGCTACCACATCCTCCCCCTGGGCGTTGATGAGGTATTCGCCGTTGAAGATGTCCTCGCCGGTGCCGGCGTCACGGGTGAAGGCCACACCCGTACCCGAATCCTGGCCCATGTTGCCGAATACCATGGCCTGCACGTTGACGGCCGTACCCCAGTCGTCGGGGATGTTGTTCAGTTTGCGGTAGAGGATGGCCCGGGGATTCATCCAGCTGCCGAATACGGCCATGACCGATCCCCACAGCTGCTCCCACGGATCGTCGGGGAAATCCTTGCCGGTCTTTTCCTTGACGGCCTTCTTGAACCTGGCGACCAGTTCCTTGAGGTCGTCGGTCGTGAGCTCGGTGTCGAGGTTGACACCTTTCTCCTCCTTCATGTGGTCGATGATCTCCTCGAAGGGATCGACATCTTCCTTGGATTCGGGTTTCATTTCGAGGACCACGTCACCGAACATCTGCACGAAGCGGCGGTAGGAATCCCAGGCAAAACGTTCGTTGCCGGTGCGCCGTGCGATCCCTTCCACGGCCACGTCATTGAGGCCGAGGTTCAGGACGGTGTCCATCATGCCGGGCATGGAGGCGCGGGAGCCGGAACGGACCGAAAGCAGGCAGGGATTCTCCTTGTCGCCGAACGTGGTACCCATGATGGTTTCCACATTCCTGACAGCCTTCTCCACCTCGGGGCGGATGAGCTCGATCACCTGCTCGCGGCCTTCCTTGTAATACAGGGTGCACACTTCGGTGGTTATCGTGAACCCCGGGGGCACGGGCACGCCGATCAGGTTCATCTCGGCCAGGTTGGCGCCCTTCCCGCCCAATAAGTTCTTCATCGTTGCATTACCTTCGGCTCTTTTATCACCGAACGTATAAACATGTTTTGCCATAATAAAATATTTAAGATTTAATATACTTAATGCTTGATTATCTGGAATTTACAAAATACCAAAAACAGTCTGCAATATTACAAAAAAAACCTGTTTAAAGGTTCACAGTGGGTTAAGTTTATCTTAAGTAGCAGGGGGGTGGGTGGATTTGTAAATAGGTAAATGGGGTGAATGGGGTTTATAGCGTCAGGTCGCCGCCACCGCCCTGAACGATGCCATCTGTCATCTGCCTTCTTCTATCCTTTCCAAAAACGCTGCTCCTTCATGTTGAAGATGGCCCAGTTTAGCATTTCCCCGAATGTCCGGGAATCCACCTGGTGCCCCAGCCAATGGCAGGTGATGATGCGCTGATCGATGTCGTTGTCGATCGAAGCGGCGAGTACCTTCATGGTGTGGTGGGGGTTCACCGTGGGATCATTGTGGCCCAGGACCACATATCGGGCGGGGCATGCAGGTTTCTCGATGACCGGCATTTTCGAATAGAAGACATCGGTATAATGCATGGCCGGGTTGAACAGCAGGCAGGGAAGGCCGAGGTCCTCGGCCAGCAGGTTGCCGATGTATCCGCCCAGGGAACTTCCGATGATGAACTGGGTCTTCTTGCGGAGGGCGGTGTCCTTCATGGTCTCGTAAACGCCCAGTTTTTCCCTGTAATTGATGTGCAGGGCCGTCAGGTCGAGGCCTGCATCCTTCATGATCTTGTTCTTTTCGGGGGTGGGATGGCTGTCGAGGCCATGCAGGTATAGTGTCTTCATTGGTCAAGCTTTGTTTCGGGCAAAGCTAATAAACTTTCCCGGATAAGGGGCAAGAGCGGGTTTGTTTTTGCAGGTGTCCTGCCCCCGGAACACAATATTTACTAATTTTATGGTATGCTATCAAGGATCCTCCCCGGGGTTTGCTTTTTATTGTGCTGCATCACAATGCAAGCGCAGGAAGCCGTGCCGCTCTATTCGTTTTTCACGGCCGGCCATACCTATGGCACGCCCGGGAATGCGCAATATGGTCTTTATCCCCCTTTTATGGACAAGTTGCCCATGATCAACGGGTATGAAAACCTGGAACTGGGTTGCCTGACAGGCGATGTAGTGGTCCATCCCACCCCTGAATACTGGGATGCTGCCCAATCGGACATGGAGGCGTTCGACATGCCCCTGTTCATCGCGGCCGGCAACCACGACATCGGTCCGGAGTTCGAGGCCCGTTTCGGTGATTACTTCTTTGCATTCGGGCACCAGGGCGACCTGTTCATTACGCTGGTTCCTTCGCTGGGCAACTGGAGCATCACAGGCGACCAGAAGGATTTCCTGGTGTCCACCCTCGACAGCCTGGCTTCGGCATCCAATCATGTTTTCGTGTTTCTTCACGAACTGATCTGGTGGAGCCCCGACAGCATCTTCCAGAACGTGGTGCTCAATTACATTCCCTACTACCCGGGCAGTACCAATTTCTGGACGGAGATCGAGCCGCTGTTCCGGGCTCTTCCCAACCAGGTGGTTTTTTATGCGGGTGATTTGGGTTGTTGTACCCATGTGTCGCCGTTCATGTACCACCATTACGAGAACATCACCCTGGTGGCCAGCGGCATGGGGGGCGGGGAAAAGGACAATTTCATCATCACCGACGTTTTTCCCGATACGCTCATCTATCACCTTGTCGCGATCAACGGGGACGATCCCAATGCCCTGGGTGAACTCACCGACTTTTCCCTTATGCATGACAACAGCGGCTTCCAAAGCATGGAGGACAGAATGTCCTGCTGGCCCAATCCGGTTGCCGGCCAGCTTCACATCATCGTCAGCGAGCCCGCCCGCGTTGATTACCTTCTGACCGACCTGGGTGGTAAGGAGGTCCGAAGGGGGGCTTTCCCCGGAGGCACGGAGGGGATCATCCCCATGGGCGATTGTCCGCCGGGGGTCTACCTTTTGCGGTTTGGATCGGATGGGCGAAGCTGCATGCGGAAAATAGTGAAATTGTAAAGTCGAACCTGTCAATGCAGGATGAGCTTACCGGTGAGGATCCTGTTGCCGGACACCACCTTCAAGATATAGATTCCTCTTGGAAGCCTCCGCAGGTCGACCGCTACCTCGTTCCCATCCTGGACGGGACCGGCAGCAGTACGAATCTCGGTCTTTCCGTGCAGGTTGATAACCTCTATCAGGGCCTCACCGGCATGGACCGGGCCGGGGTTCACATGAACGATGCCGGAAGCGGGATTGGGCCGGATCGCGATCTCCGGGGCGGCCGGGTGCCCGGGCACGAAGGAAACAAAATTCTCCTCCCCGGGGTTCCCCAGCATCGCGTCGCTCACCGCCCAGCTCTGGGCCAGGTTGTTGTCGAGCCACGGACCCAGCAGTTGCATCGTGTGGCCCTGGCCATCCGCATCCTCGGGCCATGGGTCTTGGTTGGTGTATTCCACCAGGTCCATGAGGTTCATTTGCGGGTCGAACAGCCGGAGTGTCTCTTCCTGCCTGTTGAGGCCGAACGCGAAGGGCCCCCGGAAGTTCCAGGTGCCGGGGTAGATGGTCTGAAAGCTGTCGACATTGTTGACAAGGACCAGGTAGCCCTCTTCCTCCAGGATGAAGTTCTCCGGGAACCGGTAGGAATGAAGGTCCTCTCCGTCCCTGAAGATCCAGCCCGAGAGGTTGATGTCGGCCCCGGTGCCGTTGTACACTTCGATCCAGTCGCCGGCATTGTGGTCGGGGTGGGAGTTGTAGTTGACCTCGTTGATCACCAGGGGGACCGGATCCGGGGCCTGGAACACGAAGTAGGCCCCCATGTCGGCGGGCGACCCGTCGGGATCAGGCGGCGAGGAGGGGTCGCCGGCATCGATGCAGGGAGAGGATCCCTTGAGCTCGAAGTTCATGATCAGGGGTTCCACGAATTCGGGATCCTCCAGGATGTTCCCCTCCCCATCGAGGGGATCGGTGTCGGACAGGGTGTAGGTCACCGTCAGGGTCGAGAGTGAATCCTTGAGGACAGGGCTGAGGCTGCACTGCGACAGGATGGAATTCTTTACCGTGGCGCTGCCGCCCCCCGCGCCCCAGTTCTTCTCGAAGCAGGCCACGGCATAGTTGTTCCGGTAAAAGGTGTTCTGGTCGATGGTGGCGTGCGCCAGGCTGTCCTTCACGCCGACGCCCAGGTTGCAGCCCGAGATGAAGTTCCGCCGGATGATCGCCGTCGAGGCCTGCCCGACAGAGATCCCCTTGTCGCTGCAATTGTAGATCCGGTTATTCTCGATCAGGATGTCTTTTGCTTCTTCGCCGATGTCGATGCCGTCGCTGTTGAAGCCGGCAAACCCGGAAATGATGTTGTTGCTGATAACCCCGCTCTGGATCTGGTCATAATCGATGCCGTCCGTGTCGGGGTATTCGTTCCCGCTGATGACGCAGGAGTCCACGAGCGCCGAACTGGCATATTTCACGTTGATCATGTCACAGGTCTTGTCGGAGGTGAGGTAGCTGTTGCGGATCACGATGTTCCCGTATTCGGAATAGAAGGGGAAGTCGGCTCCCAGGAGGCTGACGTGGTTCAGCGTTACATCTGAGTTGAGGCTGGTGATGCCGGCCTTGTGGAGGAATTTGTCCCTGCCGGTGGATGCCCCTTCGATGTTGAGGTGGTTGAGGGCCACCTCCCCGGTCGCGTCCTGGATGCAGATGGCGCCCCATCGCGTAGCTTTGATCCCCGGATTTGGACGGATGGTGCACGGTGCTGCTGCCGTGCCGTTCACCGTGAGCTGTCCGTACACGTAGATGCTGCACGAGTCGGGCATCAGGATCTCGACCCCTGGCTGGACCTCCAGGGTCTTGTCGGGGAAGATGATGATGTCACTGGTGGCAACATATGTCCCCGCCGATGACAACAAGGTGAGGTCATTGACGATGAGCCCCGGCAATATATGCACGTTGGCCGGCACGAACACGGCCACCAGGTTGAGGTCGTCGGGGGGAACCGGGAAGCTGACCGCAGGGTGTTCTGACAGGGAATCGGGAAATATCCAGTGAAGGAACTGCATGCCGGGCTCCGGCACAGCCTCGAGCCTCAGGGGAACGCCCGTAAAATAATAGCCGCTGTTGTTGCCTTCGGGCATCCTGACCGAGTTGGCGAGGATATAGCCCCCATCGCTGCCGGTGGTCACCTCGGAAAGGCCGTCAAGGGTGAATTTTTCGATGATATGCTGCCTGGCGTGGGATGGCCTTTTGAGGGCAAACTCGCGCATCTCCTCGATCTCGGCCTCCCAGAGGTCCATGCTTTCGATCACGTGGTACGGCTGGCCCCAGCCGGAGATCCAGGCTTCATCCTTCCAGCGCTCGATCTGCAGGGGCATCTCCGCGACGACATTGTTCCTGAAACTGTCGATCCGGTGGATGACCGTGGAGGGCTCAAAGGAAAGGTTGAGCCTTGCGGCAAAGCGCTGGATGAATTCATCGCGGAAGCTGTCGTTCTCGAGCATCCTGCGGAGCATGTAGGTGGCGGCAGGCGGGTTGGCCCACGTGGTGCCGTCTTCCGCGAGGGCGAATTCCAGCGTGTTGTGGTCATAGCCAGCCTCCATCCCGAACCCGAACTCCACGTCGGTGAGGATCCACCGCCACCGGCCGTTCTCCTCCTTCGACCGCCAGTATTTCTGGTTGGCGCCGGGCCAGTCGGTGTTGGCGTAGTAGATCTCCGTGATCATGTAGTCGATGAGGTTGTCCACGTCGATCATCTCCTTGATATGCTGATAGTTGGCCGGGTTGTTGACGTCGTTCCCGGTGATGAAATCCATGAACTCCATAAAATGGTCGATGCTCCCGTCGATCACGTCCATGTAAAAGTTCTCCAGGAAGTCGATGTTGGACGGATTGATATTCCGGTTGGCGGCAAGGTAGTCGGAACCCTGCTTTTCCCTGATGTTGTAAAGTCCCCAGTATTCGCCGTTCAGGTAGAGGACGGCCGGCCGGTAGGCCATGTAATCGAGGTCGACCTTGCCGACCACGAGGTTCTGCATGAGCCCGTCGCGCAGCATGCTGGCGGAGTTTTCAGGGAAGCCCCCGTTCCTGAGGAAGATGGAAGGAAAAGAGTGGATCTCCTTCTCCAGGAAGAATTTATGGTCGAGCGCCGGCGGCCCGTATTTGGACCGGGCATTGAGGCTGAAGATCTTCTGGGGGAGGTAGCGGGCCACGAATCCGTGGATCTGGATGCCGACGGGCTGGTTGATGATCCCCTGCTCATCCTCGAAATATTCGATGTTGGCCGCCCGCTCCTGGTCGATGGCGCTGTTCAGGTAGATGCCCATGTCCTCATCCCACAGGTATGCGGAGTCACATACCAGGGAGAAGACCGGGAGATCTTTGTCGATATTTATGAAATAGGTATGCGTGACCACCGGACTGGGATGTTTCCCTTCCGTGAACGCCCGGGCCCTGACCACGGTGGTCTCGTCGATGGCGATGGGGCCGGTGTAAACGGCCGCATCCTCCCTGGGTTCGTTCCCGTCGAGGGTGTACCGGATGGTTGTTCCGGTTGATTCCGCAGTGAGTTCCAGCAGCAGGCCAGCAGGATGAAGCCCGCCGGGGATGGAGAATTGCGGAGGGCTTCCACGGTAAAAATGGGCCAGGCCGGGTTCCATGTTACCCGACCCGGGGGTGGGAGTGCCGAAATAATGCCACTGGCTCTGGCCGTCGGGGTACCTGCCGAACGAGATGTCTGTTTGCTGGGGGACGTAAACCAGTGCGTCGACCAGTTCATATGCAGGGGTGAAGAGGGCGATCTCCTCGCCGTCGCTGCTCAGTTTGAAGCTGGTGTGCAGCCCCGTGCCAAGGCCGTCGGCCCAGATGAGGAGGTAGTCATTGGGGTAGATGAAGGTGCCTGTCGGGATCGTCCATTTCGTCGTGTCGCCCAGGTTGTCGGTCAGGAAGTAGCCTCCCAGGTGGACCGGGAACTCCCCGGCGTTATGAAGCTCGATCCAGTCGGAAAAATTGCCCGTCGCAGGATCGAAGCCCCGGGTGGCGTTGTAGGCCAGGAATTCATTGATGCGTACCTGCGGTTTTGCGGCCGTGCCCGCCAGCAGTATGGGGACCAAAAGGATGACCTTGATAACTCCTTCAAGTATTTTGATCTTCATGCGTTCTTCGATTCCGCTCCGGCGGACCTTCGTTGATGTGCCTTTGCAAATAAAGCAAAAATATTCGTTTGGCCGACAATTCAGTTCATATCCGGGATCATCCCCCTTCCTGGGATGGGCCCGGTTCGTCCTGCATGAAGGGATCGCCTCCCACATGGGATGAAACCACGTGCAAGGGCAAATAAATTGAAAAAATATTTGTCTACATGAATTTTTATCCTAATTTTGCACTCCCAAAATTTAATACAAAATGAAACGCACATTTCAACCATCGCGGAGAAAAAGGGTGAACAAGCACGGGTTCAGGGCCAGGATGGCTTCCAAGAACGGACGGAAGGTACTGGCCTCGAGGAGGGCCAAAGGCCGCAAGAAGCTGACGGTTTCTGACGAAAAACTTGACAAACGATAAACACTGCCCCCAGGGGTTCAGCATACAGGGAAGGAGATGGCCGGTCAGTCATCTCCTTTTTCGTTTATGCCGGCTATCGTTTCCAGATTTGTCCTAATTTTGTCCATTCTTTCATTACCCGCTTAATATCGTGTTAGTACAACTTCTTCGGACCATACTCGTCATTGTCATCGCCTACTACATTTTCAGGCTGATCTCCCTCTATGTGCTGCCCTGGATGGCCCGCTATTTCATCCGGCGGTCCATGAAGGGTTTTGAACAGCAGCAGAAGCAGCAGCGGGGAAAGGTCAATGTCGACCATATGCCTGACAGGAAAGGCGCCCTCGACGACATCGGTGAGTATGTCGATTACGAAGAAGTTGAAGAGGATAAAACTAAATGAGCATGAAAAAATTCCAGATCAAAACGGTCCTTCCCTATGTGGCTGCCATCGTGATCTTCATAGGCCTGGCCCTGGCATTCCTCAGTCCCCTGATGGAAGGCAAGGTGCTGCGGCAGGATGACACCATCCGTTTCAAGGGGATGTCGAAAGAGATCTCCGATTTCCGGGAGAAGACCGGCGAGGAGCCGCTGTGGACCAACTCCATGTTCGGGGGGATGCCCGCCTACCAGATATCCACGCGCTACAACGCCAACCTGGTGCGCTACGTGGACGACATTTTCAGGCTCGGGCTGCCTCACCCGGCCGACATGGTCTTTCTCTACATGATCGGTTTCTTCATCCTCCTGGTGGTGCTGGGCATCAATCCCTGGCTCGCCATCGCCGGGGCCATCGCCTACGGGTTCTCCTCCTATTTCCTGATCATCCTGGAGGCCGGCCACAACTCCAAGGCACATGCCATCGGCTACATGGCGCCGGCCCTTGCCGGCATGATCCTGGCCTACCGCGGGAAATACGTGCCGGGCGGTATCCTCACCCTCCTGTTCCTGTCGCTGGAGATCAGGGCCGGGCATCCCCAGATCACCTATTACCTGATGCTCCTGGTGCTTCTCCTGGGCATCACCGAGTTCATCGGGGCAGTGCGCACGAAAACCCTACCCCATTTCTTCCGGGCGAGCGGCATCCTGGTGGTGGCTGCGCTCATTGCCGTGCTCACCCACATCACCAACCTGTGGGCCACCTATGAGTATGGCAATTATTCGATCCGGGGCAAGTCGGAGCTGACCACCGAACAAGAGAACCGAACCTCGGGGCTCGACAAGGACTACGCGACCCAGTGGAGCTATGGCATCGCCGAAACGGGCACGCTGGTCATCCCCAACTTCCACGGGGGTGCCTCCAACGGGGAGCTCACCACCGGCAGCAGTACCTACAAGGCTTTGATAAACAATAATATACCTGCGAATCAGGCGCGGGAGGTCATCAAGAACATGCCCACCTACTGGGGCACGCAGCCATTTACATCGGGACCGGTGTACATTGGGGCCATTGTGGTCTTCCTGTTCGTTTTCGGCCTTTTTACACTGAAGGGGAGCTTCAAGTGGTGGCTGGTGGCAGGCACGGTCCTGTCGATCCTTTTGGCATGGGGAAAGAACCTGATGCCCCTGACGGATTTCTTCCTGGAGTATTTCCCGGGATACAATAAATTCAGAGCCGTATCGATGACCCTGGTCATCGCCGAGCTGGCCATGCCCATCCTGGCCTTTGCGGCCTTGAACGAAGTGTTCAGGAAACGGAAGGAGGACACGGGCCGGTTGATCCGGGCCCTTTCACTTGCCCTCTACATCACCGCTGGGTTCGTGCTGCTCTTCGTCCTGTTCCCGGGCCTGTTCTTCGGCTTTGAATCGGCCGGCGATGCCCAGCTCAAACAGGTGTACCCCGACTGGCTGCTGCAGGCGATCCGCGACGACCGCCTGCGGATCCTGCGCCTGGACGCACTCCGGTCATTCATCTTCATCCTGCTCACAGCCGGCTTGCTATGGTTCTACATCAAGGGCCGGCTCAAGGCGGGGTATGCATTCCTGCTGCTGGGACTCTTCATCCTGGTGGACATGTGGACGGTAGGAAAGCGCTACCTGACCAGCGACGACTTCGTCAGCAAGAGCAGGGTGGAGCGGCCCTACCCGATGACCAGGGCCGACGAGATGATCCTCAAGGACCAGGACCCGAACTTCCGGGTGCTCAATTTCACGGTCGATCCCTTCGCCGATGCCAGCACATCCTATTACCACAAGTCCGTGGGCGGTTACCACGGTGCCAAACTCAGGAGGTACCAGGAGCTTTATGACCACTACATCAAGAGGAATTTCAACCTCGATGTGCTCAATATGCTGAATACAAAATACTTTATTCAGCCCGACGACAACAACAAACCCTCTGTGGTGCCCAATCCCGGGGCATTCGGAAATGCCTGGTTCGTGCAGGATTACCTGGTGGTGGATAATGCGGATGAGGAGATCGAGGCCCTGGGCAAGGTAGACCTGGCCACTACCGCCGTCATCGACGAGCGGTTCAAGAACCTCCTGAACGGTTTCGCACCCACTTACGACTCAACAGCGAGGATCAAGCTCATCGAGTACGCCCCGAACGACCTCAAGTACCAGACCAACACCAGCAAGGACCAGTTGGTGGTGTTCTCGGAAATCTATTACGACAAGGGCTGGAACGCTTATTTTGACGGAACGCAGGTGCCGCATTTCCGGGTCAACTATGTGCTGCGCGGCATGGTGCTCCCGGCAGGCAAGCACATGGTGGAGTTCAGGTTCGAGCCCCGTGTGTACCGGGTGGGCGAGACGATCTCCTTCGCCAGCTCGCTCCTGGTCATCCTGCTGGTGGTGGGGTACGGATTGTTTTCCCTGAAGAGCTATCTTTCCAAGCCGGAATGAAGCGCGTCCTGGTCATAACCTATTACTGGCCTCCCACGGGAGGGGCCGGGGTGCAGCGCTGGCTCAAGTTCGTCAAGTACCTGCGCGAATTCGGATGGGAACCGGTGGTCTACACTCCGGAGAACCCCGAGTCCCCAGCCGATGACCCTTCGCTGCTGGAAGATGTGCCCGAGGGACTGGAAGTGCTCCGCACCCGCATCTGGGAGCCCTACACCTTCTACAAGCGTTTCACGGGAAGGAAACATACCGACCGGATCAAGACCGGCTTCCTCAGCGAGCGCAAGGCGCCATCCATCCTCGAAAAGCTGGCGGTATGGGTCCGCGGCAACCTGTTCATCCCGGATGCGAGGAAATTCTGGATCCGGCCTTCTGTGAAGTACCTGTCACAATACCTGGCTGACCATCCCGTGGATGCGGTGGTCTCCACCGGTCCTCCCCACAGCATGCACCTGATCGCCCTTGCCCTCAGGAGCCGGTTCGGGATCCCATGGGTGGCCGATTTCAGGGACCCATGGACCAACATCGACTTTTACGGCGACCTGATGCTCACCCCCTGGAGCGATCGCAGGCACCGGCGCCTCGAGAAGGCGGTCCTGATGGCCGCCGACAGGGTGGTGGTGGTCGGTCAGGGCATGAAAGACGACTTTGAGGGCATCCATGCACGGCCCTATGAAGTGATCACCAACGGCTATGACGGAACCTTGCACGCACCCGGCGAAGTGCGCCCCGACGGCAGGTTCTCCCTCGACCACATCGGTTCGATGGTGCCATCGAGAAATCCGCAGGCCTTATGGCAGGCCTTGAAAGAGTTGTGTGCGGAGCACGAGGATCTCAAAAAGGCATTGCAGGTGAACCTCATCGGGCAGGTAGACCATTCGGTGAGGTCCAGCATCGCAGAACACGGCCTTGGGGAGCACCTCAACGTGATCGAATACCTGCCCCACTCCGAGGTGGAGAAGCTCCAGGCCAGGTCGCGCCTGCTGCTGCTGCTCATCAACGAGTCACCCAACGCCCGCCTGGTCGTCACCGGGAAGCTATTCGAATACCTGCGTGCCGGCAGGCCGGTCCTGTGCATCGGACCCACCGACGGGGATGCTGCCGCCATCCTGGCCGAGACGGGTGCCGGCATAACGGTCGACCATCACGACGTGACAGGGGTCAAGATGGCCATCCTGAGCCAGTTCATCAGGTACCGCGACAATGTGCCCGAACCGCCCGGGAAAGGCATTGAGAAATATTTCAGGAAAAACCTCACCGCGCAGCTGGCGGCGGTGCTCGACGGCCTCTGATCAGGCGCTGAGAACGCGGCTTACAAAGGCGGAGACGTCGTAATTCTTCTCGTTGAATACCTTATAGAGCTCTGCGATGATGGGGTAGTGGCTGTTCAGTTTGTTCTTTTTGGAGATCCCCTCGCAGAAGACCCCTACGGCGATCTTGCCCTCCAGCACCACCTTGTCGGAGATGTCGTCGGTGAAGAACCCTTTGCCGATGAGCAGGCCGAGGGTCCTGTTCCGGCTGAGGTCATTGAGGGCGGTGAGGGTGAAATCGCCATAGCCGCAGTATTTGAACATGGTGGATTCTTTCCCGCCGTATTGGACCAGGATCTCGCGCATCTCGTTGAACGCCTTGGTCAGGAACAGGAACCGAAGGTTGGGCGAATTGAAGTGCGCATCGACGATGCCGGTGGCGATGGCATAGATGTTCTTGAGGATGCTGAGCACCTCGACCCCTTTTACGTCATCGGAAAAATCCACATGGATGGGCGTGTCGGCGAACAGGCCGGTGAACAGCTCCCGGTGCGCGCCGACCTTCGTTCCGACCGTAAATCCCGTAGGCAGTTTGTTGATCAGTTCCCGTGCGAAGGTGGGCCCTTTGAAGCTGCAGATGGGGTTGGGCAGCCGCGAAGCCATAGCTTCCGTGATCGTTTTCTGGTCCTTGCTGAACCCTTTGGCCATGTTCAGCAGGATGGCCTCGTCGCGCAGGAGGTGCCGATGGCCGAGCACATAGTCCACGGTCACATTGGACGGAATGGCAAGGAACACGATCCCCGCACTGGAGAGCAAGCCCGTATCCGTCGAGGCTTTCAGGTACTTGCTCAGTTTGATGTTGGGGAAGTATTTCTGGTTGTAGCGGGTATTGGCGATCGACTCCACCA
>CAYLTG010000080.1:0-16285 GCA_964386225.1 uncultured Bacteroidales bacterium
TCACCACGATGGGGCGCTTGATCAGCTTCGGGTTCTCCACCAGGATCTTCACCCACTCGTCATCGGTGAAGTTCTTACCTTTCAGCTCTTTCCTATACGTTTCCTCCTGCGTGCGCACCATGTCGGCGGGCTTCACATTCATTTTCGCGAGGATGTCCTTCAGCTCCTCCTGGGTGACAGGGTCCTTGAGGTATTCCACCACCTCGAACTCCACCCCTTTTCCCTCGAGGTGATGCAGTCCTGCACGTGATTTCTTGCACCTGGGGTTGTGATAGATCTTGATCATGGGCTTGCAGTATTATGTTAATCGATGCTGGCCGATCCGGCATCGTTCACGATGGTCATCTCTTCCACGAGGTGGCCGGCGCCGGCAAATTTGTCGATGATGAAAAGGCAGTACCGGATGTCCAGCGCGATATTGCGGCACTGGCTGATGTCGTAATACAGGTCGCTCATGGTGCTCTCCCAGCACCGGTCGAAGTTGAGCCCCACCAGGTGGCCGTCGGCATCGAGGACGGGACTGCCGGAGTTGCCCCCGGTGGTGTGGTTGGTGGCGATAAAGCAAACGCGCATGGTGCCGTCGCCCTCGCCGTAGGGGCCATAGTCCTTGTCCCTGTAAAGTTCTTTCAGCCTCTCCTCCACCACATAATCGTACACCTCGGGGTCCTCCTTCTCTATGATCCCGGCCAGGGTGGTATAATAGTTATAGTTCCTGGCGTCGTCGGGGCTGAAGCCCTTTACGTTGCCGTAGGATACCCGCAGGGTGAAGTTGGCATCGGGATAGAACCGGATGTCGGGCTCCATGTCGATCTGGGCCTGCATGTAATGGCGCATCAGGCTGTCGAGCCGCCGGTCCGCCCCGCGCAGCGTCGGCTGGTAGGTGCTGTAATACCGCGAGGAAAAGGCCGTGCCCAGCTGGTAGGCAGGGTCCTTCTCGATCTTCTTGTGGTCGGCCGCCCGGTAGTCGTCAAGGAAGGCCGTGATCCCTTCACCGGTAACGAAGAGCGACCCTTCGAACACGGCATCGGCCATGGCGTTGTAATCACCCTTGTGCTTGTCGCGGAAGGATTTCACCTCCTCCGGCATCTCGGCGGGGTCCACGTGGTCGAAGTAGTCCCTCATCAGGGCGACGAAGACCTCGCGGTCGACCCGCGCCTGGTAATCCTTGAAATGGGGCGCCACCCCTTGCTTCAAGCGCTGCAGCTGGTCCTCCATCTCCCCGTTCCTGGCCTTGTCCTTCGAAACCTCCACCAGCCTGCTGAACCGGGTGGCATACCGGAGCACCTCGATGCCCGAGGAGACCTCGCGCAGGTAAGTGGCATTGTATTGCACCTGCGACAGGCTGCCGTACAGCTCCTCGAACGCGGGGAGCAACCCGCCGTACCGGGCCTTTCTTTCGGAGGTGGCGTTGGCCCACTGGGCGAACTGCTGCTCATACTGCCGCTTCTTCTCGATCACTTTCAGGCGCTTGATGCCCCGGTTCTCACCGATCCATTTCTTCCAGCCGTTGGAGATGCCGGCCTGCTTGGCCGCATACTGTATCCGGATCTCCGGGCTGCTGTCCATGTATTTCTTGAAGATCTCGATCCGCTTGTCGCGCAGGCCGATCCGCACCGGGTTGACGGTGTTCACCTGGAGGTCGATGCCCCACGAGGGGATATACTCCTGCGTGCTGCCCGGGTAGCCGAACACGAAGGTGAAGTCGTCCTCGTCGACGCCGTCCAGCGCGATCTTGAAGTGCTTCCTGGGCTGGTAGGGTATGTTGTCCTCCGAATATTTGGCGGGCTTGTTGTCTTTGTCGGCATAGATCCTGAAGAGCGAAAAATCGCCCGTATGGCGCGGCCAGACCCAGTTGTCGGTATCGCCGCCGAATTTCCCGATGTTGGAGGGCGGCGCGCCCACCAGGCGCACATCATCAAAGACCTCGTTCACGAACAGGAAATACCTGTTCCCGTAAAAGAACGGCTTCACCACGGCCGCGTAGTGGGTGCCTTCGGTGGCCCGGGCCCTCACACTGTCGATGTTGGCGCGGATGACCTCGTCCCGCTTGTATTCGGGCATGTCGTCCGTCACCCCTTCCAGCACCCTGCCGGTGACCTCTTCCATGCGGACCAGGAAGGTGACGGAGAGGCCGGGATTGGGAAGTTCCTCCTCCTTCGTCATCGCCCAGAAGCCGTCGGTGAGGTAATCGTGCTCCACCGAGGAGTGCGACTGGATGCGGCCGTACCCGCAATGATGGTTGGTAAGGACCAGCCCCTGGTCGGAGATCAGCTCGCCGGTGCATCCGCCCCCGAAGATGACGATGGCGTCCTTGAGGCTCGAGCCGTTGATGCTGTATATGTCCTCTGCAGTGATGTTCATGCCCATCGACTGCATCTCCGATTCATTGAGCTCGCCCAGGAGCAGGGGGATCCACATCCCCTCGTCGGCACGGAGGTGGGTCAGTATGAGGAGGAAGGTGAATAGGGTTGTGATCGTTCGCTTCATCAGCATGCTATCTAGGTTTATAAATGGAAGGCAAATATAATAAGATAGCTGCAGAAACGGGAATAGTATGGGCAATTTAGATTGAATTCAAAACAACTCTGGACGACACTCCTGATCTGCCGCCGCAGGGCATGCATTCCGGCGATCTACCGCCCGGCCCCGCCGCCGCCGTCGACGACCACGAACTCCGTCCGCCGGTTGTTGGCCCTGCCCGCTTCGGTATCGTTCGTGTCGACGGGGCTGGTCTCGCCGTACCCTTTGTAGCTCAGCCGCGCGGGGTCGATCCCTTTGCCGGCAAGGTAGTCGTAGACCGCCCTGGCCCTGTTCCTGCTGAGCTCCAGGTTATAATCCGGCGTCCCGACGTTGTCGGTGTGGCCGGCGATCTCGATGCTGACCCCGGGGTTACTTTCGAGGAGCCCGGCCAGCTTGTCAAGCTCGATGACCGAGGCCTCCTTCAGGGCGTACTTGTCGGTCTCGAAAAAGATGTTCCTCAACACCACCGTCTCGCCCACTTTGATGGGTTTCATGGGGATGTCCTTGAGATAGGGGTCGGCCGTGGTGCCCGATCCGCGCAGGCTGAAGTTTCCGGAATAGAACAGGTAACCGTCGCGGGAGACGGTGAGTGCATAGTCCCTGTTGGTGGGCAGGGATACCAGGAACTCCCCGGTCTGCTCGTTGGAGAAGGACCGCACGGCCACCTCCCCCGTTTCCAGGTCGGTGAGCTCGAAGCGGGCCCCCAGCTTGGCCCTGGTCTCTTCGTCGAACACGGTACCCTTGAGGTAGGTGACGTACTGTGGCCGGGCCTCCTCGTAGAGCTCGAACTGGTAGAGGTCGAGCCCCCCGAAACCGGCTTCCCGGTCGGAGGCGAACATGGCAAGCCCGCCGTCGGCACTGATGAGGATGCTGTTCTCGTCCTTGTGGGTGTTGATGGGATAGCCCAGGTTGACGGGCCTGCCCCAGTCGCCGGTGCTGTCGCGGCGGCTGTAGAAGATGTCCATGCCCCCCATGCCCGTATGACCGTCGGAGGAAAAATAGAGGGTCTGGTTGTCGGGGTGGATGAACACCGACCCTTCGTACCCGGAGGTGTTGATGTTGCCGCCGAGCATTTCGGGCAGGCTCCAGTCGCCGTTCTCGTCAAGGGTCGACATCCAGATGTCGTAGTCGTTGTCGCGGTTGCTCACGAAATAGAGCGTGCGGCCGTCGGCGGCCAGCGACGGCTGCGATTCCCAGTTGCCCGAGTTGACGGGCACCCCGGCATTCTCGGGCCGGCTCCAGGAGAGGCCCCGCCGGGTGGAGATGAACAGGTCGCACCGTCCGTAGCCCCGCCGGCCCTCACCATAGCCGTTGACGCTCTCGCAGGCGGTGAACACCAGCACGTTGCCGTCGGCCGAAAGGGTCGGCGCCCCCTCGTTGTAAAGGGTGTTGATGGGCGGTCCGATGTTGACGGCCGGCTGCCATTCACCCCCCGACCGGGTGCTGATGAAGAAATCCTCCTGCCGCCCCGTGAACGAGCCGGGGTCGTCCACCAGCCGGGTGAACAGCAGGGTCTGGTTGTCGGCCGTGAGGCAGGGAAAGTATTCGTTGAATTCGGTATTGACATCGCCGCCCAGGTTCACCGGCTGGAACGGCACCGGGTTGTCCATGGCCTTCAGGGCGAACCGGCAGTTGGCGACATACTTCTCGGCCAGGTCGCGGCCCGTGAGGGTCGCCTGCCCGTAGGTGAGGTAGGTCTCGAGGTGTGCCAGGGCATCGGCGTAGATCCCATTGCGGTATTCGATAAGGCCCATGTAATAGAAGGCCGGCGGGTATTTGTGGGGGTCGATTCGGACCGCCTCCCGGTAGGCGGCGATGGCCTTGTCATCCGCCCCCGTCTCCTCGTAGAGCTCCCCCAGCACCACCCAGGCCTCGAAAAAAAGGGAGTCGGCACCGATGGCGGCAAAGAGCTCGCGCTCGGCCTGGTCGTAGTCCTGCAGCCGGAACCATTGCCCGGCCTCCTCGAACGCACGGGCGGCTTTCTTCGACCGGGTGGAGAGGTCCTGCCCGAAAAGGGCTGCCACCTGCAGCAACAGGATGGTGATGATCAGCTGACGGATGTATCTCATGGCGCGTAGGACCCTCACGGGATCCGCATGTATTTATGACTCTGTAACGAAATATTCCACCTGGGGTTGCTTTTGACGTACTCCACGATGGGCCCCATGATGTCGTCGGCACGGCTCCATTCGGGCTGCAGGTAGAGGCGGCAGTCCTCCCGCAGCCGGTGGACATTCTTCTCGGCCCAGTCGAAATCGCCGGGCGACTGTATGATAACCTTGTATTCGTCGGCTTTGTTGTATATCTCGCCCAGGGGAGGGCTGAATTTTTTCGGGGAGAGGCAGATCCAGTCCCACGTGCCGCTGAGGGGATGGGATCCCGACGTCTCGAGGAAGATCATGAACCCCTGCTTCTTCAGGCTGGCGCAGAGGTAGTCCATGTTGTACATCAGGGGCTCGCCCCCGGTGATCACCACCGACTTGCAAACGCAGCCCGCGATCCTCCCGACGATCTCGTCGGTGGGCGTCAGCGGCCACAGGCCTGCATTCCACGACTCCTTCACATCGCACCAGCTGCATCCCACGTCGCAGCCGCCGATCCTTGCAAAATAGGCCGGCTTCCCGGTATGATAACCTTCCCCCTGGATGGTGTAGAAATCTTCCATAAGGGGCAGGGCCAGCCCTTTTTCCAGCAGTTCGGCATCGGTCATGGTCGCTCTTCCTTTCGGTTTTCCTGGAGGATCTCCGGGGGCAGGATGTATACCGCCTGCTCGAATTTCTTGGTATCTTCCGACGACACCGCGACCTTCGATTCGTCCATGAAGCAGATTCCTTCGGTCTGTGCACCGGCGAGGGACGGGAAATCGATGCGCCAGGCCCCTTCCGTTTCGAGGCTGCTGCCGTCGAAGCCGGGCACAAGGATGACAAAGGGTACCCGGTTGGTATACCCCACCAGGGCCAGCATGCCGTTCTTTCTGCAATAATCGGCTCCGGTCACCAGCCCGCGGGCATCGAGCTCGCCGGCAGGTGCGATCTCATAGCTGCCCGGCTCTTTGGGGAGCCAGTACATGCGCGTCCGGCCGTTGACCCAGTTCTTGGAGAACAGCAGCAAGCTGTCGCCAAAGCTGACGACCGACTCGCAATCGAAGTCATGGTCGCGGTCGCGGACGGCATGAACCTCCTGGTCGGCATAACGAAAGGCGATCACCTCCGCGGGCAGGCGCACGACCGCTTCACCGCCGGCAACCGGCTTGGCGACCCGGTATACCCGCAGGTTGTCGCGGTTGCCCCGGTTGTTGCCGAAGTCACCGATATAGAAATAATCCTCGTCCTGGCACATGTCCTCCCAGTCGCGGTTGCCGGCCCCGGTGACGACGACCGTCTGGAGGAGCTTGCCCCTGCGGGGGTCCAGCTTGTAGAGCTCGGGCTCCCCCCCGCTGTCGTTAAAGGTCCAGAGCCCGTCGGCATGATAGACCAGGCCCGAGGTCTCGCTGACGAGCCCGGGCAGGATGAACGCCGGCTTGAGCTGCGATCCATGCGCTTGGGCCGGCAATGGTCCCTGGACCGGTTGCATCACGGCATCCTGTGGCACCGCTCCCAGGTAAAGGGTCAGGACCAGGATGATGAAGCTGTGACGATATCTGTGCATTTCCCCCGGATTGAGCTGGTTAGGGATATATTTCCTTCTTGTGGGCCTTGAGGGTGTTCATGAGGAGGCTGACGATGGTCATGGGCCCCACGCCTCCGGGCACGGGGGTGATCAGGGAGGCCTTCTTCGAGACCAGCTCGAAATCGACGTCGCCCACCAGCCTGAAGCCCGATTTGGTTTCGTCGGACGGGATCCGGTGGATGCCCACGTCGATGACGACGGCATCCTTTTTCACCATGTCCTCGGTGACGAAATGCTGCCGCCCGATGGCCACCACCAGGATGTCGGCGCTTCTGCATAATGCCTTGATGTTCTTCGTGCGGCTGTGGCACAGGGTAACCGTGGCATTGCCGGGATACGCCTTGCGGGAGAGGAGGATGCTCATGGGGGAGCCCACGATGTTGCTTCGGCCCAGCACCACCACCTTCTTCCCGTCGGTCGGTATGCGGTACCGCTCGATCAGCTGGAGGATGCCGTAGGGCGTGGCGGAGATGTAGGAGGGCAGGTTGAGGGCCATGCGACCCACGTTCACCGGGTGGAAGCCGTCCACGTCCTTTTCGGGGCGGATCCGCTGGATCACCTTGTTCTCGTCGATGTGGTCCGGCAGCGGCAGCTGCACGATGAACCCGTCGATCTGCTCGTCGTTGTTGAGAAAGTCGACCAGCTCCAGCACCTCGCTCTCGGGGGCGTCAGCAGGGAGCCGGTAGACCGACGACATGAAACCCACCTCCCTGCACGCCTTTTCCTTGGCGTTCACATAGGTGTGGCTGGCCGGGTCGTCGCCGACGATCACGGCCGCCAGGTGGGGACCGTCCTCCCCCCTGTCGATCATGGCAGCCACCTCGGTGGCGATCTCCATCTTGATCTGTTTTGCGGTCTCTTTGCCGTCGATTAGTTTCATAGGTGTGAATATGTTTTATTGTATTTCGAATTTTGAGGGCCCCGAACACCCATCATTTAACCACAAAGGACACAAAGGACATCACAAAGGACACAAATGAACCATGTCTCCAACGATCACCAATCAGCAATCATCAATATCTAGCATCTAATAGTCCAGCATCTAACAGTCTAGCATCTAACAGTCTACCTCCCCGGCATCCTGTTCGCATTCGCCATCGCCCGCATCAGGTTCTTGCCCTTGCCGCCCGACATCATCTTCATCATTTTCTGCGTTTCGCCGAACTGTTTGATGAGCTGGTTCACCTCCTGGATGTCGGTGCCGCTGCCTACCGCGATGCGGCGGCGGCGGCTGCCGTTGAGTATCTTCGGGTTCTCGCGCTCTTCGGGGGTCATGGAATAGATGATGGCTTCGATGCCCTTGAACGCGTCGTCGTCGATGTCCATGTTCTTGATGGCCTTGCCCACCCCGGGGATCATGCCCATGAGGTCCTTCACGTTGCCCATCTTTTTGATCTGCTTGATCTGGGTGAGGAAGTCGTCGAAATTGAACTGGTTCTTGGCGATCTTCCGCTGTATCTTGCGCGCCTCTTCGGCGTCGAACTGTTCCTGCGCCTTCTCGACCAGCGACACGATGTCGCCCATGCCGAGTATCCTGTCGGCCATCCGGCTGGGGTGGAACACGTCGATGGCGTCCATCTTCTCGCCGATCCCCACGAACTTGATGGGCTTGTCGACCACCGCCTTGATGGTGAGGGCCGCCCCGCCGCGGGTGTCGCCGTCGAGCTTGGTGAGCACCACCCCTTCGTAGTCGAGCTTCTCGTTGAACGCCCTGGCCGTGTTCACGGCATCCTGCCCCGTCATGGAGTCGACCACGAAGAGGGTCTCCTGCGGGTTGACGGCCGCCTTGATGGCCGTGATCTCGTTCATCATCTCCTCATCGATGGCCAGGCGGCCGGCGGTATCGATGATCACGACGTTGTGCCCGTACTCCCGGGCATGGGCGATGCCGTTCTTCGCGATCTTCACAGGCTCGCGGCTGCCCTCCTCGGTATAGACCTTGACGTTCACCTGCCCGCCCAGCACCTTGAGCTGGTCGATGGCCGCGGGGCGGTATACGTCGCCGGCAACCAGCAAGGGGTTGCGGCCCCGCTTGTTCCTGAGGAAGTTGGCCAGCTTGGCCGAGAAGGTGGTCTTCCCCGAGCCCTGGAGCCCGGCGATGAGTATGATGGCGGGGTTGCCCTTGAGGTTGATGTCGGTCGACTGCGACCCCATCAGGGTGGCCAGTTCGTCGTGCACCACCTTCACCATGAGCTGCCCCGGCGAGACCGAGGTGAGTATCTTCTGCCCGATCGCCTTGTCTTTCACCGATTCGGTGAACTGCTTGGCGATCTTGAAACTGACGTCGGCGTCGAGCAGCGCCCGCCGCACCTCCTTCAGCGTCTCCGCCACGTTCACCTCGGTGATGTGCCCCTGCCCTTTCAGGACCTTGAACGACCGTTCCAGCTTTTCCGATAATCCTTCGAACATATGTAGTGTTTTTTGAGGGTGCAAAATTACAAAAAAATCCGATCGTTTGTCAGGATTGACGGACAACCTGAAAGATTACAAAGGTGAACACCCGGTCCGGATAAAACGAACCGACAGCTCTGCATGCCTGGAGGAAAGCCTGCGGCACCGGGGCAGGAACGACCCGGGCCGGTGCATTCCTGCCCTTACGGCTTCTCCGTCTCGTAAAGCAGCAGGACCTCATCGCCCTTGAGGGCCACGTGGTAGATCCTGACATTGTCGAGGAAACCGCCGAAATGGTTGGAGGTGGCCAGGTAATAATTCCCCCAGGGCTCATAGGCCCATAGTGTCCCTTCCCGGGACCGGATGAATCCGAATGCAAGGACCGGATATACCGTGGGCTCAATCCCGCCGTATTTCATTCCGACGATATTCTGTATCGGATCACCGTTTGGCCACAGATCAAAGTCCTGGGCTTTCATCTTCTCCCCGTTGATATACATGATCCCCTCCTTCGTAGCGCTGTTATAGGTGCAGACCACATGTGCCCAGACATCCTTCAGCAGCGCCTGCAACCCCCCGGAGGCGGTGAGGTCCTTGCAATAGGTCCAACCCGGCAAGCCGCCGTTCGACCCGGTAAGCCCATCGCCGGCAAACGACAGGTCCACGCCGGCGGTGCTCCCGTCGGGCAGTTCATAGGAAGCGGCAAACTTGCAAAATCCGTAATCCGGGGAAATCTCAAACTGGAACCCGTAAAAAGCCGCGAGCCCGATCACAAAATGCCCCTTGGGCTGCCCATTGGCACCCACATGACCGATGGAATTGGTCTTCACCCAGAACGACAGGGTGAAATCCGGGGTGTTTATGAGGGAATCACCGCCAGGTATTTCGATGATGGTGGATGTTCCGTTGAATGCCGCGCAAAGTCCGGCAGCAGGTTTGTATGATTGGGCAAAGGCAAGGTCAACGATTCCATCGGGTGAGGGATTGTAATTCCCGACCTGGTCATCGGCATTGTTCTCAAAGATCCAATGAGCGACCTGGCCCTCGGTTTCGTCATTCCTGATGCACCTGACAGAATAGCCGAAATGCTTCATGCTGCTGTACCAGAAAACGTTATCGTCGGAGTGGGTCAGCCCGGCATTTGAGCCTGTTTGATCGTCCTGTGCGGTGGATGACCAGAAACTCCCAAATGAATTGATCGATGCGAACGAATTGCCGGAAAAATCCCTGTAACCGCCCGGCAATGCTGTAAATCCGCTGGCATTGGTCGCTCCCGTGTTGGGAGAGGCCCAATGCAGAAAGCCAGCCTCCTTGAGCGGACCTCCTGCCACCTCATAGCCTCCCAGGTGATGGAACAGGGTATCCCACTCCTGGAAGGTGGGTATGTGCCACCCCGGAGGACATAATCCCCTGGCCCTCGGTGCTTCGGCATACTGCATCATCTCATCCCATTGGTATAATCCGCCATAAATGGCACAGTTCACCGGATCGCCGTCATAGCAATACTTTTCGGGGTTTCCGTTGTCCGACTGGTCGAGTCCCCAGTTGTTTATGAACCCGGCATTCAGGTTCTCCTTCATCCAGCATTGTCCTGATATCCATACGGTGTTGTAGGTCTGGCCGGCGAATGTAACGGTGGGGGTGCCCGGACAAGGCGCGAAGTCACCATAGTCAAATGAATAATCCGTGCTGTTCACCGGTGCATCGACGAGGGTCGCCACGCCTTTCTGGGAGAAGGCCGTGTAAAGAAGCACGTCCCCGGGTTGAAATTGAAACGGCAGGTACAAGGGGATGTAAAAGTCGGCACAGCCGGTTCCGCTGATGTTGAAATCCTTTCCTTCATTCGTCCAGTTGGAACCGTTGTTGAAGACCGCGCAGATCTTTGTCACCACCTCGCCATTCAGTCCGAAATATTCGGCGGGCGTAAAAGTGATCGAGTATTTGCCGTCAGCCGTGGGTTCGAGTATCGGGGGCTGACCATTAAAACCCTGACCATCGAAAGGGACGATGTGCTGCCACCCGTCACCCGAAATGAATTCCACCCCTGAATGCATTGCCACGTATGGCAATCCGGAAAGGCTTCCATTTTGATAACATGCTTCACCGGGATCGAACGTCAGTGTCATCTCATCATAAGCCGTGGCATCTGGCGGCTCAATGCTGATGGCTTTCGGGACCTGTTGAAGAAACTGTTTCATGGGATCCTTATGGGTAAGGACATCCGAACCCTTGTTGACGGGCACGCCTGTGGCACTTCCGCGATAACGGATGTCGGCAGAAGGCCCCGGTCCGTCATCCAGGCAGAACATCTTTATGGTCCTTGTTTCATTACGCCAGCCGGCCCTCAGCAGGTAGCATCCTGTTCTGCCCGCCAATACAGCGAATGAATGAACACCCGCTTCCAGCCCGATGGCATGCTCAGCCAGGGTTACGCCCATGATGTCGTAAAGGATCAGATGGACAATGCCATCGCCGGGGATGTGGATATTCACCAACGTCTGATCCATAAAGGGATTTGGGAAATTCTGCCCCATTGTGAAAGGTTGCACGTCTTGATATTTCCCTGACAGGGAGGTTATCGCATTTAAATGAAGAATGGTATCCGGCGAATAAATCACCGTGTCGCCCCCACTCGAGTAGTTTGAGATCCTGATGCTATCCAGAGGAACATGCTGTCCCGAATACACTGCGGTAAAGGATAGGGTGATGACCGGATCTTGTGAATGGATGGTCTGGATGACGACCATCAGGAATGCGCAGATGATGAAGAATGATCTTTTCATGGCTAAGGGATTAGGTTGCAAACTATCCGCCTTTGACCCTGGGGGTCGATTTCCCTGGCAGGGCCTTAAGGCTGGGATTTAGTTAAATACAAGAATAAATATAGCGCCAATTTTGACCATATCCGAATTGATTTCTGCATCGCTTTCTTCCAAAAAATCCGGAATTGCAAAATTCCGCGCAGGCGACCTTCTTCTTTTGCATTTTTCAATTTCAGCCCACAACTCAAGGGGTGAATCAGTGGATTTTTAGTTAGAATTTCTTTCCTCGATCCACTCCGGATTCCGGGCAATGGGCATGAGCCACCCAATCCCGCCCCCGACCTTCCTGACCGCATGGAAATCTTGCAGGGCCGAACACTTCCCAATTCAGGTAATTGGCTCATAATCCGGAATATTTTCCCAGAAAGGGAAACCCGGGATTTTTTATCTACCTGATCTTATGACAGATACCCAATTGCATAGTTTTTGTCCTTCGCACTCTGATTAATTAGCACAAGACATACATGATGGCATTTGAACAGGTCGAAGACATGCTTGACGGGATCCTCCCCGATTTTTACTGTGTTGTCAGGGACAAGAAAGAGGGATTTTACTGGGTGATCAACCTGGAGGACCATCCCAGTTCGTTCCTGCTGGACAAATCCTACCAGCAGTACCTCTCCCACGGGAAGGAGAAAGGGCAGGATTCATTTGTCGTCATCCAGCCGCCGGGAAGGTAAATTTTTCTTCATATCATGCAATATAGCGACAATGATAATCTTCATTTTCGCTATTTTTATTTCTCGAAAATGAGCAAGCTGCCGACCATACGGATCATTTCCGGGGGGCAGACCGGCGTGGACCGGGCTGCGCTCGACTTCGCCCTGTTGCACGGGATCCCCTGCGGCGGCTGGTGCCCGCGCGGCCGCAAGGCGGAGGACGGGCCCCTCCACGAGCTCTACCCCCTCCGGGAGATGCCGACGGCCGATTATGCCTCCCGCACCCGTCAGAACGTGCTGATGAGCGATGCCACGCTGGTCCTTTACAACAAAGCCCCCGACAAGGGCACGCGGCTTGCCATCGAACTGTGCATCAACCTGAAAAGGCCGGTCCTCTACATCGCGCTGGGGTCGGAGGAGAAGATCGACGAGATCCGCAGCTGGCTGAAACACTACAAGGTGAAGACCCTCAACATCGCCGGCCCCAGGGAGAGCAGCGAGCCGGGGGTCTATGGACGCAGTTTCGACTTCCTCGAGGAACTGTTCAACACCGGCAAAAGGATCAACCCCCTTATCTGATGATGCGGTAGCCGTCCCTGCCTTCCGTGAGGATCACCTCAGGGCCCAGTTTCCTGCGCAGCCTGCTGATGTGGACGTTGACGGTCCGCACATCGACCTGTGCATCCGGCTCCCAAACGGCCGCATACAGGCTGCGGGCCGGGAATGTCCTGCCCGGGTTCTCGGCCAACACCTGAAGGATCCGGAACTCTTTGCGGTTCAGCGCCACGGGCCGGCCGTCGCGCTCCACTTTGTGGCTGTCGGGATACAGGAGCAGGTCGCCCGCGCGGATCGCCCGTTTTCGAGGCCTTTTGCCGAGCCTCCGGAAGTGGGCCTTGATCCGGGGGATGAGGACGTCCATCCTCACCGGCTTCTTGATGTAGTCGTCAGCACCCGCCTCGAACCCGGCGATCTGGGAATAGTCTTCGGCCCGCGCCGTCAGAAAAGCGATGAAAGTATCGCGCAGCTCCTTCATCCTCCGCATTTCGATGCAGGTTTCCACCCCGTCCATTCCGGGCATCATGATGTCGAGCAGGACCAGCTGGGGCACCACCTCCGCGGCCAGCCGCAGGGCATCCTGCCCGTTGGTGGCAGTATACACCGCGAATCCATGGCGCTCGAGGTTGTAACTGATGAACTCGAGCGTATAGGATTCATCGTCCACGACCAGTATCCTGTTTGCCTCTCCCATTGGTATTGCGCTGAAAGATCAAAGATACTGGTGCAACCTGAAGATTGCGTAAAGGAAAAATGAAAGAAAAAGGAAGGTTTTGTTTCCCGAATGTAAACCGCCAACAGTCATCGCGGCCACCGGCAGCTCAGGACGCGCGGATTTCCCCGGAGGTCGGCCCGCACCTCCACATCATGAAAACCGTGTGCCGTGAACAGGGTCATCACCTCCCCGGGCAGGTACTGGTTGATCTCGCAGAACACCTGGCCGCCCACGACCAGGTATTTGCGGGCGAAGGCGATGATGGCACGGTAAAAGACGAGGGGGTCCTCATCCTCCACGAACAGGGCCCGCTCGGGCTCATAATCCAGGACGTTGCGCCGCATACCCGCCTTCTCCGACTTCCTTACATAAGGGGGGTTGGAGACGATGGCGTCAAATACCAGGTCGTCGGTCCATCCGTCAGGTTCCAGCAGGTCGAAGGCCCGGAAACGGACCTCCGCCCCGTTCACCTCGGCATTGACGGCGGCCACCTCCAGGGCGAAATCCGACACGTCGATGGCCGTCACCTCGGCGCCGGGAAGATTCTTCTTGAGACTGACGGCAATGCATCCCGAGCCGGTGCCCAGGTCGATGATGCGGGGCGCCGCCATCCCTTTCATGGCCCCGATGACCCGCTCCACCAGCTCTTCGGTCTCGGGCCTGGGGATGAGCACCTTGGAGTTGACGATGAACGGGAGCCCGTAAAACTCGGTCTTCCCCAGCACATACTGCACCGGCTTCTCCTTCAGCAGGTCCTTGACGGCAAAGTGCACCTTGAGCAGCTGCGACTCGCTCAGGGCCTGCTCGTGCTGGGTGATCAGCCCGGCCTTGGTCATGCCCGTGTACTCCATCAGCACGAGAAAAAGCAGTGAATCGGCCTCCTTCTCCGGAAAGACCTGCATCAGTTTGCGCCGGTAGTGGCTGCGCACATCCCCGATCCTGTTCGATCGCACTTCCATCCTCCGAAGTTAAATAAAAAAAGCTAATTTTGGAGACCGGAACCACCATAAAAAAACCGAATCATGAGAGGAGACATACTGATCATCGATGAAAACCACCGCAAAGCCGCCGGGGAGGTCGTCGACCTCATCCTGGAGGACATCCGGAAAACACCCCGGAAATTCGTGATCACCGTCGCCGGGGAATCGGGCGCCGGCAAGTCGGAGGTCGCCGAATCCATCACGGAAAGGCTGTGGGAGCGCGGACTGCGTAGCTTTGTGTTTGCCCAGGACGATTATTTCGTCCATCCTCCGAAGACCAATGCAAAAACAAGGGAAAAGGACATCAACTGGGTGGGCATGCAGGAGGTGAAGCTCGACCTGCTCGACCAGAACCTGAAGGATGCGGTGGACGAGACAGGCCCGGTAACCAAGCCCCTCGTCGATTTCGATGCCGACAGCATCGGCGTGGAGACCGTCGACCTGAGCGGCTACGACGTCCTTATCGCCGAGGGGACCTATACCACCACCCTGAAGAACGCCGACAAGCGGGTGTTCATCGACCGCAACAAGATGGATACGGTGGAATCGAGAAAGAAAAGGGCACGGGAGAAACAGGACGAGTTCCTGGACAGGATACTCACGATAGAGCACGGGATCATCGCACCCCACAAGGAGCTGGCGGATGTGGTGATCACGAAGGCGTGGGCGGCGGTGTTGAATGGTTGAGTGGCGGGAGGCAGTTGGCAGTTGGCAGTCGGCAGTCGGCAGTTGGCAGTTGGCAGTTGGAAGTCGGCAGTTGGCAGTTGGCAGTCGGCAGTTGGCAGTTGGTGACCGGTTTTAAGCAGCCGGCATAACCCTGAGCCTGTCGAAGGGTGGGGTTTTGAAAGCCAGCATTTACCAGTTATTCACCCTACTGTGTCCGCCGAAGCCCTGGCGAAGGCGGATTTACCATATTAACCCTATTTACTAAAATGACCATTAATATAAACTGTCCCATCAATTATGATTGCCGGTTCCACCCTATACCTTTATACCGTTATACCCTTATACCCCTGTACCCTGAGCCAGATAAACTGAATGGATCAAAAACGATAAAAGCAAACAAATAACAACAAAACATGCAACGAATGAACTTTCAAAGCATCGCCATGCTGAGCACGCACGGTTACTTCGACGCAGTACCGCAACTGGGAAGGACCGATACGGGCGGACAGGTCGTCTATGTCCTCGAACTTGCCAAGGCCCTGGGACGGATGGGCATCGACGTCGACATCTACACCCGGTGGTTCGACGAGCAGGACGAACAGATCAATGTTGTGCCGGGTGTGCCCAACGTCAGGGTGATCAAGATCCGCGCCGGCGACTGGGGCTTCGTCCCCAAGGAGTTCATCTATGACCTGCTGCCGGAACTGGCCGACAACATGGTGAAGTTCATCAGGGAGAACAAACTGGATTACGACCTCTACAACGGACATTATGTCGATGCCGGCATCGTGGCCCTCGACGTGGCCAAACGGCTGGGCAGGCCCTGCTACTTCACCCCCCACTCCCTGGGTGCCTGGAAGCAGGACCAGATGGGCGGCGACCCGGAGGAGATGGAGAAGAAGTTCAACTTCAGGCTGAGGAACAGTGAGGAGCTGCGGCTCTTCAAGGCCGTGAACGGACTGTCGCTCACCACCCAGCTGCAGTATGAAAAGCTGAAGGACCTGTACAACTACGATTCCGACAACATCGAGATCATCCCGCCGGGGGTGGACATCCACCGCTATACACCGCCATCGGCCGAAGACATGGAAATAGACACCAACACCCCGGAGAAGTTCATCCTCTGCCTCTCGCGCATCGACACCAACAAGGGGCACGACCTCCTGCTCAATGCCTACGCCCTCATCAAGGACGAGGTGCCCGATGTGGACCTGGTGATCGCCGGCGGCTCCCCCAATCCGAAGCCCCGGGAACTGGGCGTCTTCGCCATGATGGACGAGATCATCGCAAAGAACGGCATGGAAAGCC
>CAYLTG010000081.1:0-15860 GCA_964386225.1 uncultured Bacteroidales bacterium
TTCAAGTATAAGTTTAATAATCTCGGTTCAAGGTGGCCTGAAGGCACTGAGGCGCTTATCCGGGGTCGGCGCGGGGGTTTTCCGGAAGGGTTTTGTGGTTGGTTTGTCGGGGCATGAAGCGGAGGTCGACTTTTTTTTCCGGGGTGCCGGTGCGGGATTCCGGAAGCCACTTTTTTTAAAACTTATTAACGATGGACCCCCTACCCTAAAAAGTTTGTAATTTTGAAGGCCCTTGAAAGAGGCTTAGAATAAAGCGATGGAGAATTTTGTTGTTTCGGCCAGGAAATACCGCCCACAGACCTTCGACACGGTCGTGGGGCAGCCGTCGATCACCACGACACTGAAGAATGCGATCCGGAGCAACCACCTGGCGCAGGCTTTCCTGTTCTGCGGTCCGCGGGGGGTAGGCAAGACCACTTGTGCCCGGATCCTGGCCAAGACCATCAACTGCTCCAACCTCAACGAGGCGCTGGAGCCCTGCAATGTATGTGAATCATGCACCTCCTTCAACCGGTCTGCTTCGTTCAACATCCACGAGCTCGACGCCGCCTCCAACAATTCGGTCGACGACATCCGCAACCTGGTCGACCAGGTGCGGATCCCGCCACAGGTGGGCCGCTACAAGGTCTATATCATCGATGAGGTTCACATGCTTTCACAACAGGCCTTCAATGCCTTCCTGAAGACCCTCGAGGAGCCGCCGGCCTATGCAAAGTTCATCCTGGCCACGACGGAGAAGCACAAGATCATCCCGACCATATTGTCACGCTGCCAGATCTACGACTTCAAGCGGATCACCATCGAGGACATCGCCGATCACCTCGCATTCGTGGCAGGGCGGGAGGAGATCGAATTCGAACCCGATGCACTCCAGGTCATCGCCCAGAAATCGGACGGGGCCCTGCGTGATGCCCTTTCCATCTTCGATCAGATCATCAGTTTCAGCGGCCGAACCATCACTTACAAGAATGTGATCGAGAACCTCAACGTCCTGGACTATGACTATTTCTTCCGGATCACCAAATACATCCTGGGTGGCGACCTCACCAACACCCTGCTCCTGATCAACGAGATCATCAACAACGGCTTTGACGGGCAGCATTTTCTCATCGGGTTCGGGCAACACCTGCGCAACCTGCTCGTGTGCAAAGATCCGGCGACAGTGAGCCTGCTGGAGGTGGGGGGCAGCATCCGCGAGCGCTACGGGGAGCAGGCGCGCACCAGCTCCGTGGCGTTTCTGCTGAAAGCCCTTGACCTCTGCAACCAATGCGACATCGATTATAAGAGCAGCAACAATAAGAAGCTTCATCTCGAGCTCGCCCTGATGCAGATGTGCACCCTTGTCGGAATGCCTGCCGAGCCCCATGCGGCACCGTCCGCCCCGGCCGAAAGGAAAGAGCCGATCACCCCGCCGGCGAAGCAGCCTCCCAAAGCCATCCCGACGGCTCCAAAAGCGACCCCCACCGCCGAGACACAGGCAGCCCCGGCAAGGAAAGCACCGGCACCGGCCACCATCTCCATCAAAGGTCCGAAGAAGGACCAGGAGGCGGACAAGGAACAGGTGGAGGACCCGTCGGCAAAACCGGCTGACAAGTTCACCGGCGAGCAGCTGGTGAAGGCCTGGAGCCAGATGGCCGAACATTTCAGGTCCGACAAGAACATCTACTTCACCCTCAAACGGAACAAGCCGGTGGTGAAGGAAGATGAGAAACTGGAGTTCTCGGTCGACAACAAGATCCAGAAAAACGAGATCGATGAGCGCAAAATGGACATCATGCCACGGCTGAAGGAGGCGCTCAACAACTACCACATCCAGTTGGAGGTGGTGGTGAACGAGATGGAAGTGCAGTCGAAGGCGTATCTCCCGCAGGAAAAATTCAAGAAGATGGCCGAAAAGAACCCGGCCCTGAAAACACTGAAGGACAAGCTGAACCTCGAAATCGACTTTTGAGGCCCCGGTCCGTTCAACACCATTTTCCCTTGATGAACCAATAGATCTGACACCATGAAGTTTGTTTCGAAAGTGATATTGAGGTTATTCGGCTGGCGGGTAATCGGCGGCGTTCCCCCGGAGATCCCAAAATGCGTGGTGGCGGTGGCCCCCCACACGTCCATGTGGGACTTTGTCCTGGGCAGGCTGGCGTTCTGGGAGCTGGGTCTGAAGGCCCGGTTCCTGATCAAGAAGGAGATGTTCTTCTGGCCGCTTGGCCCGGTCGTCAGATGGCTTGGAGGGATCCCGGTCGACCGCCAGAAAAGGGGCAATATGGTGGACCAGGTGGCCAATTTGTTCCGGCAGCATGAATCGCTTTATATCGCCATCACCCCCGAAGGTACTAGGAAGTTGGTAAAAGATTGGAAAAAAGGATATTACTATATAGCACTTAAGGCAAAAGTTCCGATAGCCCTCGGTATCCTGGATTACAAGAAAAAGGAGGGTGGCGTGGTGCGGATGATCCATCCCACCGGCGATTTTGAAGCCGATACCAAAGAGATCGAAAAGATCTACCGCGGGTTGGGCGCACGTCACCCGGAGCTCTACAACCTCTCCTGAGGTTTGTGCCCCGGCTGTTGCCTTTATCTCAGTAACCTTCCAGGATGATGCTGCCGTTACCCAGGATGACCTGGATGACACCTTCCCCTTCCCCCATGATCCCCGAAAGGGTGTTGCCGGTGACGACTTTATCCGTCATCTGCAATCCTGTTTCCGAAATGCTGCCATTGCCGACGGTCGCATTTACGCTGGCATTGGTGATGTCGGGAACGATGAGGTGGATGGTGCCGTTCCCCCCTTCAAGCATGACATTGCAATCATTCAGGAGGATCACGTCGGCCAGGAGGGTGCCGTTGCCCAGGGTCATGTCCAGGTTTCTCGACACGGAATTCAGGGAGATGTCGCCGTTCCCGAGCAATAGGGAGTAATCGAAGATGATCGGGGCGGTGATCGTGAAGTGGACCTCGTATTCAAGGTCTTCGCTCACAGGGTGGTCGGAGATGACCTCCAGCCCGTGGCTGGTATAGTTCATAACGACCTGGATGTCGTTGATGTGGTCTTGGGCCCGGAGTGAGCCCCGGTAACTCTTGACCCGGCGGATGATCTCCAGGCTCACATAGGCGGCTGTGTCGCTTCCGGTGATATGGATGGCGCCGTTGGTGTTCCTCAGGTCCAGCATCTTGATCGGACCCGGTATCATCGTGCTGGTCATGATGTCCTCATACTCAAAGCTTTCGTCCGAAGATCCGCTGTCTTCACAGGAATGAAAGATCACAGGGATAAACAGGATCAGGATGTATTTCTTCATCTGCCGGTAGGTTTTACTGCCCTAAAGATAATCCAATGGAAGCCGCGGGTCAACAGCCAGTGGTCAAGGTTACCAACAGCCTGTCCTTGATAAACCGGGGTCGGAAGCCGGAACGGGCCGGGCATGGTGCGGGCCATCATTCGTACCGCAGTGCATCCACCGGGTTCCTGCGGGCGGTGACATAGGCTCTGTGTGAGATGGTGAGCAGGGCAATGACGAGGGCCAGCAATCCGGCGCTGATAAAGATCCATGGACTCAGATGGGTCCTGTATGCGAAGGAGCTCAGCCACTCGCTCATGAAATACCAGGCCAGCGGCCAGGCGATGAGGTTGCCGATGACGACCCACCTCGAGAAGGCTCTGGACAGCAGGACGACTATGCCGAACACGCTGGATCCCATGGCTTTTCTCACCCCGATCTCCTTGGTGCGCTGCCGGGCCACGAAAATGGCGAGGCCGAACAGGCCGAGGCATGCGATGACAATAGCCAGCACCGTGAAGACCAGGAGGATGGTCTGGAGCTTCTGGTCAGCCTTGTAAAACCTGGTCAGGTAGTCGTTCACAAAGGAATACTCGAAATGGATATCGGGGAAATGCTCCTTCCAGGCCTTGCCGACCCACGCAATGGCTTCCTGGTCGCGGCCCGGTTCATACCGGATGCTGATCTTCGTCATCCAGTCCTCATCGAGAACCATGGTCAGGGGCTCCAGCTTGTTTTTCAGCGACTGGAAATGGAAATCCTTGACCACGCCGATGATCTGCCCTTCGCTGAGGCTGTCGACCCTTTCCCTGACCCAGTCGGCGGTCCATTTTTCACCGATGGCATCCGCGGGGGCCTGATATCCCAGTTTGCGGGCAGCCGTCTCATTGATGATCACCTTGAAATTGCGATCGGTGGGATGGTCCCTGTCGAAGGCACGGCCTGCGGCCATCTCCAGCCGGTAGGTCTCGAAGAAGTCCCAGCTGACGGCAAAGAAGCGCGAAAGGAAAAGCTCGTCCTGCAGATCGGTTTCCCATCCAGTATCAGAGTATTCCCGCTCCGCCGGCACTTTTGAAGAAGAGGCCACGTCGAGGATGACGGGGTTGCTCAGCAGACCGGACTTGAACGATTCGAAATGCGCCGGGACCTGGTTGCCCTCCACGGGCAGCACCATCACGTTCTCCTTGTCATAACCCAGCGGTTTGTTATGCAGGAAGTTCATCTGCCTCATGGCCGTGAAGGTGCCTATGATCAGTGCGATGGAGATGCCGAATTGCACCACCACCAGTACCTGGCGGAACGAGAATCCCCCGCGGGATTCCTGCATCCTCCCCTTGAGCACGAGGATGGGACGCACGGCCGACAGGTAAAATGCGGGATATGTCCCGGAAATGAACCCCGTTACCAGTACGATGACCACAAGGATCAGCAGGTTGCCCGGCATGAGGAAGGAGGTAAGGGTGAGCGATTTGTCGGTCAAGGTGTTGAACCAGGGAAGGATGGCCTGAATGATGGCCACTGAAAGGATGAACGCCAGGAAGGCAGTAAGCATCGACTCCCCGATGAACTGCCTCACAAGCTGACCCTTCGATGATCCCACGGTCTTGCGGATACCGACCTCCAGTGACCGGGTGTTGGCCACGGCCGTCGACAGGCTCATGAAGTTGAAACAGGCAATGAGCAGGATCAGGAATGAGACCACTGAGAAAACATAGACGGTGGTGATGTCCCCTTGCACCTCGATGTCCCACATCAATCCCGATTTGAGATGGATGGAGGTGATGGGCCTGAGAAAGATCCTGATGCTGCCTTCGGGATCACCCCCGTCACCCGCAAAAAAGGACTTCAGGGCCGGGAGGATCTTTTCAGCCGCCAGGCGGTCCAGCTTGCCCTCCAGCATATCCTTGTCGGTCCTGTGGCGAAGCAGCACATAGGTGTACAGGTAGTTGCTCACCCACGACGACAGCGTCTCGGAATCGTACACATCATGCATCGTGGAGAAGGAAGATACCATCTGGAAGTGGAAATGTTTGTTGTGGGGAAGCGCGGCAAAGACGCCGGTCACTTTGAAACTTCGCATTTCTCCCTCCCAGTCGACCCGGATCACACTGTTCATGGGGTCCTCATCCCCAAAATACTTCTTCGCATACTCCCCTGAGATCACCATCGAGTAGGGCTCGACCAGTGCTGTCGCCGGGTCGCCCCTTTCCAGCGGGAAGGTGAACACGTTAAAAAAACTCGAATCGGCAAAATGGATGATCTCGTTGATCCTCGACTTGTTCTTGTCCTCCACCGACAACTGGGCGTAATCGATCCGGCACATGTCGATCACCTCCGGGTAATCCTGCAGCATGGCCGTTCCGTAGATCGCCCCTGTCACGGGTACGAAAAAGGACTGGCCCTGGTAATTGATGTGCCGCTCCACCCGGTAGATGTCCTCGGCATTCGCATGGAACCGGTCGTAACTGAGCTCGTCGAAGACCCAGAGTGCGATGGTGAGCGAGGCGGCAAGCCCGATGGCCAGGCCGAGGATGTTGATGATGGAAAAAGTGCGGTTTCTCAGGAGGCTTCTGAATGCTGTTTTCAGGTAATTGAGGAACATGGTCGCTGAATTATGGGTTGCTGAACAGTGATTGCATCGCGGGACAACGCCGGTTCTGGCCCTGAAGTGCCCCGTCGTTTTAACGGTATATATCTGAACGATATTCGTGCCATCAGGCTTAATGGACTGATTTTAAGAATCTTGTTGATCAGGCGATTGTTCGGCGCGCCTAAATTGCTGTCCGCAGGGCCATCAGGAGTGTGCATAAGCGTGCAGTGTTGCTTCCGGGGGCGATTGTTTCTGATGGTTTGGCCGTCAGAACGAATACCCGAAGGAGGTGGTGATGCTGTAGTCGATCTTGCTGGAGGCGGAGGAGGGGGGCTTGCTGTCGAAATTGACATAGAATGAAAGGCTGAGGAACATGTCCGAGATGATCTTGAACTTCATTTTGATGTCGTAATTGACCCTCCACCGGTCAGCTATTTGCAGGCTTTTGTACGCCGTGGCGTTGGAGGTGATGTCGATCTCGGGCCTGGTAAAGCGGAACAGGCGGTATTGCAGGGCAGTCAGGGCGTCGTAGTTGACCGAGGGCCGGGTGGTGTCGCTATACCATTCCTTGTTCACAACGGCTCCCGCGAGGATTAGCAGGTTGTTGGAGTTGGTGTGGACCAGCTCATTGCCCAGGCCTGCCCCCAGTTGGGTCCGCAGGTCAAGCCCGAGTTCGGAGTTCTGCTCCGCACTTCCGGTTCCTGCCACAAGCCAGTTGTGCTTGATCCTGCGGTAATAATTGAGGTTCAAGTCGTTCTTCCTGGTTCTTGAATACTCCATGTTCTGCTGCACGGAATTGATGCTGTTCACTTTCAGCATCGTGATCGAATTCCTTTGCGTGTATTTGAGGTCGGAATTCAGGCTCAACTGCGAGATCGTGTTGGCTTTGGTATAGCTGAACCCCACATCCACATTGCCGCTCAGGCGGCTCCAGAACCGTTTCCTGATGGGTGTGATCTCGACGATCTCGATCAGGGGGGTGAGGATGGTGTCGTTGACGGTGATGATCTTGACAAACTGCTGCATTTCAGAGGTGTCGAAGGAACCGAACCTTCGGTTCCCGCTTTTCATCAGGATGTCGAAATTTTTCTTGGAATAAAAGGTGGATATTTTGTCATATTTCACGTTGACGGTGCTGACGCCATAGGTCTTGTAGTTCAGGTGCCCGTACTTGTATTGTGTGATCTCGCCCGAAATGCGGTCGCCATTGAGGAAATAGAGGGTATCGTCCTTCTGGGCCAGGGCCCCCTGGCCGAGAAGGATCCCCAGGATGGACCAGAGGAGGATGGCTGCGGTTGTTTTATGATTGGCCATCGAGGATCAAAGTTAGGAATAAATCTTCACCACCGTTTCCCCCCTGAGGATCCGCAGCCCGTTGAATGCGAGGGCCCGCATCTCGTCCTCTCCAGGGTACACATGCACGGGGGCGATGAAACGGACCCGTTCGATCACCATGTCGACGAACCATTTGCTGTTGGCGACGCCGCCTGTGACGAGGATGCCGTCGACCCTGCCGTGGAGCGCCGTGGCCATGGCCCCTGTTTCCTTGGCCACCTGGTAGGCCATCGCTTCCATCACCTCCCTGGCCTTGCGGTCACCTGCCATGGCTTTCTGCTCCGCCTCCCAGGCACTGTTCGTCCCCAGGTAGGCCGCCAGGCCGCCCTCTCCCTTGATCATGGCCATGACCTCCTTCTGAGTGTAGTCCCCGCTGAAGCAAAGCCTTACCAGGTCGCCTGCCGGCAGGGTTCCCGAGCGCTCCGGCGAGAACGGCCCTTCGCCGTCGAGGCCCTGGTTCACGTCGACGACGCGTCCCCTGCGGTGTGCGCCCACGGTGATCCCGCCGCCCAGGTGGATGACGATGAGGTTGAGGTCCTCATAGTGCTTCATCACCGACTTGGCGTGCTCGCGGGCAACAGCTTTCTGGTTGAGGGCATGGAAGATGGATATCCTCCTGAAGAGGGGGTGCCCGGCATACCGGGCCACATCGTCCAGCTCGTCAACTACCACGGGGTTGGCAATGTATGCGCGTGCCCCGTCGAGTGAGCGGGCGATGTCGGCAGCGATCAGTCCGCCCAGGTTGCTGGCATGTTCCCCCAGCGGGCTTTTTCGGAGGTCCCGGATCATGGCCTCGTTGACTTCATAAACGCCTGACTCGATGGGCTTCAGCAGGCCGCCGCGGCCCATCACCACCCGGATGGTCTCCAGTTCGATCCCCGCTTCGGCCAGCTGGTCCAGGATAAGTCCCCTGCGGAACTGGAACTGGTCGGTGATCCGCTCGAACGGCCGGAGCGACTCGCTGGAGTGCTTGAGATTCTTCAGGAAAAGGGGGGTCTCTCCCTCATAGACGGCGATCTTGGTCGATGTGGAACCGGGGTTGATGGCGAGGATCCGAATGTGTTTGTCCATAGGTCGAGAGCCGGGAATGCACCGGGCCCTTGCGGCAGGCCCCGGCGTGGGAAACCCTGCTTCAAATGTAGGGTTTTTATCCTATTGCGGCGGCCAGGGCGATGGATAAAAACTTGCTTTTCTCCGAATCGGCCCGCGAGGTGAGTACGATGGGCACCTTGGCACCCATGATCACCGCTGCGGTCTGGGCGC
This sequence comes from uncultured Bacteroidales bacterium, assembly GCA_964386225.1. Classification (GTDB taxonomy): domain Bacteria; phylum Bacteroidota; class Bacteroidia; order Bacteroidales; family JAADJA01; genus JAADJA01. The sequence goes on from CAYLTG010000081.1 coordinate 8,467, forward strand.
CGCCGAGGAAGTTCAGCGCCTTGTAAAGGAAGTTGGCCCCGTTGATGTCGGGGGCCACCACGATGTCGGCATTGCCGGCCACATCGCTCTCGATGTTCTTCACCTGGGCCGCTTTCTTCGATACCGCATTGTCCAGCGCCAGCGGGCCGTCGATGGTACAGCCCTTGATCTGCTGGCGCTTGTTCATCATCGAAAGGGTGGCGGCGTGCATGGTCGACTCCATCCGCTGATTGACAGTTTCCACGGCACCGACTACGGCCACCTTGGGGTCGGGTTCGCCCAGCTTGTGAAACACGGCCACGGCATTGTTGATGAGCCCGATCTTGTCCTCGAACGTGGGGGCGACGTTCATGGCGGCGTCGGTGATGCCGAGCAGCTTGTGGTAGTAGGGTGATTCGAATACGGCGACGTGGCTGAGGATGCTTCCTTTCCGCAGGCCGTACTCTTTGTCGAGCACCGCCTTCAGCAACTGGCCCGTGCTCACCATCCCTTTCATCAGGATCTCCGCCTTGCCCTCGCGGATGAGGCGGCTGGCCTCGATGGATGCTTCATACCTGTCTTCGATGTCGATGACCTTGCGGTGGCTTATGTCGTAGCCGATCTCTTCGCAGATCTTTTCGATCCTGGATTTGATGCCAACCAGCACGGGCTCGATGATGCCCTGCGATTCGGCATTCTTAAGGGCTTCCAGTACGTCCTGATCGCCGGCGGCCGCTACGGCGATGCGCCTCTTTTTCTTGGCCTTGGCCATGTCCACCAGCTCGGATAATTTTGTGATCATATTGTTCTGTTTTTTAGATTTCTGATTTCGGGGCAAAAATAATCTTTGTTATTTAATTCACAATAGTAAAATGAGCGCTTTTGAAAATTGCATGCGAATACATGGAGGGGCAAATGACTTGGGAATTACAAACTGTGCACCTGTCAGAAGTAAATTACTTGCAATTGCAATTCTTCATTCTTCGCGCCTCCGGCTCCTGGGGTGATATGAAAGCTCAAACTCCTGAATGACAATGGTTAGGATCTTCGATCTTCTTGCCGGCGCCGGTCTTTGCTTCTAAATTTCTTTCTTACTACCTGGTATAGAACAGGATCATCTTTTCGATGGCCTCCTGGCAGGCTCCGCAGAACTGGTCGCCCCGGAATGTGTTCATCAGGCAGTCGTAGCCGGGCCTGTAAACTCCTTTCGACACATACCCGCCCCCTTCGAACACCCCCAGGGAACTCCGGTATTCCTCTGTCATGGGGGTGGGTACCGGAACGGTGTCCTGGAGCAGGTCCTTCCATTTGGAGTCGAAATCCACCAGGGTTGTGATGTTGGGCTCCCAGGGCTCCACATGAAGCGGATAGAATTCGCTGTAGGCCACCTCGGAATTGTAATATTCGTCTCCCAGTCCTGCAAAGCCGTGCCCGAATTCATGGATGAAGATCTTCGCGGCTGCGCTGTTACTGTTCACGCTCACGTTGTAATAGTTATAAATGGCCCCGCCCCCGTATTTTTCGGAGTTCACGAGGATGTAGATCTGGTCGTAGGGCGCGTTGGAGGCGAGGTCGCGCACGCTCTTGTTGTCGTACGTCATGCAATAACGCTCGCTGTCGAATGTGTAGAAGCTGGTGCCCATGAGGGTGCGTGTCCAGATGCTGTCGGCCGGGATGTCACTCCCGATCCCGTCGGAGGGTGCCAGGACGCCCCGGATGTTGAACTTGTCGGCATACCGGTCGTAAGGGGCGAACTGGAAAAGGGTTTGGGAGAAATCCATCACATCGCTGATGAACCTGCCCATTTCACCCTCCGTATACCCTTCGGGCAGGACGACGATGTCGACGCTGGTGGCCGGAGGCCCGGTGACCAGGGCATCAAACACAGGATACTCCCGCGGTCGCTCCGGGGAGATGAAATAGTCCGCCGGGTTATAGTCATAGGTGAAGCGCTCCTGGAACACCCCGTTTTGGTCGCGGCTGCAGAAAACGATGTGGCATGGTTTCCTGGGCAGGGGAGCGACCACCGTTTCGGTAAAGCTTCGGGATGTCCTTTTCGCTTCAGCCGTGGTCTGCCACTCCCGGAACAGGGAACTGTACCCCCTGGAATAGACCAGGGAATCATTGGACGACAGGAACACCTTGAAATAATGGTTCCCATATTGGAACGTATCGACCAGGTTCACCAGGGAACCTCCCCAGTGGGGCTCGATCCTCACCTCATCCAGGGTGTAATACTCCATGGAATGATCACCGGAATGGTAATAGTCGATGCGGAGGGTCTTGGTGTGGAACAGGTCGCTGAAACCCGCAAAAGCCAGTACCGGAAAAAGAAAAACCAAAATGGGCAATGCTTTTTTCATGTCAGAAAGATTTTGGGTTTAAAAATACAAAGAAGCGGGTTTCCCTTCTTCGCCTCTCCGCCCTTTTTTGGGGACGCATTGTATCACATTGGGAAAAAAACACCAAAAAGGGAAAAATCTTCATGCAAGTCTTTGTGCTTGCCTCTTTTAAGTTGCTGTTAAATATGTATTTAAGGTTTTTAACTGGAATCTGGCACAGAAATTGAAAAGACCATACACGATAATTATTTTTCATTAGCGTAGAGGGTGAAGCCTGATTGCGAACTGCTTTCAGGCTTCAATTTTTTACCTGAAGAGCTGTTCCGGGAAATTGACCAGGTAGAGCTTTCGGGTTGCCCTGGTGATGGCGGTATACAGCCAGCGGTAGAACGACCTGTTGACAAATTCGTCTTTCAGGTACCCGATGTCGATAAAAACGTTTTCCCACTGCCCCCCCTGGGTCTTGTGGCAGGTGAGGGCATAGGCGAATTTCACCTGGAGGGCGTTGAAATGGGGGTTGTTCTTGACGCTCTCCACCCGCTTCCTCCTGGACGGCTGATCTTCATAGTCCTTCATCACCTCCTCGAAGAACTGCTGGCTTTGCTGCTTTGACAGGGCAGGGCCTTCGGAGGAGATGGAATCAAGGATGACCCTGACAGTGAATTCGGGTTCGTCGGGGTAATCGAAAAGCCGGATCACCACCTCGGCGAAGCGGAACCCGTAGAGCTCCTCGTACCCCAGTATTTTCTGGATCTCCACGATGTCGCCGTTGGCGATGAAGCCGGGCTTGGAGTCCTGGCCCAGCCAGAAGTAGTTGTTTTTGACCACCATGAGCAGGTCGCCGGTGGCGATCTCATGCTCCCGGTAGAGGATGCGGTTGCGGATCTCCCTGTTGAATATGTTGGCGCGCCGGTTGGAGCGCGTCACCACGACCGACCGCCCCAGTTCGTCGCCATAGAATGCATGGTTCAGCTCTTCCTCGAGCATCTCGCCGTTGATCCGTTCCACATCGGCATGACCGCCGGCCTCGATGAGGGCCTGCATCCCTTCCGTGTCGAGGTTGTTCCTGATCCTGGTGGCATTCTGGAGGATGCCTGAATCCAGCGACTGCCTCACCACTTCCGTGAGCTCGTCGTGGTGGATCGACATGGAAAAGGCGGTCTTCAGGTACTTCAGGTCCAGGGCCGGGCTGATGTCCAGTCCCACCGGGGGCAGCTGTGCGGTATCGCCGATGAGGATCAGCCGGTTCCCGGGCCCTGCATGGACGTATTCCATCAGGTCACGCAGGAGGTCGGAGCCGGGGAAGAAGCTTTCATTTATGCTGCCATCGGGGATCATGGAGGCTTCATCCACGAAGAACACCGTGTCCTTGTGGGGGTTGAAGGCCAGGCCCATGCGGGGTTCGCCGTCAGGGCCGGTGGATACCATGTAGATCTTCTTGTGGATGGTGTATGCCCTTTTGCCGGAGTAGGCGGTCAGGACCTTGGCCGCCCGCCCCGTGGGCGCCAGCAGCTCGGAATGCCTGTCCACGAGATGGAGCGAATTCACCAGGGTGCTCACCACGGTGGTCTTCCCAGTACCTGCAAATCCCTTCAATACGAACATGGCGCGCGGGTCTGTCGCCAATATGAACCCCGAAAGCTTGAACAGCAGTTTTTTCTGTCCGGCAGTGGGAGGGTATGGAAAGCGTTCGAGCAGTTGCGTATAGAATGATTCCCTGTCCATGTGTTCCATTTCGCCTAAAAGGGGTATCCGATCCCCAGGTTGAGGGAGGGCTTGAACCAATCGGCCTGGCTCACCATCACCCAGCGGTCCTTTTTTGGGAGCGCCGGGTCCCGCACACGCTGTGCCAGGTCGACCCTGAAGATGAAATAGTTGAAATCGAGCCGGATGCCGAGTCCCAGGTCCATGGCCAGCTCGCTGAGGAAGTTGCGGAACTCCAGTTTGCCGCCGGGGAAGGTCTCGTTCTCGCTGATGAGCCAGATATTGCCGATATCGGTGAAGATCGCCCCGGTGAAGAAGCCGTAGATGGGGAAACGGTATTCGGCGTTGGCCTCGAACATGATGTCGCCCACCCGCTCGATGTCGTTGCCCCGGTCCTCGGGCAGCACATAGCTGCCGGGCCCCAGGTAGCGCAATGCCCAGGCGCGAAGACCGTTGGCGCCGCCCCCGAAGTAGCCCTTCTCAAAAGGGATGTCGATGGAGTTCCCGTATGGGACGGCAACACCGGTGAATCCGCGCAGGGCAACGCTGTGGTTCTTGTCGAGCATGAAGTAATACCGGTAATCGAAATCAAGCTTGACGTATTGGGAGTAGCGGATGTTGAACAGCGTCTGGAACCCCTCGTCGTTCACGGGCTGCCCGGTAGTGGTCACGATCAGGTCGAGGAGGTTGCCCGCCGCCTCGAAATTGCCGCGGAAATACATGAAGTTACTGATCCTGTTGATCTCCTGGTTGTTGTAGATGAAACTGTAGCGAAGGCCCAGGATCAGGTGATCGGTATATTGGTTGCGGAACCGTTCCGATTCCTGCTCCAGCTGCTCGTCGAATTCCGGCGTGGTGTTCACCGAAATGAGGTTGATGTCGGCAGGGAAAAGGATGTGTGTCCGGTACCTGTTTTCCGACCACTCGTAGCCGAAGGATACGTTGGTGATGATCCGGTCGTATTCGATCCTGTCCTGCATGTTGTAACCGAGGTTGATGTTGGTTTTGGGCCGGAAGTACTTGGAGAACAGCTCTTCGCTGATGGGCGCCAGGAACTTGGGGATGTAGAGGTTGGCCTCGATCCCCGCCTCGAAGGTATTGAAAAAGGCCCTGCGTTCCTCCACCTGCTCCCCGCTGGATGATGTTTCCTGCGCCTCCACGGCACCCTTGACCCGGATGTAGAAGACCTCGCCCCCCCGGAACAGGTTCTTATTCTGGTAGGTCAGGTAGCCACCCAGCCCCAGGTCGCCTCCGCTGTTGGTGCCCTGGGCCTCGATGGAGTAGGAGTGGACCGGGTTCCGGGTCATGTTGATGGTACAGTCGAGGTAGTTTGACTCGGGCAGGGTGTCGGCCTGTTCGTCGGGCACTACCTTGAACTTGATATCCACATATTTGAAGATCCGGTGTTCGTTCAGCTTCCGGTAGCTCTGTGAGGCGTCGGTGGCGTTGTATTTGTTCCCGGGCCCGACAAAGAGCGACCGGGCCACCAGTTTGGGCCTGGTCTTCAGCGGCTCGTGGTAGATGAGCCGGAACAGGTCCGTCGTATCCGGGTCCTTGACGTTGGTCTCCACCAGCAGGGTGTCAAATCCCAGGCTGTCGTCAACGAAGGGCCGGAAATCAGGGTTCACGGTCACGTTGCGGATATAATACACCTTGTGGTTGGATGGCGGCTCCGGATCGCCTGTGACCGGGTCCACCGCGATGAACCTCTTGACGTGGAGCACCAGGTCCACCATTCGCTGCCCGGCAGCGCTGTCGGCCTCGTAGTAGATGTACTCCTTGCTGAACCCGAAATAGCCGGAGTCCTGCAGGGCAGAGGTGATGCGGTCGCGTTCGGTGTCGAGGGTGAACGTATTGAAGATCATCCCCGCGCGCACCAGGGAGTTCTCCCCGATGCCTTCCACCAGCGAAGCGATGGCAGTGTCGGGGATGCTGTGGGAGTAGTGCAGGATGCGGTATGGTTCCGATAGGGTCACGAAGTACCGCACACGACGGGCTTTCTTCTTTTTGAATTCGATCTCGTGGTCGATCCGTGAATCATAGAAGCCGCTGTTGTTCAGGTACCGCCCCATCTGAACTTTCGACTCCTCGATAAGGCCCCTGTCAAGGGCCACGGGTTCCGAGCCCAGTTTCTTGAACACACTGTTGAGCCAGAGATTGAAGGGCACGATCCCGAGAAACCGCTTGTTGGGCTTCTGGATGACGAGGCTTTCCAGGTCGGACCCATTGAATTCCTTGTGCGGGTTGGTCACCTTCACCTCGTTTTTCACCAGCAAGAACTGGTTCTCCTTCAATCGTTTGGTGGTGGAGCAGGAAGCCAGCACCAGCGCCAGCAGCAGGGCTGCCAATTGTCGGACATGGTTGGTTGAGATCAAGGAATTACCGAACATGGTTTAAAACTATACAAAAATAGCGGGATAGATGACATGCATGCCATCCCCGGAAGAAAAAAACAACGAAAGGGTGACGTGCCGGGGTGATTAGGACACAATATTGAGTAAAAACGGATGATTTTTGAAAAAATACTTTTTTTCTTGACTTTAAAAAACATTGTTGTACATTTGCACTCCCAATTCGGGATCCGTTCTCTACATCCTGGGAGTTTAGCTCAGCTGGTTCAGAGCATCTGCCTTACAAGCAGAGGGTCACTGGTTCGAATCCAGTAACTCCCACACTAAAAAACCAGGCACTTCTATTTTCAGTGCCTGGTTTTTTTTAATCCGGAATTAGGCAGCGTGCAGTAAAAGTAATTTGTTGGATACTCACCAATCACTCCTTTACCACCTTCACCTGCTCGTTGAAAATGCCTCCCGAAATGTTGATGAAATAAATTCCAGAAGGTTCTTCCGACAGGTTGATCTGTGCTTCATTTCCATCAAGCAGTGAAGATTTAACTACTTTCCCCATCACGTTCGTAACGACAATTTGAACGCTTCCCGGCACATCACGCAATGCAATATTGAAGATCCCGTCGCTGGGATTGGGGTAAACGAAAGCCCGCGGCCCTTCCACCTCGCTCACACCCACGCTGGGGTTGTTGCTGATGATCACATTGTCAAGGTAGATGGGATTGCCGAAGAAGCTGTACGTGGAGAACCGGATCTTCACCTCGTTCTGGCCTGCCCATTGCGATAGATCGACCTTCTTGCAGTCGCTGCCGTAGCCGGATCCGCACCAGTCCTCGGCCACCTGGGGCACGAAGTCGTCGTTGGTGAGCGGATGGGTGGCGAAGGAGCCGTTCCCGTCATCGCCGAAGCCGGTGACATAGGTCCAGGTCTCCCCGCAGTCGGTGGAGATGGAGATGATCAATGAATCGGTTGCCGTGGCAAAATACTGGGCATAGGCGTGGTCGAAATCGAGGTAGGCCTC
>CAYLTG010000082.1:0-15571 GCA_964386225.1 uncultured Bacteroidales bacterium
AATAGCAATCGATCAATAAGAAAACTGTCATAGATCAGTTTTTTAGCTGCAATTTTCCGGGCTTCCTGGCCGCCGCCGGCCCGGCCACGGAGGAACCTGAAATCCCGTATCACCGTTACCACCTGAAAATGGATCTGAAAGTCCCCATGCATCGCAGGGATTTGTATTTTTGAGGCAGCTATTCATTTCTCCTGCACAAGCCGTCATGACGCGGAAAGAATTCATCGGAAGGGCCTGGGGGGTTGCGCTGCTGCCCTTCGCCCTGTTCGCGGTCTTGATGACCCGGAAGCATTCCAGGGTCACAAGGCCGCGGGTGGTCACGATCGAAGGGGGCCTTCCGGAGGGGATCAGCTTTCATGACCAGGTGATCGGCATCAATGCGGGTGGCCGGATCGCTTTCTTCTCCGAACGGTGCACACACCTGGGATGCAAGATCACCCGTGCCGAGCAGGGCAATTTGGTCTGTCCTTGTCACGGCTCGGCCTATGCGCCGGACGGACAGGTGCTGCGTGGTCCGGCATCGCAGGGGCTGAAGCCCCTGGAACACGACCTGGACCCTGCGACAGGGATTATTACCGTATTTTTATAACCCGTGAGATCACTTCGCCGGATATGGGACGCACTGCTGTTCGACAGCTACGGGAACATTGCCCTGGCTGCTTTCATCGTATGTTCCGTATCGGGGATATTCCTTGCGGTACCCTACGATGTCACCGCGGCCTACGATTCCCTCGCCCTGATCACCATCACCAACCTGCCCGCCGTGATATTCCGGAACCTGCATTACTGGAGCGCCCAGGTGTTCCTGGTCTTCACGCTGCTCCACACCTGGGAGCAGTTTGCCTCTCCCCCTTCCGCTGATGTGGGTCATGGCAAATGGTTCCGGTTGACTTGTTCGCTGGCGGTCGCATTCTTCGTCATGCTGTCGGGGTTCATCCTGAAAGGTGACGCCGAGAGCATGCAGGCGGGGAGGATCCTGGGATCGCTGCTGGCGAAGGTGCCGCTGTCGGGCGACCTCCTGGTCGCCTCCCTCCTCGGGCCGGAAGGGGACCTTCAGCTTGTGTACGTCCACCACATCGCCACGGCCACCCTCATCCTGCTCTACATCCTGTTCGAGCATATCGGGACGATCTGGACCAGCCGCAAGACCTTCCTCATTGTGCTATCCCTGACCACGCTGCTGGCATTCCTCATTCATCCTCCGCTCCACGACGGACTGCATCCGGTGCTCAAGGGCCCCTGGTATTTCGTGGGACTGCAGGAGATCATGCACTGGACGGCGAATCCGGCCTGGATCTGGCTGCTGGTCCTGGTCCCGCTGCTCCTGGTCTACCTGTTCTTCCATGCCGGCGATCGTTCGGGGCGTGTGATTCGCAGGATCATGGCCTTCCTTGCTGCGGGGTACCTCATCCTGACCCTGACCGGTTATTTCTTCCGGGGTGAGAACTGGGAATGGCAGGTTCCCTGGCAGTCGGAAGGCGTGACATACGGCACGGGGCTCGATGTGGGCCTCCGGCTTGAGAACAGGACGCACCAGGAGATCACTTCGGCCGACATCCCTGTGGTCCGCGGCCACCGGGAGGCTTGCCTGGTATGTCACCCGCAGGTCACGGGGTTCTCCCCCGCCCACGACCCCTCCGCACTCGGATGCAGCAGCTGCCACCTCGGGAACCCCCTTACCCTGGAAAAGGAGCGGGCCCACAGGAACATGATCCTGGTTCCCGGCAACCTGGGCCAGGCAAGGCAGACCTGCGGCACTGCCGAATGCCACCCGGACATACCAGGCCGTGTGGAGAGCTCCCTCATGACCACCAACAGCGGCCTCGTCAGCGTCGACCGCCATGTTTTCGGCGAAACCGGATCCCCCGACGGACCCGCGCATATCAATGCACTGGGCCACGGACCTGCCGACACCCACCTCAGGAACCTCTGCTCCAACTGCCACCTGGGCAGGGAGAAGACACGAACAGGACCCATTGACCAGCTGTCGCGGGGAGGCGGATGCACGGCATGCCACCTGAATTATTCGGCGGGGGCGGAGAGGCAGCATGCCGCCTATCTGGAGGGAGGCAGGGAGGAAGCGCTGCTGCCGTTGCTGCATCCATCGCTCGACATCCGCATCACGAACGACCATTGCTTCGGGTGCCACAGCCGTTCGGGCAGGATCTCCACTAGCTATGAGGGCTGGCATGAGACCCTCCTCGAGGCCGAAGATCTCACGGTGCGGGAAGGTTACCGGATCCTGCAGGACCAGCGGGTCTTTCGCTTCATATCCGCCGACGTGCACCACACCGCCGGCCTGACCTGCATTGACTGTCACACATCCTTCGGCATTATGGGCGACGGGCGCCACTATCCGCACAAGGAGGAGGCGGTAAAGATCCGGTGCGAAGACTGCCATATCGCCGGGGAGCCGGACCTGCTCGGGTACGGGGACCTGGACCCGGAGACGAGAAAGATCTTTGACCTTCGAACATATGGGGACCCGGAAAGGAAAATGCTGGCCGGGAAATCGGACGGTAAGGCCCTTGTGCATACGGAAGTTTGGGGAGACAGCATCTTCCTCTCGCTTAAACTGTCGGGCAAGCGGCTGGCCATGTCCCCACCGGCAGCATCATGCAGACGGGACCACGGGCATTCGAGGCTCTCTTGCAGCTCCTGTCACAGCAGCTGGGCCCCCACTTGCATCGGTTGCCACAACGCATTTGAACCGGAAACCCCGGGGTACGACCTCTATGAGGACAAAGAAACAAGAGGGACATGGGTCGAATATGTGGGGGTATTCGAAGCGGAGCCTCCCGGCCTGGGAATGCGCACCACTAACGATGGAGAGGTACAGCCTGCCATCCCAGGCATGATCATGACCATCGACCGGTCGGGATTCCCTGGGGCCCTCCCCCGTGGAGCGGATGCACCAACGCACCGGAGGCTGTATGCGCCGGCCTCGCCACACACGACCAGCAGCAAGGGAAGGAGCTGCCGGTCGTGCCACAACGATCCCGCGGCCCTGGGTTATGGGCGGGGGTCCCTGACGTATGAGGTTGACGGGGGAACCGGCCGCTGGGAGTTCATCCCCCGGTATGCCATCGACCCGCATGACGGGCTGCCCGAAGATGCCTGGACCGGATTCCTGACAGAACTTCCCGGGTTGATCCCGCTGTCAACGCGGGGCAATTTCAGGCCGTTCACCCCCGAGGAGCAGAAAAGGATACTCACCGTCGGGGCCTGCCTGCACTGCCACGATGAAAACTCAGTCATCATGAAGCAAAGCCTGGAACAGGATTTCAGGGATTACCTGGGGAAGATCACCGCCGATTGCATCCTGCCTTCATGGTAAGGAAAAACCCATATGGGGAAGGGCTCCCATGGAAAGCGGCATCAGCCCGACCGAGAAAGTTTTTCAAGCATTTCCTTGTTCAGGATCTCAATGCTCTTGCCATCGATCCTTACCAGCCCGTCCTTCCTGAACTCCGAGAGGATGCGGATGACATTCTCCGTGGTCATGTTTATGAGCTCCCCGATCTCCTTTCTCGAAATGGGAAGCAGGAACAGGTCCGCGTGATAGATCTTATTGGAGAACCACAGCAATATATAGGCGATGCGCCCCCGAAGGTGCTTGTCGTCGATGTCGTAGGTGGACTGGATCACAAAGTTCGATGACCGGGTGATGTGTTCGATGAGCTCCATGGCAAAACCGCCGTTCTTGCGGATCACATCCTTCATCCTTTCGAGGTTGATGCCGCACACCGTGGACTCTTCAAGTGCCGTGATGGAAAACTCGTACACTTCGTCGGAGAACGTGGAGAGCAGGCTCACGAAATCCAGCGGCCGGGCGATGCTGATGATGCGCTCGCGCCGGTTCTCTCCCTGTTTCACCAGCTTTACCAGTCCTTTCTTGAGGTAAAGAAACTCGGTGATGGGACTGCCTTCCTCAATGATCAGCTCACCTTTGGCATAGACCACCTCTCTCCGGTCGTGGTTCACGTACTCCAACTCTTCGTCGGTCATCTTAGTGAATAACAAGGACTTCCAGGTGCAGGACTTGCATGAGGATGTGATCGGTAGTTCTTTCATGGTTCAGTTATACTATTATGATATATATCATATGTAGAAATTTGCATAACTAAATATGTGGATATATTTTTGCATTGTTATTTTTTTAACAATGTGTGCGTACATATACAAACTTACTAAAATATAATACATCCTATGAAAAAGCTGTTGATTTTAGGAGCCGGGACAGGCGGGACCATCATGGCCAACAAGATGAGGAAGGACCTTTCCCGCGACGAGTGGGACATCACCATTGTGGACCAGTTCAAGACCCACTATTACCAGCCAGGCTTCCTGTTCATCCCTTTCGGTTACTACAAGGAGGCGGACGTCATCAAGCCCAAGAACAATTTCATTCCCGTGGGAGTGAACCTGGTCTACTCCGAGATCGACCGGATCGACGGCGAAAAGAACGCAGTGCTGCTCAAGGACGGCGAGGTGCTCAAATATGACATCCTGATCATCGCCACCGGCACCAGGATCTCACCCGAGGAGACCCCGGGGCTGAAAGGGGAGCTTTGGCACAAGCAGATTTTCGACTTTTACACCATCGAGGGGTCCAAGGCCCTGGCCAATTTCTTCAAGACCTGGGAGGGGGGTGAACTTGTGGTGAACATTGCCGACATGCCCATCAAATGTCCGGTAGCGCCGTTGGAGTTTTCCTTTTTTGCAGATGCCTTTTTCCTGGAACGGGGCATGCGCGACAAGGTGAACATCACCTATGTGACCCCGCTGTCGGGGGCCTTCACCAAACCAAGGGCTTCCAAGATGCTGGGTAACCTCCTTGCGGAGAAGAACATCAAGCTGGTCACCGATTTCTTCCTTGGAGAGGTCGACAACGAAAACAAGAAGATCATCGACTTCGGCGGGCAGGAGATCCCGTTCGACTGCCTTGTCTCCATCCCCATCCACACGGGCGACGAGATGGTCGAGCGGAGCGGCCTGGCCGATGACCTGGGATTCGTCCCTGCAGACAAGAACACGCTGCAGTCCGAAAAATTCGAGAACATCTTCGTGATCGGAGATGCCGGTAACTTCCCCACGTCCAAGGCAGGTTCCGTCGTTCACTTCCAGGCCGACACACTGCATGAGAACCTTCTCTGCTACATCGAGAAGCGGCCTTTCACCAGCAGTTTCGACGGCCATTCCAACTGTTACATCGAGACGGGTCACGGCAAAGGGGCGCTGATCGATTTCAACTACGACACCGAGCCGCTTCCGGGGTCATTCCCATTTCCTGGGCTCGGGCCTTTCGGACTCCTCAAGGAGACCCGGATGAACCACTACGGCAAACTGATGTTCCGCTGGATCTACTGGCACATCCTGCTGAAGGGGAAGGAGATGCCCATCGATTCGCAAATGACCATGGCGGGCAAGAAAATGGAATAGGGTGTTCCATGTTATTCGTCGCGGGAATACCATCTATCGAATAACAGGTACCGAGTAACCAAAAAACAACGGAAAAAATGACCGAACAACATATTCAGCAGCAGATCGATGACATCAACAGGAAACTGGACATCATCCTGGAGGAGGTATTCGCACAGAAACAGAACAGGGAATCGCTGAACGACCTGGTGGATGACCTTTCCATCGTGGGAAAGGATGCCTTCAAGAATTCCGTCATCGAACTGGACAAGGCCGGTGTGGAACTGGACAGCGAGGCGCTGAAGGGGACCGCGATCCGCCTGATCAGGAACATCGACAACCTGAATGAATTCCTTGACACGCTGGAAAGCATCAATGACTTCATGCGTGATGTGTCGCCTATCCTGAGGCAGGTCGGCCTTGATGCCATTCAGAAGATGAACGAGATGGACCAGAAGGGATACATCGAATTCTTCAGGGAACTCGCCAGGATCATGGACAACATTGTGACCCACTTCTCCGCCCAGGATGTGAAGGAGCTGGCAGACAACATCGTGACCATCCTCGAGACGGTCAAGGGCATGACCCAACCCGACATGCTGCATGCCCTCGACAACGGCGTGAAAGTATACAAGAGCCTGGATACCAAGAACATCCCTGAATACTCCATGTGGAAGGCATTCAGGGAGATGCAGACTCCGGAGATGAAGCGCGGCATCGGGTTCATGATCACTTTCCTGAAGAACCTCACGAAAGAAGAGCACAACAACTAATCATTCAATAAACACTTAAAATCATTATTATGGCACAGAAAACATATGCAGGAGTAACCGTAGAGGTCAACGACGAAGGTTATTTCACGGACCCGTCACAATGGACACGGGAGATCGCCGCTGCGATCGCCAAGGAGGAGGGCATTGCCGAACTTACCGAAAAGCACTACGAAATGCTGGAGTACCTCCGCAATAAACAGGCTTCCGGCGAGCAACTGACCATCCGCGGCATCAACAAATCGGGTGTTGTCGATGTGAAGACATTCTACCAGATGTTCCCGGGGGCACCCCTGAAGAAGTCGACCAAGATCGCCGGCATCCCCAAACCGACGAGCTGCGTGTAGGGTATCGGTTGCAGGTCTCAAGTCCCGGCTTTCAGGTCATGGTGCCAAGGGCTTCATGGATGGGAGCGCGGAACATGGAACAATAACAAATTCTTAAAAATACAATTATGGCAGAAAACAGTCAACCCTTGAAGAAGGTCAGTATCATCTGCGCCAAGGGAACCATCGAGGACGTCTATGCTTCGCTCGTCATGGGCAACGGAGCTGTGATGGAAGGGATGGAAGCGAACCTCTTTTTCACGTTTTTCGGCCTGGAGGCCGTCATCAAGAAAAGGATGGACAAACTGCACACCGGCGTGGTCGGCAATCCGGCCATGCGGCTCCCCGGCGGGATGCGCATGCCCACCTGGATGGGCATCATCCCGGGCATGGAGGCCATGGTCTCCGGCATGATGAAGAAAGAGATGGACAAACTGGACGTCCCTCCGGTGAGCGAATTCATCGAGCTATTCGTCGCCGGCGGAGGCAACCTTTATGCCTGCAAGCTGGCGGCCGACATGTTCAAGGTCACCAAAGACGACCTGAGCGAGCACGTCAAAGGGATCATTACCGTTGGAGAATTCTACGAGATGGCAGGTGGAGAAGGCAGCCAGATCATCTTCACCTAAAACTCAACTTTCATAATGGTTATCCATCCGGGCTGCTCAAGACGGCATCCCGGATGGTTTTTCACTTGGCACCAAACCCCTGCATCATGAAATCAATACGTATCACGACCCTGCTCCTGCTGGCCCTATTGCTGGGCAACATGCCATTGCTGGCCGGAGGGGAACTGCACCCCTATCTCCTCGCGGGGCAGAAGTCCGGCACCATGGAAGAGGCGGCAGCGGCCGTCAGGGAGGCACTTTCGACCGGCGGGTTCACGGTCATCGGAGAATACAGCCCGGCTGGCAACAAGGACCTGCATGTCATCGCCTATACCCGGAACGACCTTCAACAGACCGTGCTGCAGGTGGAGGACCGGGGCGCCCTCGCCAGCATCCTGAAGGTGGGGCTGAAGAAGGCCGAAGGGACCGTCACGGTCTCCATGCTCAATCCCATGTACCTGTTCTATGCCTACCTCCGCGAGGATACGGACCGGCACCTGGCCTCCCTGCAAAAGGTGACCGCTGATGCGCAGGAGGCCCTGAAACCCCTGGGCGGGGATTTTTCGGGATTCGGCGGGTCGGAGAAGGCCGAAGACCTGAAAGACTATCATTACATGGCGTTCATGCCCTATTTCGACGACCCGGTGGAGCTGAGGTCCTTCAGCTCATTCCAGGCAGGCCTTGATATCCTGAGGAAGAACCTCAAAGCCGGCAAGGGAGAGACCCGGAAAGTCTACGAGCTGGTTTTCGAGCAGGAGGAGATCGCCGTATTCGGCATCGGGTTGCTCGGCGGGGAGAAGGGCGAAGGACGTTTCCTGCCCATCATCGGGGAGGAGAACATCGCGGCGATGCCCTACGAGATCATCCTGACCGGGACAGAGGCGACCATGCTGCACGGCAAGTACAGGTTCGCCCTCCACTGGCCGGAATTGTCCATGAGCCAGTTCATGAAAATATCGAGCACCCCCGGCGACGTGGAGGATGTCCTGGAAGCGCTCACCGAATAGTGCCTGTACCCCGGCACCCTGGTTCACGGCAGACGCCCCGGCTCAGGGCCCTGCCGACCTGGCTTTCAGGTCCTCAACACCTGCTTCCCGGTTCTTCATCTCGAATACGGCAAGCCATTCACGGGCATGCCGGACCATCAACGAAAAACTGTATGCCGGTCGCCTGAGGAATGTCAGGGGACCCGGCATGGCGTCCATCATGACGGGCAAGGCCGAAAAGGACAGCCCCAGAGCCGTGTAGATGCGGTCGAACCCCTTCCTGAACAGAAAATCCCTGATGCGCGGATTCCGGAGCTCCACGCTGAAGGAGGAGAACGCGATGACCACGAAGACGGCCCTCAGGTTCATTTCCAGCCCGACAAGCAGTCCCTCCAGCCCGAAAATATCCCCACCACCGGTCCGGAACCCGTTCCAGAAGACAGAGGCCAGCAGGGTCAGGAACAAAAGCTGGAACCAGAAGACCCTTTTCTTCAGCCTCCTGAGCGACTGCCGGTAGATCAAAATGCAGGCAATTGAATAGAGCAGGACCAGCGCTGCTCCCCGGGCAAGAGGCAACTGGTTCATCATGAAAAGCCCGGCGGGGATGATCAGCAGGTGAAGGTAGAATAAAAACAGTGAATACGGCCTTGCCTCCACCTCCATGAACTCCGGGGCCCTGCCGGCCATTTTGGCCTGTAAACCCAGGTTGGCCGTGACAGCATCCGCGGCGGCCCGCCTGCCGATCACCTTCCCGAGGGCCGCCGACAGGATGCCTGCCGCGGCATAGGCCAACAGGACCGCGAGGGCCAGCATCCAGGGGTCGGCGTCGCCGACCTGCAACTGCCTGGCCAGGTAATTGAAAATATTGAGGTAAAGGGTAACGATGTTGAAGCCGTAGAGAATGAGCAGGCTCACCACCTTGTGCAGCAGGGCGCTGGAAACGCTAAGCGCACCGGCGACGGAAAGGGAGACCAGGTTGTTGCCGAAAATACGGATGAAGAGCTCCACGATTAGCGCCTCGGAAAGTATGCCGATCATGGGACCCAGGATGATGGCGCTGGGTGACATCGATTTCATGAGCGCGGCGATGAGCCCGGCACGCCATATGAGCCCTTTTTCAGGCCATACCTGGTAAAAGGCGATCATCAGGATGGTGGCGTTCATGCCCAGGATGGTCCCGGCGAAGGGAAGCCGCATGTTGTGAAAAAAACTGCCGATGATGATCTCTACCGAAGCCCAGACCCCCCCGAGGACAGCGGCTTTCAACCACACGGGCGACAGGACGTTACGAAATGCCGGTCCTTTCATGGCCTCCGCTTTTGCTGATGATCTTCTCCAATGACTCCAGTTCCTTCACGGTATTCAGATTCACAAACATCTCCTCCGGCATCATGCCGGGGTAGTGCGACATGTCCAGCATCCTCGTGCGCATCCCCGCCAGGGCATCCTGAAGCTTGAAAGCCCCCATCCGTATGGACTTCAGGAAGGTTTCGCCGGCATCTTTCCTGTAATAGGCCGCAAGCGGCTCGGGGTGCCCGTTGAATACCGGGACCACGGCGTCATGCCCGGGGCTCTGGTGCAGAAGCAGCTCGAACAGTTCTTTACGGAGCATGGGCATGTCGCAGGAAATGACGAAGTTGTGCTCCGTGGAGGTGTTGGAAAGTGCGCTGTAAAGGCCACCGATGGGGCCAATCCCTGCAAATTCATCCCTGACCACAGGGTGGCCGAACTGCTCATAATCTGCGGCGTTGGCGCTGATGAGCACCTGGCCGCACAGTTGCCGGAGCAGTCCGAGCCCGTAGGTGACCATGGGTTTGCCATCCAGCAGGCAAAACCCTTTATCCTGGCCCATGCGGCAACTATTGCCACCCGCCAGCAGGATGCCCGTCACCCCATGCAATGCTGTTAGTTGTTCCATAAATTGTTGCAAAAGTATTGCATCGGGAGGAAATGGCAAGCCCGGCCTCCGGTGTTTCTATGAACGGATCAATGGCCCGATGTCCGCCTCATTGAAACCCTGCCATGTCCATGATCCTGATTTTTTCGTATTTTTACACCTCAAAATTAACAAAAGACCCCGGAGCTTTTCAATTTTCACTACAAAGACTGAATATGACAATTGACGGATCGAACCCGGATTTTGACCAGTTGCGCGCCGAAGCCGAAAAGATGATCCTGGCCCCCTTTGAGCTTGCACTCGCGAGCATGACCGAAAGGTATCTTCAGTTGTCCCGGGGGGCAAGGGCCAGCCTCGAGGAGTACAGCCGCGACCTGGAGAAGGGCGAAAAACCACTCAACCGCTCCAGGTTCCTGTTCGAGACCATCGACGCCTCCACGCAGCTTTTCGAGCTGATCGAAAGCCGCCTGAGCGAAGAGGCGCAGATGACCGCACAGGAAGAGTATGACAAGATCCTGGAGGAGATCCTGGTCCACTTCAGCCTCAGGGAGAAAGAGGGCGAAAAGTCAGCAGACGGATTCTATGTCCCGGACGACGGGCAGGGGAAACCCCGGATCGCGACCCTCCCGGGAGAGGCACTCAAAGGTATCCGGCGTTTTTTCAGGAGGAAGAAACTGCAGGAGGACTATGTCCGGAATTACTTCCTGAACAAAGTTTACCTTGTCCCCATGGAAAGGACCACCGAGGATATCGGTGAATTACTGGGGGACATTGCCGTGCTGATCACCGAGGTATGGAAGGTCAGCAACATCATCCATCAGAAGGCCGACAAAATGATCCGGGGCGACAGCGGGACCGAAGTCGAAACCGGGTTTTCCGATTTCAGCATCGACCTGACGGAGGTCACCAAGCTTGAGCAGGCTGTGGAGGCCAGGCTGCGGGAGGTCCTGGACCAGCTGAAAAAGGAGATCGCCGAATCCTTCGGCCTCGTCAGGTCGGAAGGCGGAATTCCGTCACACGAAGAACATGAGCACCGCAAGAAATATTCAGCACGTCATACCAGCCGGCTGTTTCAGCGGCTTTTCCGGCAAACCGAAAGATCGGTCGCCGGATGGGAGAGGACGCTGATGCTCCTCGCCGACGACTGGCTCCTGGAGCTGGAGATCGCACGGCTGAAATACTACATCATGCTCCACAGCTTTGAGTTCGGCAGTTATGTGCGCACCCGGTTCACCGAGCCCCTGAACGAGAACTTCAAGCTGGCCGAGGAGGTCATCGCGGAGCTCATCCGTATGTTCGAAAAGGCAGGGGAAGGTGCCGGAAATACGCTCATCGAGGAACTGAAAGTCATCCGGACCAATGTCAAGCGCAAACTGGTCCTCAAGCTCGTTCCGGAAGTGAAGAGGATCATCCTGGATTCCAACATCCCGGCCAGGATCGATGAGTATGAGCAGTCGGCGACAGAGCAGTTCACCCAGCTTTCCAAAAGCCGGAACATCAAGAAGAAGCCCATTTACAATGAGCCCACCGACGCCGGCGACGTGGACAGGATCTCTCCCTCCTCCCTGGTTTCCTTCCAGATGATGCCCGAATTCATGGGGAACTTCCCCTACCTGAAACAATCGTTTACAAGGCATCTGCAGGAGATCCAGAACAGGATCGAGGAGATCCCCGAGATCATCGACTACAGCCTCCTGACCTCCCTGAACTTCGCAGAGGAGAAGAAGAACAGCGAGGAGGCGGAAAAGATCGGGCTGGAAGGGGTGAAACGGGCGGAGAACAAGCTCAAAGACCTGAAAAGCATGATCGAGGATTTCATCCGGGAGGAGACCACTCAGTTCATGGCCAGCATCCAGACCCTGGCGGAGCACCTGTCGGAGATCACCGACAACGAGAGTGCGCTCCAGATCAAGATCCGGATCGCCAAGGCCAGGGCCATCGAGGCTTCCAAGGAGTTCAAGAGGAAGATCATCGGCCATTTCAAGAACTTCATCCCGGAGATCCGCCAATTGATCAGCCGCTTTCTGGACTTCCTGAAAGAATCGTCGAACCGGATCCGGAAGCAGTTCTCCCTCGATGACCAGAAACATTATATCTCCACCGACGTCTCCGATTACCTTACCGAGACCGAAAAGGCCATCGACCGGTTGCCCTTCATCTACCAGCGCCTGTTCAAACCCGAAGCGCTCACCACGTTTGAACTGTTCACGGACCGGCCCGAGGAACTTGAGAAGATCAAAACGGCCTATACCCGCTGGAAGGCGGGCAAATTCGCCCCGACAGCGATCATCGGGGAGAAGGGATGGGGAAAGACCTCGCTCATCAACCGTTTCCTGAAACTGAAGATCACCACGGAGGAGATCGTCAGGTTTCTGCCTGACCCCTCCATGAAGGTGGAAGATCTCTACGAGGCGATCCTTGCGAAGACCACGTTCAAGGACAACGGGAATGGGGACCACACCTCGCCACGGAAGATCATCGTCCTCGACGGGCTGGAACGCCTTTTCGAGGCACGGATCAATGGTTTCCAGGTGATGCTGAACCTGTTGCAGCACATCTCCGAAAGCAATGCCCACCTGTTCTGGATCATCACCTGCCACCTCCATTCCTGGCAGTACCTCGACAAGACCCTCGCCATTTCGGATTATTTCGGCTACCACATCAAACTTTCCGACTTCTCCAACGAGGCCCTGATGCGGACCATCGAAAGGCGGCACAACATCAGCGGTTACAGGCTCCTGTTCCTGCCGGAAACACAAAAGAAATCGCTCATCAGCTTCAAGAAACAATCTGATTTCGGCGACCAGAAGGTCCTCCGGGAGGAATATTTCAACCGCATGCACAAGATCGTGAAGGGCAACCTGGCACAGGCCTTCCTGTTCTGGATGCGGTCCACGGCCCACGTCACCGAGGATTCGGTATACATCGAGTACCTGAGCAGCGAGTATTTCAACTTCCTGGGATCGATGTCGGACAAGAAACTGATGATCCTGAAGTTTATCGTTTTGCAGAATGGTCTGGATTCCAGGAAATTCTCCGTGTTATTGCGCCTGCCCGAGGAAAAAGGCCGGTTGTTGCTGGACCAGCTCTATGATGACGGCATCCTGGTCAGGAAGGATGACCTTTACAACATCAACCCCATCATCTACAGGCAGGTGATCGAACAATTGTATTTACTTAACATCTTGCACTGACATGCGGTACACTCAGAGAAACACGATCAACCGCTGGCTGTCACATGGCCTCTCCCCGGTTCTCCTAGTGGTCTTTCTGCTTTTCATGGCAGTTCCCGAAGTCCGTTCGCAGGGCCAGACCGACTCCCTGTTCAATAAGCTGCTTCCGGCCGTCAGTGCCACGGATACGGCGCAGGATGTGCGGAAAGACACCACCCTGGCCAACGAGGGCAGGGCCGCCGGAGAATCGGCCGTCGAGAACCTGAAGCCACCGCAGATATCGGAGCTCATATCCATCCCGAAGATCATCTGGGCCCTGGTCTTCCTGGTGGTCGGCTATTTCGTCATCCGTCTCCTGATCAGCCTCATCAGCAGCCTCTCGATACGCTATCCCAGGTACGACTTCACCATCAAGCGGATCATCCCCATCTTCAGGATCGCCGCCTGGATCTTCCTGGTCTACATCATTGTCATCGGCATCTTCAACCCGCCGGCAGCCACCCTGTTCGCATTTTTCACCTCGGTGGGCGTGGCGGTGGGATTCGCGGCCCAGGACCTGCTGAAGAACGTATTCGGCGGGCTGGTGGTGATGTTCGACCGGCCATTCCAGATCGGCGACAAGATCGAGGCCGGCAAGTATTACGGCGAGGTGGTCGAGATCGGGATCCGCTCCACCAAGATCGTGACCCCCGACGACTCCCTGGTCACCATCCCCAACAGCGAATTCATGGTCCAGAACGTGTCCAACTCCAACTCCGGGGAGAACAACTGCCAGGTGGTGGCCGAGATCTACCTGCCCATCCACATCGATACCGAGCGTGTCCGGGTGATCGCCACGGAAGCGGCACAGGTATCCAAGTACATCTTCCTGAACAAGCCCATCGCCGTGCTGTTCTTCAACGAGATCAAAGACCGGAAAACGGTGCTCAAGATGCGCCTCAAGGCCTATGTCTCGGACCTGAGGAAGGAATTCCATTTCAAAAGTGAGATGACGGAGATCGTCATCCGGTCGCTGATCGAGCAGGATATCATCCCCGAGGACTTCTACAAGGACTGATCGAGCAACGCGATGATCCTGCGGGCGCAGTCCCGCGGTCCATCCACGGCTGCGTCGAAGAGGGTGACGCCGTCGAACCCCCAGTGCCTGATCACCTCGCCGACCAGGGCCCTGCGCACCGCCAGCAGAAGGATGATACCCTTTTTCCGGGACAGCCGTTGCAGCGGTCCGGTCCATCCCTTTCCCTGCAGTTCAAAGGGTCCCACCTCGTCGATCACCACCAGCCGGCTTGCACCGAGGTTCTCCTCCGAAAGGGCTTGCTCCCCGAATTCCTGTCCCGCCGGGTTCACATAAAAGCGGCGGATGCGCTCCCAACCGCTCACCGGCGTGCACTGGCAGAATAGCAATGACCTCCCGCGCCCGACGTCCTCGAGGGTGAAGCTGTCGCGTTCCGCACCCTGCCACGTGCCTTTGGCAAGCACCCCGCCCACGATGATGCGTTCGCTCACCAGTCCGACGACATCCGAGAGAAAAGTGGTTTTGCCGCTACCCTGGTCCCCGGCAACGATGATGACATGATCGGCCATGGAGGGTCACCAGCCCAGCAGCCAGGCGAAGATAAGGGGGGCCACGATGGTGGCATCCGATTCGATGATGAACTTCGGGGTGTCGATGCCCAGTTTGCCCCAGGTGATCTTTTCGTTGGGCACGGCACCCGAATAGGAGCCGTAGCTGGTGGTGGAGTCGGAGATCTGGCAGAAGTAGCTCCAGAAGGGGGTATCGGTGCGTTCCATGTCCTGGTATAGCATGGGGACGACACAGATGGGGAAATCGCCGGCGATGCCGCCGCCGATCTGGAAGAAGCCCACGCCCCGGTCCTTTGAATTCTCGGTATACCAGTTGGCGAGGAAGGTCATATATTCAATGCCCGACTTCATGGTGGAGGGCTTGAGCTCCCCTTTCAGGCAGTAGGATGCAAAGATATTTCCCATGGTGGAGTCCTCCCAGCCGGGCACCACCATCGGCAGGTTCTTCCGGGCCGCTGCCAGCATCCAGCTGTTCTCCGGGTCGATCTCATAATACTGTTCCAGGACCCCTGACAGCAGCATCTTGTACATGAACTCGTGGGGGAAATAGCGCTCGCCCTTTTCCTCCGCCTCTTTCCAGATCCTGAAAATGTGGGATTGGAGCCGTCGAAAGGCCTCTTCCTCCGGGATGCAGGTGTCGGTGACCCTGTTGAGCCCACCTTCCAGCAGGCCCCATTCCTCTTGCGGTGTCAGGTCGCGGTAATGGGGCACCCGTTTGTAATGGCTGTGGGCCACGAGGTTCATGAGGTCCTCCTCGAGGTTGGCGCCGGTGCAGGAGATGATGTGCACCTTGTCGCGGCGGATCA
>CAYLTG010000083.1:0-13801 GCA_964386225.1 uncultured Bacteroidales bacterium
TCGACGGCGTCGGCGCCGCCCACGCCGATGGCGATCATGCCGAGCCCGCCCGCGTTCACGGTGTGGGAGTCGGTCCCGATCATCATGCCGCCGGGGAAGGCGTAGTTCTCGAGTACCACCTGGTGGATGATCCCGGCACCCGGCTTCCAGAAGCCGATGCCATATTTGTTGGAGACGGAGGAGAGGAAGTTGAAAACCTCTTCGTTGTTGGCAAGGGCCGTCTTCAGGTCCTCGCTGGCGCCTACCTTGGCCTGGATCAGGTGGTCGCAGTGCACGGTCGACGGCACGGCCACCTTGTCCCTGCCCGCCTGCATGAACTGCAGCAGGGCCATCTGGGCCGTGGCATCCTGCATCGCCACGCGGTCGGGATCGAAGTCCACGTAAGAACTGCCACGCAAATAAGCTTTTGTGGGCATGCCCTCGGAGAGGTGGGCATACAATATCTTTTCGGTCAGGGTCAGCGGCCTGCCTGTGACCTTCCGTGCTGCTTCGATGCGCCCGGCCATCCTTTCATAGACGGCCTTTATCATGTCGAGATCAAATACCATAATGTGTTTTCGGATTTTTGTTCATGAATCATCACCCGCATCCCGGCGGGGTCAAACGGAGTGCAAAGGTAGGAAAAAATAGGGTTAAAAATCCTATCTTTGGACAAAATCATGTCGCTCATGGCAAAGCCCCCCGGGTTCATTATCAGCATCCTGCTCCTTCTCCTGGTCCACGGCGCCGCGGGCCAGCCCGGGGGTGAACTTTTCCATGCCGGCGACAGCCCCATGGGCAATGTCGCTGTGACGCCGGGCCCAGACCAGCCCCTGCAGGTCTTCTTCACGTTGCATCCGGAAGGAAAGCCGGAAGCAGTGAAGGTTTTGGAGGTGCGCGACGGCATCGCAGTCCCTTTCCCGGACTCGGCCTTCCAGGACCGCTTCATCGCCCCTCTTGGCATCTGCCTCGACAGGCGGCACCGCCTCTGGGTGCTCGATCATGCCAACTACGCCCTGAAAACACCGAGGCTGTATGCCTTTGATGCCCGGACGGGCGAACTGCTCGTCGACCATGCCTTCCCCCGCGACGTGGTAAGGAAATGGGTGATGCTCAATGACCTTGCCGTAACGCCCGATGGACGGCATGTCGTGATCTCGGCACCCGGGATGTTCAGGAAAAGGTCATCGATCGTCATCTACAAGGTTGACACGGGACGGTCCCACCGCGTGCTCACAGATCATCCTACAGTCATGCGGAAAAAGATCCTTCCCGAGGTGGACGGTAAAAAGATGCGCTTCCTCCTGGGCCTGCTGAAAGTAAGGCCGGGTGTCGACGGCATCGATATCGGACCGGGTGGGAAATATGCGTACTATGCCGCCATGGCCGATACCGTGGTCTGCAGGATCCCTGTGGACGCCATCACTGACCCGAACCTTGGCGATTCAACACTGGCTACCCTCATCCAGACCGTGGGGTACCGCCCCCCCTGCGACGGAATCCGGGTAAGCAAGGCAGAGATGGTCTATATCACCGATTTTCAAAACCACAGGATCCTGTCCATGGACCCCGACGGACACACCGAAGTGGTCCTGGAGAACGGCGGCATCCGGTGGGCTGACGGGCTGTCCATCGGGGGTGACGGCCACCTCTACATCACTGACAGTGCCCTGCAGCACGTCATCCTGAAAGGCAGGAAGAAGTACCAGAAACATGCGCCGTTCGGCATCTGGCGGACCAGGATCGAACCCTGATGCGGGGCCTGACATCCTTCCCAAATAAAAATCAATGACCTTGAACCGGGGCCTTCCCGTCCGCAATTCACACCCTGACCGCCATCCCGGAAATGACCGCCGCAGGATGGCCTGATACGTGAATACTGATCGGCAGATGTTAACATTCCATTAACAACCCTGCCTCCCATTTATCCATAGCTTTGCCGAAATCGACCATGAAGACAGGAACAAGACGGTTCAACATCCCGCATGTATTCATTTTCCTATCGGGCATTATCCTCTTTTGCGCCGTGCTTACCTATGTGATCCCGTCGGGCGAATTCGAAAGGGTGACCAGGGAATACGAGCATATCCGGCAGACCATGGTCATTCCGGGTAGTTACGCGGAAATACCCAAGCACTTTTCGGTGAAAGGGCTCATCCTCGGTGAGAACGTCCCCGGCACCGCCTCCCCCACCAGCCTCCTCGGCCTTTTCACATCGATCCCCAAGGGCATGAACCAGGCCGCTTCCCTGATCTTTTTCATCTTCATAGTCGGTGCCGTACTGAACCTGATCAATCACACCGGCACCATCCGGGTCTTTCTCGACAGGCTGATGCACAGGTTCAGGAATTCACCGGTGATGCTGTCGTTCATCATCTTTATGTTCTTTGCCTTCGGGGCCACGTTCCTGGGTATGGGGGCCGAGTTCATCCCGCTGATACCTGTGCTGATGATGATCTCGAAACAGATGGGGTATGACCGGATCTATGGGCTGTCGCTGCTGGTGATCGCGGAAGGGGTCGGCTGGGCCACCGCCATCACCAACCCCTTCACGGTGCAGATCGCACAACAGATCGCGGAGGTGCCCATCGGAAGCGGCATCGCATTGCGGATCATCCTGTTCATGCTCTGCAGCGGCGTCAGTTTCGGTTTTCTTTATGCTTACGGCAAGCGCATCCGCAGGGATCCGTCGCGGGGGATCATGCCCGACGACCCGTTCGAGGTGGATGACAGCAGGCGGGCAGCCAGGATGCCACTGGAAAGGAAGCACATCCTCATCGCACTGACCTCCGCCATCCTGTTCGCCCTGATCCTCTTCGCGGTGCAGACCATGGGATGGGGGCTGATCGAGATGACCGGCGGGTTCTTCACGGTAGGTCTCCTCACCATCCTCATCAGCGGGATGTCGGGCGACGAGTCGATGCGCGCCTTCATCCAGGGGCTCGAGGTGATGATCGTGCCGGCATTGATCGTCGGATTCGCCAGGGGCATCCAGGTGGTCCTCAACGAGGCCATGGTGATCGACACCATGCTCCATTATACCGCGGAGGCGTTGCAGCAGATGCCCAGGCTGCTGGCCGCCGAGGGGATGCTCCTTTTTCAGACGCTGCTCAACTTTCTCATTCCGTCGGCCTCGGGACAGGCCCTGGTCACCATGCCGCTCATGGTGCCGCTGTCGGACCTCCTCGGGCTCACCAGGCAGACCGCCGTGCTGGCCTTCACGGCAGGCGACGGGTTCTCCAACATCATCATCCCCACCAATGGCGTGCTCATGGCCATGCTGGGCATCGGCGGCGTCCCCTTCGAGAAGTGGTTCCGGTTCATTCTACCCCTTTTCCTTGTGCTTATGTTCATCGCTTTCACTGCCCTGCTGGTGGCGGTCATGATCGATTACTGATCGCGGCCGCAATTTAGAATTACTTTGAATTCCTCCCCGTCAGCACTTTATCGCCGCAGATTGCAATATTCTTCACATCTTCGCAACGGACATCCGCCGGCAAGCGATGCCGGCCTTCAACAGCACACCCATGAAAAAACGCATCCTCTTCATCCTGGCCATCCTGGTTGTGGCCATACTGGTCATCGGCGGCATCTTCGGTTACCGCATGTACCGCAAATACGGGCTTGGCGAGGTCACCATCCGCACCGGCGAAGTGACGGTGCCCGTCCCTGCCGCGGACCTGCCCCCGCTCACACAAGGCCGGTCCGACTGGACCTGCTGGCGCGGGCCCGGCATGGAGGGGAAAAGCGATATCCGGGGCATGATCACCGACTGGAGCAACGAACTGGACAAGGTGTGGGAGGTCGACTACCTGTGCCGGGGCGAGGAGTCCGTGACCTATTCGGGCCCCGTCATCCGGGGCAACAGGCTGGTGATCATGGGCCGCGACGGCGACCGCGACCAGGTGTTCTGCCTGGAGGCGGGGAGCGGGGAACTGCTCTGGCACACGGGATACGATGCCCCGACCGACCCCAAGTTCGGCACGGGGCCGAGGGCCACGCCCTGCATCGACGGGGAGCTCGTCTATACCTTCGGCCGGGCCGGCGACCTGGCATGCTGGAGGCTCTACGACGGCGAAAGGGTATGGAAGCGCAACGTCATGGACGACGGGGGGAAGATGCCCAACTGGGGGTTCTCCTCCTCCCCGATGGTGCTGGCCGACATGGTGATCGTCCAGGGCGGCGGCGAGGCCTGCCTCATCGCCTATGACAAGGGCAGCGGGGAGGTGGTGTGGTCGTCGCCGGGAGGCGAGGCCGGCTATTCCACCGCGGTGCCCGTGGTGCTTGACTCGGTCGCATACCTGCTCCACTTCCACGGGACCGGGCTCGCCCTGGTGGATACGGCCGACGGCAGCCAGCGCTGGGACATCCCCTGGGAGACCGAATACGCGGTGAATGCCGTGACGCCCGTCGTAAGGAACGACACCGTTTTCATCACCTCGGGCTACCGCATGGGGGCCAGGTGCCTGAAAGTATCGGTATCGGGTGCGGATGTCATCTGGGAAAGCGATGTCATCTCGTCACAGGTGGCCGACCTGGTGCTGCTCGGCGGACAGCTCTACGGCTATACCGCCAACGCCAACAACAGCGGGCCTTTCAAGTGCGTGGACCTGGCCACCGGCACGGAACGCTGGAGCACGAAGGAGATCGGGGGCGGATCGCTGGTCTATGCCGACGGCCACCTGGTATGCTGGGATGTGAAGGGGAACCTCCACCTCCTGGAAAAGGACCCGGACCGGTTCATTCTGAAGGGCAGCATCAGGGATGCCGCGGGGAAGGCAAACCACGAAGCCTGGACGCCGCCGGCCATCGCCAACGGCAAATTGTACCTGAGGCACATGGGCAGGCTGGTGTGCTATGAACTGCTGAACTGACCGCAGGGGATCAACCTACACCAGCCTCTTGTCGATGTAGTCGGAGCTCAGGAGACTCAGCGCTCCCATGTACTTCAGCCTGAATACCACGAGGTCGCCGACCTTGTAATTCCGTTTCGTCCCGCCAAGGTCAATGACGACCATGTCGGAACTGGCACCCGCAAACTCCACGCCCTCATCCTCGGGCTCCAGGTAATCGGTATTGATGTCGAGCAAGCCGATATCGAGGATGGCCCGGAAGGAGGTCTTCCCATAATCCTCCTCGTTCACCACGTAAGTTTCCCCGGCCACGTTCTCGGCCATGAACCCGATGGGCACCTTCGGCTTCTCCGTGATCTCGATGATCTCGGCGAACAGCCGGATCACATCCTGTTTCATCCCTTTGATGGGCTCGTTGGTGATGAGGTTGTTGCCGAAATACAGGGTCTCGCCGATGCGGAAGTGGTTGATGCCATCCGGCACCTGCCTGTGGAAAAGCAGGGGGATGATCACCGACGTGCCCCCGGTCACCCAGGGGATCTCCCGTCCGAACTTGGTCTCGATCAATTGCTTGTAGAGGCTCAACTGCACCAGCTTATCCTGCGACGGCAGGACGCCGTGCAAACACGTCAGGTTGGTTCCGATACCGGTCACTGCGATGTTGGGCAGCTTGAAGACCGACTCGTAGAAATCGATGAGGTTCTCCCCCATCACCCCCTCACGGAGGTCTCCCAGCTCGATCATGATTATCACCTTGTGCGTCTTGCTCTGGCGTTGGGCCTCCTCGGAAAGGAGCCGGATCGTCTCATATTCCGTGTTGAAGCTGGCATCGGCATACTTGACGACGCTCTTTATGCTCCGCTTGGCCGGAGGTTTGATGTATGCGGTCGCAATGTCCGGATCGATCGACTTCACCACCCTGAGGTTGCTGATCCGGGAATCGCACAATTCCTTTGCTCCCAGCCGGATGATCTCCTGGATGTAGATCCTGTTGCCACACAGCAATTTGGTGACGACAGCCCATTCCTTCTTGTGCTTCCTGAAAAGCGTATCGAGGAAATGATAGTTGTGTTCCAGTTTTTTCTGATACAGTTCAATGTAAGCCATGGTTAATCTGTTATGGTTCTGGGTATGTTTGACGGCAGCCGGGTAAGCAGCTCGTAATTCAACTGGTCGCTGAGTTCGCTGAAGGAGGAGACCGAGATCACCCGGTCGCCCTGCTGGCCGATCAGCACCACCTCATCCCCGATCGCGGCCTGGGGAACATTGGAAATATCGGCCACCAGCATGTTCATGTTGACGATCCCGATCACGCCGACGCGCTCGCCATGGATCAGCACCCTGCCCTGGTTGCTGAGCGACCGGCTGTATCCCTCGGCATAGCCCACGGGGATCACGGCGATGCGCATCCGCCTGACGGCGAGGTAGGTGGTCCCATAGCCGATGAACTCGCCCGATTCCACCATCTTCACGTTCATGATCTTGCTTTTCCAGCTGATCACCCGGTCGAGGGGATCCGACTTGTCCTGCCGTTTGCCGAGGAAGTTCATCAGGGTCTCGACGCTGGGCCAGTAGCCGTATTGCATGATGCCGATCCTCACCATGTCCATGCGGGTCTTCGGATAGGTCATGGCCGCCGCCGAGCAGGCCGTATGCTTCATCCGCGGACGGATCCCGGTTTTCTCAAGATTTTGCGACAGCGACCTGAATTTCTTGATCTGGCGCTGCACCCGCAGGTAATTGGCGATGCTCTCGGCACCGGCATAGTGGGTGCAGACCCCTTCCACCCGGAAGCATGAGGGGTCGGAGCCGATCAGGCCCGCCACCCTCTCCAGGTCCCTTTGCCCGAAGCCCGACCTGTTCATGCCCGTCTCAAGTTCGATATGGATCCGGGCCGGCTTATTCAGCCGCCGGCTGACCTCCCTGGCAGCCTTGAGCCGGCCGCTGTCAAAAACAAAGAACTCGATGTCATGCCCGATGGCCCATTCAAGGTCGGCATGGTCAACCATCCCCATGATCATGATACGGCAACCGTTTTCGGCCGCCTGACGCACCCGGTAGGCCTCCTCCGCGCTGAACACTGAAAAATGGTCGATGCCGCACTTCTCAGCCAGCGGGACGAACACCTCGATGCCATGCCCGTAGGCATTGCCTTTCACCACGGAGGAGAGGGTACACCCCTCCCCTATGATGCCCCTGATGAAATCGAGGTTCTTCCGGAGGGCACGTTCGCTGAGCTCTATGTGGGATGTGGGGTTCATGGCCGGTCAAGGACTTGTTCGATGATGGAATGGAACATCCGCACGCCGGCAGGGATGATATCGTCGGGGAAGTCATAATCGGGGTTGTGCAGGGCGGGCGTCCTCTTGCCTGCCCCCAGCCCGAACATGGCACCCGGGTACTTGCGGGTGAAATGGCCGAAATCCTCCCCCCATCGGAAAGGCTCCTCCTGCTCGCTGTAATTCAGGTTGTTCTCCGCTGCGGCGCTCCTGATGATGTCGGTCATGGCAGGATCGTTCATGTTGGCGGGAAAGGTTTGCAACCGGGTGATCTCGGTGCCGATCCCATGTTTGCCGGCGATGGTTTCCACCAGTTCCCTGACGCGGCTTGCCAGGTCCTCCATGGCATCATTGTCCCACGTCCGCAGGGTCAGTTTCAGCTCCCCATAGCCCGCCGAGGTCCCGAATGCCTCCTCGCCGATGACGAGCTGAATGGGCGTGATGAGCGCAAATTCCTGATGGCCGGGGGCAACCTGCATCTTCCGGATGGCCTCCAGCATCTCACCGGTGGCCCAGGCAGGGTTCAGCCCTTTTTCCGGCTCCCCGGCATGGGAGGTCTTCCCGTGCATGCGGACGATGAGGCTGGTGGCTGCCGCGGTGAAGTTCCCCGTGCGGCAGATGATCTCGTTCCTGGGGTATCCGGGCAGGTTGTGGAGGGCGAAGACATAATCGGGCTCGATGGCACTGAATTGCGGATCGTTCAGCACCCTTTCGGCGCCGCTGCCATCCTCCTCGGAAGGCTGGAACAACAGGACGACCCGGCCCTTGCGCGGCCGGTGCCGGCTCAGCAGGGCCGCCAGTCCCGCCACCATCGTCATGTGGCCGTCGTGGCCGCACTTGTGGGCGACGCCGGGCACCTGCGAGCGGTGGTCAAAATTATTCTCCTCCCCGATGGGAAGGGCATCCAGCTCACAACGGATCAATACCGTCGGGTCCGAATTGTAATACTGAAAGGTGGCTGCCACCCCGTGTCCACCGATGCCGGTGATCAGCTGGGAAGGATTGTACGACTTGAGGAACCCGACGATGCGGCGGGCGGTCTCCTCCTCCTCCCCCGACAACTCGGGGTTCTTGTGCAGGACCCTCCGCAACTGGACCAGCAGGTTGTGTGGTATCTTCAAGGTGCTCATGTGGTATGTCAGGCTTTGTTCAATCTCATTTCCAGGTACTTATTGGTGAAACCCACGTTCTTGTAAAGGTGGCGGGCGGGATTGTCATGTTCGACGTGAAGGGCGATGTTGCCGGTGGTGAGGCGGATGGCATGCTTCATGAGCTCCTTGCCGAGCCCTTCACCGCGACGGTTGCGGTGAACGGCGATGTAAACGAGGATGTTTTCCGGGATGTACCCTGACATGCCGGTCTCATTGATCACCACGGCACCCGCGATGGCGCCATCATCGAGCCCCAGCAGGACATGCCCCCCCTTGGGGTCATCGAACACGTAGTCGACGGCCCTCAGGATGTGGGATTTTTTGTCACCGAACTCATCCAGGTGATCGTAGAGGAAGTTTGCGATGGTCTCATTCGTGTAAAAAATGTCTTTTCCGGAGTGTTTATTGATCAATTTCAGTTCCATGATGGTATTGTTTTAATGATTCTTTGTCCCTGCAACGGCAGGGCTGGGATGAATGAATGAAATGGCAGTGAAGGTCGTTGCCGAAACGGCGATGCCATAGACGTTGGGGTCGAGGCCCAGGGGAAGCCTGTGGTCGAGGAGGATCAGCAGGAGTGTGGACCCTCCTCCGAGCAGCATGGCCCAGAGGGCTGCCAGGGGGCTGCTGCGGCGCCAGAACAGGGCGCCGATCACAGGCACCAGCAGACCGGAGACCATAAAGGCGTAGGAATAGAGCATCAGCTCCAATACATTTTGCATTCCGGAGGCGATCAGAAGGGCCAGCACCCCGATGACCAGGGTCACCAGCTGCGAGAGCCTGAGCTGCTTCACCCCTTCTTTCCTGAATCCGAACAGCGGTCCCATGATGTCTGTCACCAGGTTGCCCGATGCGGCCATCAGGCAGCTGTCGGCCGTGGACATGATGGCGGAGAAATAGGCCGACATCATCAATCCCATCAGACCCACGGGAAGGACGTTCCTGAGCAGGAGCGGCAACCCCATCTCCGCATCGAGCGATTCCGCTCCGGGGATGCCCATGTCGGTGAACATGCCGTTCTCGACGGCGACCCGTGAGAAAAGCCCCAGCAGGACACCCATCATAGCCATCACCGGCCATTCGAACAATCCTGCGATGAACCACGCACGCTGCGCCTCGCGCTGACCCCGGCAGGCATAGATCCGCTGGTACAGGGTCATGGCCACGAACCAGATGGGGATGATGGTGATGCCCCAGTTGACCATCATCTGCCACGACAGGTTCCTCAACGAAAGGAACTCAGGGGGAAGCGTGGCCCGGATGGCTTCGATGCCCCCGATGGCCCCGTAGGCGATCGGGATGCCGATGAAGACCAGCCCCGACATGAGGATGATCCACTGGACCGTATCGGTATAGATCACGGCCTTCAGGCCTCCCATGACGGTGTATACCACCGCGATGGCCCCCATGATGACCAGGGCGGTGGTCATGCCCAGCCCGTCGAAGGAAGCGGAGGCCAGCTTGGCCCCGGCCAGTATCTGGGAACTTGTGAACCCGAGGTAGCCAATGGCCGATATGACCCCGGCCAGGAGGGCCACCCGGTCGTTGTATAAGTATTTGAACACCTGTGGGAAGGTGAAAAGGTCCACCCTGCCGGAGATCTTCGTGATCCGGGGTATCAGGAACACGGCGCTCAGCCAGGCGCCCACCAGTCCCGTGAACAGCATCCAGGAGCCCGATATGCCCATGATGTACCCGAGGCCGCCCAGACCGATGGAAAAACCGCCGCCCACGTCGGTCGCCACAACGGACAGCCCCACGTGGAAACTGCCCATCTGCCGTCCGCCGACATAGTAATCCTCCGCATCCTTGTTCCTCCTCAGGAAGAAGAAACCGATGCCGAGCATCGCCATGAAATAGATGACAAATATGATCAGGTCAATGGCATTCATACAACAACTCACCCAGGGGGTGAGATCGCTTTCATCCAATAATTCATAAATATGTTCTGTACGACAAAATTACAAAAAATTTACGAATTAATTCATTGTAAATGAAATATAAAAGAAATATAATCTCAATTTTGAAAGCTTAATAGTTGCTGTAGAACTAATTATGGCTGAAAGGGAGAAGGCTACTCCGGCGTGATGGGGTCTTCCATTGTGATCATGGGGGAGGCATCCAGATCTTCGATGCCCAGCGCGCTGATGATGATGTGCAGCGACTCCTGGATCGCCCCGACCTTATCGCCCGGCAATTTCTCAAGGGTGTCCGCAAGCTTTTCATGGAGCAGGTCGGGGGTTTTCTCCAGGACATCGAACCCGGCGGATGTGAGGGCGATGTAGGTCACACGCCTGTCGTCCTTTTTGGGCAGCCTTGCCAGGAACCCCTTGCGCTCGAGCCTGTTGATGATACCGGTGACCGTGCTGGAATTCAGGTGGAGGTAGCGGGTGAGCTCCCGGTGGGTCGACTGGTAGGAATCGCATTTGCTGAGGTAGCCCAGACAGAGGAGCTGGGGGATGCTGATGCCGAATTCCTTTTGGATCCTTTTGGATTCCAGGTTGATCGACCTGACGATCTTCCGGATGTCAATCAGTATGTTGGCATAATGATCCATGGGTATCACTTTGATCCCACGAAGGTAATAAAATCCGGGCTCATCGGGTGCAATCGATGCCGGGCCTCCGCGATCTGAAACCGTAACGCGGAGGGAGTGCCTTATTCCGCTATTTTGATGATCTCCTCCACGGGGATCTCGTCGAGCAGGGCGGTGAACCGGTCCTCATCGTCCTCGCCCAGGGCGCTGAAGGTCATCAGCGAATTGCCGAAAGGCAGCTGCATCTCCCACGACACCTTCCCCATGCCATCCTCGCTTTTCGTGAGGAGGGCCTTGTAGCCGTCGACCTTGATCCGCTTCTGGTTGGGATCGGAACCGAGGAATACCGACATGGACAGGAGGGAGCTGATGCTGCCCAGCATGGGTGAATCGCTGACGATCCCGAATGACGCCGTACGGACCGTATCCTGGCTGTAATCCCGGCTGACGAAAAGACCCGCAAAACCAAGGCCTGTGCCGGTGACGTCATCGGAGCCCTCCACTGTGGCCATTCCGCCGAGTTCGGCGGGCAGCATGCCCAGTATCTCCTGGCCGATGGCCTGGTTGATAAGGGACAACGACTGCTGCAACGCAAACCTGGCTTGTTCCAGGTCGCCCGCCTCATATGAACTTTTTGCTTCATCGAAGCTGGCTGTGGCATCCTGTGCCGATGCGCTGAATGCGGTCAGGACAGTGATCAGGATGCTGAGGTATAGTGCTGTTCTCATTGTTCGCCGAGTTTGTTTTTTATTGCTTCAATGTCGATCGCTTCGCAGGCGCTCATGAACTCGTCCTCGCTGCTGAAATTGATGCCGTTGGTCACGAGCACGGACGACTGGCCGAAAGGCACGTCCAGTTCATAGCCGGAGTACTCGTCGTACCGGATCACGGCCCGGTGGTCCTTGAACTTGGTCTGCTTGATGTTCTCTTCCTGGGAGGAGGTGCCGTAGGCGCCGGAACTGAGGTACATGTTGGCGGCCGAAAGCATGGCGGCGTCGTTGCCGATGGTGACGCCCAATTCCTGGTCGCCTTCGCGGTAGACCCGCCGGATGACAAGCCCGACGAAACCGATGCCGGTGCTGGTCACCTCATCCTCCTCCTGCACGGCCGGCAATCCGGCAATGCTGCCGGGAAGGTCCTTGAGGACCGCATCGCCGATCTCCAGCTCGATGCCCATGATGGCCTGCCGTACGGCATACCGGGCATCCGCATAATCCTTGCTGCCAAAGAGGGACTCCGCCTCGCCGATGCTTTTCATGACATCCGGGCGGGAGGCGGTAAGCCCTCCCCCGCGGGTGTTGGATGGGGAATTGTCGCTTCCTGGGGAATAAACGCCACTCCCCTGGTTCCCGGAAGACTCGTCGTTGGTCTTGAACATCTTGTCGATGGCGGCATCTTCCGCCTTCGATTTGACCTTTTTTATGAAACTCTGCCCCGAGACCGCCTGGCTGAAAAGCAAAGCACAGGCCACCAGAACAAAGGATGCCTGAATGATCTTTTTCATAGGAATACTGATTATTTGAGCGGTAAATATAATCATTACCCAAGACCTGCATTTTGATGTTGAAAAATATTGTTCTTCTGAACCACGGGGGTGCTTCCGCCGGCTGTCCGGCCTGACAGGCATCAGGTCCCTGACGCCCGCTCAATTGCCGGCAAAGGCACCGAGGGCGGGCAGCGCCCTGTTTTCGAAGTCGAAGAGGGCCACATTCTCCCAGGTGGATCCGTCCCCGGCTTGCGGCCCCTTGAAGGCGACATAGTCGGGCGCCCAGTAACAGAACCCGATCCCCTTGTTCCCCAGACCCCGGATGGTAGTATCCAGGCGCTGCAGGAACTGCAGCTGCCCCTCGGGGGTGGCGGGCAGGTCGGG
Organism: uncultured Bacteroidales bacterium; assembly: GCA_964386225.1. Taxonomy (GTDB): domain Bacteria; phylum Bacteroidota; class Bacteroidia; order Bacteroidales; family JAADJA01; genus JAADJA01. The sequence goes on from CAYLTG010000083.1 coordinate 12,669, forward strand.
GAACAGCTGCTCCCCGAGGCCGTAGATGTTGTTGGTCCAGTCGTTCCAGCCAAGCGTCCAGGGATAGCCGGTCTCCACCACCATCACCTCCTTGTCGTAGCGGTTGGCCACCTCCATGAACTTGTTCTCCCAAACATTGTAATTGGTGCCGTGCCAGATGGAATAGAAGGAAAGTCCGATCACGTCGTAGTCCACAAGGTACTGGGTGAGGTTGTCAAAATACCAGGTCGCGCTGTTGATGCCCGCAATGTGGAACATGACCCGGATCTCCTTTTCCTCCCCTGCATCGCGAATGGCTTTCACGGCCGCCTTCACCAGCAACGTGTAATTCCCCCAGTTGCTGTTGAAGGCACCTCCTACCCTTCCCTGGTCCCAAAGGAAGCCGGCATTGGTCTCGTTGCCCACCTGGACGATGGCGGGAAGGACCCCCTCCTCACGGAACCGGTTCACGACCCGGTAGGTATAGTCGTATACGCTGTCCTTGAGGGTGTTGAATTCCAGGCCCTGCCATGCCTCGGGGATGAACTGGTGGCCGGGGTCGGCCCAGATGTCGGAATAGTGCAGGTCCAGCAGCAGGTCCATTCCGCTGGCCCTTACCTCCTTGGCATATGCCAGGACGCTGGCGAGCCCGTTGAATAAGGTGTCGGGGGTATGCCAGAGGCGCAGCCTGACGAGGTTGACGCCTTTCGAGGCGAGAAAGGGCAGTAGTTCCACCTGGGTGCCGTCTGCATCGTAATAGGCGGTCTGCCACTGCCTGATCTCCGGCTGGAACGACAGGTCCATCGCCCGGTAGAACACGGAATCCTCCGCGGGAGGGGGAACGGGCGTCACATGATCGCCGGTGTCATTGTCCTTTTTCTTGCATCCGGCCGCCACCAGCAGGGCAAGCAGCACAGGTGCCAGCATCCAAATGATCGAATTCCTGTTCATGGTGTGTCCAAATGTACTGTTATTCAACAGGCTCCCACTCCGCATAATGATCCGACACCACGTTGGCCCTGGGCTCTGTGACCCACGCGGCATTGGAGTTGTAGGTCCAGCCCATGGTCTCCGATCCGCCGCCGCTTTCGGTGGTGATCAGGAACTGGGCATCGAGGTGGCCGATGGCGATGCCCTGGTCGCGGGGCCACTCC
>CAYLTG010000084.1:0-13788 GCA_964386225.1 uncultured Bacteroidales bacterium
CTGTCCGTCATGTGGCGGGTGTCAGGGAGACATACCCCGACATCGAGCTGACCATCGACCGGCAATTTTCCGAAGGTGACTATGTGATCACCTGCTATACCATGCGAGGGACCCACCTCGGCGAGTGGATGGGGATCAAACCCACGGGCCGGCGTATCGAGGTCACGGGCGTCAACGTGGACAGGGTGAAGCAAGGCAGGATCGTCGAACACGGTGGGGCTGCCAACCTGCTGCATCCCCTGCTGGAAGCCGGTGCGGTGAAGGTGGCGGGGCCCTGAAACCGGCAGCTGGCGATCGATCCGTTTTTACCGGTAAAATAAATTGATCGTATCCGGCATCGTTTCCATCCTCTTTGTCATCCGCACCGCACTTGAGGACCGGACTCTGAAAAGCGAGCTGCAAGGATACCCGGAATACGCCTCAAAGGTGAAATACCGACTGATCCCATTTATTTGGTAAATTTGACCCGTCAACCCCTCACCTATGATCCGAATATCCATAAGATTGTTTTCGGTTGCCCTTGCCGCGGGCCTGCTTTGGTCTTGCAATCCGCAAGGCCAGGACGACATGTTTTCCGAAGCCGACCAAAAAAAGGAGGTCTGGAAAGCTGTCGAAAAAAGGTTCTACTCCTGGAAGGACAATGACTTCGAAGCCCACATGTCGGTGTACCACCCCGACTGGCGACGCTGGTCGCTCAACTCGCGGAAACTGATGAAGAGGGACGATTTCACCAGCCTCTGGAACACGATGAAGGACAACGAGCAGGTGATCGACCTGGACCTGGAGCCGGTGGAGATCACCTTCTATAACGGCGGGCGGACGGCCATCGTTCACTTCATCTCCACGGAATCTTTCCTGTGGATCGGCCAGGAGGAGACCAACACCACAGGCAAGACCATAGGACGGGGCAGCGTACAGACGTCGACCATGCGGTGGAGCGACGTGATGGTGAAAGAGGATGGGAAATGGCTTTATGTGGGCGGTCACCGCGACGGAGGGTCCATCGATAACGAGGAATAAGCGGTCATGATCCCAACCCTGCTCCAAAGACCTGCATCCTTTGTCCTGCTGGCATTGATGTTCCATCTTGCCGGCCGGGAGGTCACCGGGCAGAACCCGGTTTGCCCGCCCGGCGTCTATTTCGCCGACCCCTCCGCCCGGGTCTGGGAAGACACGCTCTACCTTTACGGTTCCACCGATGAGCAATGCACCCATTACTGTTCCCACCGGCATGATCTTTTTTCAACCCGTGACATGGTACAGTGGGACCTGGAACAGGAGATCTTCCGTTCCAAAGGGGAAGGCGACGCTGTGCCCTACAACGACAGGGTCCTTTTCGCACCCGACTGCATCCGCAGGGATGGTCGCTATTTCCTGTATTATTGCCAGCCCGACCCCGACCATGCTGAAGGGGTGGCCATCGCCGATCATCCGGCGGGTCCTTTCAGCATCGGGGCAGCACTTGACCTTGCCGGCCACAACCAGATCGACCCGGCCATTTTCATCGACGATGACGGGACGGCCTGGTACCTCTGGGGACAGTTCGACCTGAAGATGGCCAGGCTGATGCCCGACGGGATGGGGATCGACAGCACGACCCTCCGGACCCGCGTCATCACGGAACAGGAACATTATTTCCATGAAGGGGCTTTCCTCACCAGGAGAAACGGCATCTATTACCTGGTCTATGCGGACATCAGCCGGGAGGACAAGCCCACCTGCCTGGGCTATTCCACGGCCGAAAACCCGACCGGGCCCTACACCTACCGGGGCGTCATCATCGACAACGACGGCTGCAACCCGGGCAACTGGAACAACCATGGGTCCATCGCCGAATTCAAGGGCCAGTGGTATGTCTTCTACCACCGGTCGACCCACGGCTGCAAGACCATGCGGAAGGCCTGCGTGGAAAAGATATCGTTCCGGGACGACGGCACCATCCCCGAGGTTGAAATGACCTCCCAGGGCGCAGGGCCTCCCCTGCAGGCCGGCGAGGTGATCGATGCGGCGAGGGCCTGCCTGCTGCATGGCAATGTCCGGATCACCAACCATTCCGACACCTCCGAGATCCTGTCGGGGTTCCGGTCGGGCGATGCCGCCATCTACAAATACATCGACTTTGGCGGGGGTGCCAGCTCCGTGACCATAAAAATACGGACCCTCGAAGGCGGGCGGCTCCTCCTCTCCGCCGGAAAGCCCTGGGACCAGCGCCTGCTGGATACGGAGCTGGAACCGTCAAAGGAATGGGAGACGCTGACCTTTGAGATAACCCGCCCCACGGGTACGCATGCCCTCTGGGTCCATGGCTACGGGGGAACTGGGGACCTTTTCGAGATCGACTGGTTCAGGTTCAACGATTGATACCGGACATAATCCTATCTTTGAGCCATGGATGAGCATCATGGTCTGACGCGGGGCATCGGCTTCTGGGGTTTCGTTTCCAACAACATCAACATCATCGTCGGTGCCGGCATTTTCATGCTGCCCGCCATCGTTGCCGAGAACCTCGGGATGGCCAGCATCTGGGCCTACCTCCTCAGCGGGGGGCTGATGATGCTGATCATGCTGTGCTTTGCCGACATCGGCAGCAAGATCACGGTCACCGGGGGTGCCTATGCCTACATCGGGAAGACCTTCGGCCCCTTTGCCGGGTTCATCACCACCAACCTGTTCGTATTCGGGGCGGCTGTTACCGCCAACGCTGCCGTGGCCAACGGACTGGCGGACACGCTGAGTTACTTTTTCCCTGCTTTCAAGCTTTACTGGGTCCGCACCGGGTTCTTCCTGCTTGTTTTCTCCACCCTGGCCCTGGTCAATGTCAGGGGGCTCAGGCAGGGCATGTTCGTGGTGAACTTCAACACCATCGCAAAGCTTGTCCCCCTTTTGCTGATCGCCCTGGGGGGTTGGTTCTTCATGGAGCCGCAACACCTGTCGGCAGGCTCGGCCCCCGCCCTCGATGACATCGGCAAGATGGCGCTCATCCTCATTTTTGCCTTTGCCGGTTCCGAGACGGCCCTGAACGTCAGCGGCGAGATCCGCGATCCGCAGCGGAACATCCCAAGGGGCATCCTCGTGAGCATGGGCATCGTCCTCGTGCTGTTCATCCTGATCCAGTTGAGTGCGCAGGGCATCCTGGGCGGGGAGCTCACCGACCACCGCGAGTCGCCCCTGGCCGAAACGGCAGCCCGGATGATCGGAGGCCCGGGTGCCACCCTGGTGGTGCTCGGGGCTGCTTTCGCCATGCTCGGCAACCTGGGCGGGCTGGTGCTGAACATGCCACGGCTGATATTCGCCGCGGCACGCGACCGTGTGATCCCCCCTCCTGCCCTCGCCCGCCTCCATCCCAGGTTCGCCACCCCCTATGTCGCCGTGGTGGTATATGCCTTCCTGGGGTGCACCTTTGCGGTGCTCGGTGAATTCAGGCAGCTGGCCGTCCTGTCGAGCGCCTCCTTCCTGCTCATCTACCTGGGCGTGGTGCTGGCCGTCATCAGGATGCGACTGAGGCGCCGGCATGTGCCGGGCAGCTATTCGGTGCCCGGCGGGCTGGCCATTCCCGTCCTCAGCATCCTCGCCATCGGGTGGTTCCTTTCCAACCTGTCAGGAACGGAGATCTGGGGCATGCTGATATTCCTGGGATTGCTCACCCTGACATACTTCATCATTCAAAGGTTCAGGAAATCGGCCCCGGAAAATGCCGGATGAGCTCTTTCTTCCATTTTTTTCATAGCTTTACATCCATTAATTCCCGTTCCCGGTGCAGTTTGCCGGGATTGTCCCATCACCTTAAATTCAACTGGAATGAAAACGATTTTCCGTCCATTTCCCTTCGCCTGCCTGGTGATCCTGGCCCTGATCGTGGCTTGCACAGGCGGGGACGGCGAAAGCAGCCGAATGAAAAACGGCGACTGGGTGTTCATGCTGCACCTCGATCCCAATGACCCGCAGGCGGTCCTTCCCTTCAACGTGGAAATGACCGGCGAATCCCGGCTCGTGGTGACGAACGCTTCGGAAAAGATCAAGGTGACGGAGGTCTTTTACCAGGATGATTCCATCCACATCGTGATGCCCGTTTTCGGGTCGGAGTTCATCGGCAAGGTGGAGGGCGACACCCTTCGCGGCAGCTGGCACAAATATGCCACCACGCGGGCCTACAAGATACCCTTCACCGCCGTTCGCGGCCAGAAGGAAAGGTTCAAAAGTTCGGCCCCGGACAAACCCGCCGATTTCTCCGGCCGGTGGAAAAGCTTCTTCATCAGCCAGGGGGATACCTCCACGGCCATCGGGATCTTTGGCCAGTCGGACCGAAAGGTCACTGGCACCTTCCTCACCGAGACCGGTGACTACCGCTACCTGGAGGGCATCGCCGACGGGCAGTGGCTGCGGCTGTCGACTTTCGACGGGGCCCATGCCTTCCTGTTCGAAGCCAGCATCAGCGACAGCGGCGAACTGATCGGTCGTTTCCGGTCAGGGGCCTCCTGGAAGGCCAGGTGGCTCGCCAGCCGCGATGCGGAGGCGCAGCTGGCCGACATGAAAAGCCTGACCTACCTCAAGGAAGGATACGACCGGCTCGCATTCAGCTTCCCGGACGAAGAGGGGGCCCTCGTTTCGCTGGACGATGACCGGTTCAGGGGCAAAGTGGTCATCGTCCAGATCTTCGGGAGCTGGTGCCCGAACTGCATGGATGAGACAAGGTTCCTGGCAGATCTCTACGAACGGTACCGCGATCAGGGGCTTGAGGTCATCGGCATCGATTTCGAACCCAGGCCCACCCTTGATTATTTCAGGGGCCGGATGGAACGCTACCGCAGGGACCTCAACGTGGGGTATACCCTGCTCCTCGGAGGCAGCTCCAACAAGGCACAGGCAGCCGAAGCGCTTCCCATGCTCAACGACATCATCTCCTTCCCCACCGCCATCATCATCGACCGGGAAGGGGAGATCCGGGAGATCCATACCGGCTTTGCAGGTCCGGGAACCGGCATCTCCTACGAGGAATACAGCCGCGATACCGAAGCGCTCGTCAAGGAACTCCTGGATGAATGACGGGCGTTCGCCGCAGCGTGCCTTTGGCATGAGGCAAACGGCAAAAATTCCCGGAACAACCCTGCCCCGGGAATTTTCATTCCAGCATGACATCGCCGGGATTACCGCAGGATGAGCCTTTTTACGCTGACCCTGTCACCTGCGGTGATCCGGCAAAGATAAACCCCGTTCTGGTCCCTCGCAGCACCGGGAACCCACGCATGGCATTGCAGCCGGTGACTCCCTTCCAACGTCCATTTGTCATATATTTTCCGGATCATTTTCCCGGTCAGGTCGACGATCTCGATTTCGACCGGGCCCTCCGTTTCCAGAAAAAACTCGATGTTCACCACCTCGCCGGCAGGATTTGGGAAAATATTGAAATGCTGTACAGGCTCCTTTTCCAGTTTGCCACTGCTCTTCAGCGCTTCCCCATCCCATTCGAATTCCACCGCAGTCCCGGAAGCGGTCAACCCTGACGCCTTGACCATCGTATTTCCTGCATACTCCATATTGAACAGGTAATCCTTGGGCAGAAGCTCCAATTCAACCTGGCCGTCGTCAGCGGTGGTGCCGCCATCTCTCCATGCATCGCTGAAGAATGTGACAATGCCGCCAGGCAACCCGAGGCCGTTGGCATCCACGAGGCTGATCACCGCATGTGCTGTCTGGAATAACAGTGGGCTGTCTTGTTCGATGTCGACATTGGCTTCCGTGACAGTGGCACCTTCCCAGGTGATGCGGAAGGCATAGGTACCGGGGAACAGCTCCTTGTGCACCACGCCACCGGGGCCTCCATTGCCGCCCCCACCTGTGCCGCCTCCGCCGCAACCGCCACCGGAACCACCGGAACCGCCACATCCGCCCCCAGAACCACCGGAACCGCCTGAACCTCCGCAACCGCCGCCAGAGCCACCAGAGCCACCCGAACCACCACAACCACCGCCGGTGCCACCGGAACCACCGGAACCACCGGAACCACCGCTACCGCCGGAGCCGCCGCAACCGCCGCCGCTTCCTGAACTACCGGTTCCCGTGCTGCCCGGACAGCCCGGTTCATGGCCTCCCTCGTCGCCGCCGCAACCGCCGCCGGAACCACCTCCGGAGCTGCCTCCTCCCTGATTCTTTGTGGTGCCGAATTCCTTCCATCCGGAGGAGTTGAACTCCACATATCCACCTGCCAGGCCCTGACCGTTGGAGTCTTTCAGCTTCACCACCATTTTCACAGTAGTAAAGACCAACGGACTCTCATCCGTATGTACGTCATTTATCGTAATGGTCCTGTCTTCATAAGTCATCCGGAAGGAATAGACACCCTTCAATATCTGCTTGTTGGTGCCGCCGCCGGTGCCGCAGCCACCGCCGCCCGATGGGCTGTGTGTCCCACCTCCACCGCCGCTGCTGGTGGTCCCGAAGTAGGTCCAGCCCGGCGTCTTGTAATCTACGATCCCCCCTCCTGTGCCTTCACCGGAGGAACTGATCAGCTTCACCACCATTTTCACCGTCTGGAACTCGATCAGCGGGTTCAAGGGATCGATCTGGACCCCGGTCTTCTCCTCTGTCCTTCCCTCCCAGTCCATCTTTAAGGAGAGTTCGCCGGGCAACACCTCCACGAACACATTCCCGTCCGGGCCGGTCTGACCCAGGGAGGTCCAGCCCTGGCCGAAGTAGGAAACTGCCCCTCCTTCAAGGGGATTGTCCTCCGAATCTTTGAAATGGATGCTCAGGTTGACCGTACTGAAAACCAGGTAGCCGTTGAGGGCAATATCGATGTCGGGTTGTATGGCCTGAATGCCGTTGTGCTCGGCGCGGAACGAATAGGTGCCGGGCGACAGGTTCTTTGAAGCCTCCCCGGAAGCATCTGTGAATCCGAAGAATTTCCAATTATTGTCAAGGTATTTGATCTGGACATTTTCAATGGGATCCCCATTGCTGGTCATGACTGCTACTTTCATTTCGATCGCATAGGAGCAAATGGATGCCGGCAAAAGCAGCAATGCCAGCAACACATGATAACCTCTCTTTTTTTTCATGATGGGTAGTATTAAGGTTTACACTATAGTTCTGCAATACCTCCTCATTGCAGAATGTTGAGCATGGAAAACAATGGATCTTTAGTTCGGCAATCGTAAATATACGAACCTTATGCCGGAATCGGATCACAAAACCCATGATAAATATCATATATCGAGATAATATAGGTATATGAGGCCATGCGGCGAAATGGCGCCCGGAATGTAAAAACCGGCCGGGATATTCGTCAACAGGTGAACGATATGCATCCCGGTATTCTCAAATCACCGGAAGATGGCGAGCAAATACCCCAATGCGGCCAGGCCGAGGGTGGTAAGGGGAAAATGCCCGGATGCCGGAAGCAGCATACTATTGCTTCACCGCATACCCGTGGACCACCAGTTTCTTAAAGTAGAAGTCATCGTAGAAAATCTCCAGCTTCATCCACCCCAGGGCATTGTTATACGACATTTTGAAAGGGATGTAGAAGGGATTGATGAGGTATCTTTCGCCGGTGTTTAGTTGCCTCCTGCTGATGATGGTCCCGTCTTCCCATACCCATGCCAGGGTATCGCTGATGACCGTACCCGCTTCACAGACATGGATGAATCCGTCCGGTGCATTTTCCGGGGCGGAGACCAGCATGACGCCGTATGGTGCCCACAGGTGGAGGGATTGAACAGGCGGGTAGCCGGGCGGCAAGGTGTACCAATGGGGGTATTCCTCCCTGTAGACCAGGATGAAATCCACCACCTGGTTGGAATCGAGATCGATCATGAGGGTATCGGTAAAGAGGCTGTCGCTGAACTGCTGCAATTCCAGGGGCAACCCGTTCGGATCCGACATAGTGACGTATACGATGGAATCTCCGGTGGTCTGGCCCGTGCTGAACGGTTGCCAGGCAGGTTCCTGGGGCATCGGCGGCGGCGGTGGATCACTTTTTTCGCAGGCAGCCATCAGGACCAGAAGAAACAACAATTTCCTCATGACATTTGATTTTCCCCGGTCAATTCCTGGAAAATGAAATGAAAATCAAGGCTAATTTAATAAGAAAGCTGTAAAAAACCAAAAAAGTAGATTATTTGAATACCAGCCCGACGATCTTCTCCAGTCCCTCCCTGTCGGCCTCGTCGAACGAATCCAGTTCCCTGCTGTCCACATCCAGGACACCCGCCACGTTGCCCGCACGGTCACGCAAAGGGACGACGATCTCCGAATTCGACCTGGAATCGCAGGCGATATGCCCCGGGAACTGGTGCACGTCGGGGACGATCACGGTCTCCCCGCCGTTGATCCCTGCCCAGCATACTCCGGTATCCTTTTTCAGCCGGATGCAGGCCACGGGTCCCTGGTAGGGACCTACGATCAGTTCGCCCTTGTTCAGCAAATAGAATCCGGTCCAGAAAAAATAGTCGAACTTGTGGTGCAATACCGATACAATGGTGGCCATGGCGGCCGTGGGATCGTCATGGGGGGCCAGCAGGTCCGCCAGTTGGCTGTAAACCCGCTCATAGCGCCGAAGTTTCTTCTCTTGCTTCATGATCAGTTAGCATAAATGAATGACTGTGGTGCGGTTTCCTTCAGAGTGACCTCACGATGCGCACCCTCACCTCCTCATCGATGGGTACGGCCTTGCCGGAGTCATCGATCCTGACAAATAACATCTGCGTTGAACAGACTGTATCCTCATGGCTCTCGCTGAAGTTCACCTTCCGGGCCTCCACCAGGATCTTGAGCGAACTCCTGCCGACGCCAAGGATCTTGGCATAGATCCGGATGTGCTGTTTCACCTTGACCGGCTCCTTGAAAAGGACCTCATCGATCTTCAGGGTGATCATGTTCGGGGTGCAGCACCTGGTGGCCGAAAATGCCCCGCCGGCCTCGTCCATCCAGGCGAGAAGCGTACCTCCGAAAAGGTTGTCGTTGACACCGATGTCGCTGGTCTTGCAAATCTTGGTAGAGATCAGTTCCATATTCTTTCAATAATAGGACTGTCAGGATGTAACATCCCGGAATCCGGTTTGTTTAGTTATTTCCATTCCCGCGCATGCGAATTCATGCCGCCACCCGGGCTCCGGTCCCTCTCCGTCCCGAAAAGGAGGAATGCGTTGAAGAAGGCAAACAGGGTGGCCCCCATCTGGGTCTCCAGGGTATCCTCCACGAGCATGGACATGATCAGGGTGATCCAGAACACGAGGTATCTGTAATCCCTGAACTTCCCGGTGACAATACCCGGGTAGACCAGCGAAAGTACGAACCATGCCAGCCCCACGACCCCAAAGGTCACGAAAATGGCCAGGTACTGGTTGTGGGCCCGGTGCCTGTATTGCATCTCGAGGGGGGAGTCAAGCCTTTCGTAGGCCAGGGCATAGGCATCGCGGATGTCGCCGGTCCCCACGCCGAGCAACAAATGATGACGGATAATGTCAAGCGACACCCGCCAGTATTCGAGCCGCTGGGCAATGGAATGACCGCCGGGGTTTCCCTGGAGCCGTCTGACCTGGTATTCCCAAAGCAGTTTGTAAATGCGTGAGTTCAGGCTGAACGGCCTGGTGTAATGCACATTGGCGATCCCCTTCTCCACATGGCGGATGTCACTTTCGGTCAACCGGGCCACCCCCTGGGCATCCTTCCTGAGCCCCCTGCTGTTGAGGTAGCGGGTCAGGGTCTGTTTCAATTCCTGGCCCATCTCATCGTTCCCGTCGTAATCGAATGTGCTCCGTTCATTCCAGGCCGCCCTGAGCTCGGGCTCGCAGCAATAGAGCCCCACGTAGCTGCCGTTCTCCACAGGCAGCAGGAGGGTGTCGTGTGTATAGGGGTTCCCCATTGCGGTATAAGGTTCCAGACTGGACAGGTCATTCTTGTGGGGTCGCAGGAAAGCGTCGACGGTCGTCACCAGGTAGAGCCCCACCGCCAACGGCATCAGCACCAGGAAAATGCCCGAGGCGATGCGGAACACTTTTCTCCTCAACCTCACAAAGGCCGCGATGGCAAGCACATAGGCCGCCACCAGCAGGATGACGAGCCCCGTCACCGACTCGATCATCACCAGGAACATCACCAGCCAGGCGATGAGCAGCGCGGCCAGCACCGGCATGGCCCGCTGCTGTGCATGGATGCTGAAGCCGAACTGGGCCGTGAGAAAGATGGCCAGGCAAACGTTGAGGCTCAACCGAATGTGGCTGATCAGGGGCGAAAGCTCCCGGAAATCATGGAAGTCCTCGAACAGGTAGATCCGGAGGCTGATGAGCGAGGCCACCAGCACCGCCGCGATGTAAACCAGCAGGAGCGTGTTCGTCCGCTCGCGCGAAAGTGGTTTGGAGGTGACGAACACGATGGGCAGCCAAAGCAGCGGCAGTTTGACCCGGAGGTCCTTCATCGCCCACTGGAAGTCGGTGGTGTAAAGCAGCCCGAGGACATGCATGAAATAAAAGGAGATAAGCACAAGCGCCGCCCGGTCAGAAAAGAGGGCCTTCGCCTTCTCCCTGAACCGCCCTTCGATGATCCAGATCCCCAGCAGCGCGAACTGCCCGACGCTGAGGCCGAACCGTGACAGGGGCATGCTGGCAACCACGATCATCAGGGAAATATAAAAGATGAGACCGGAATTGCTTCGTAGCAGTCTGAAAAGGGACATGGACGCTAAATTGGTAAAGGTGGCAGGCTAGTTGTTCCCGGCCGATTCGCCATCCAGGATGGCCAGGTAATTATCGCGCTGACTGACCAGCTCGATGGCCCTGGCAATATCGGGGTCATCCGCCATGGCCGAGATGATCTCCCCCTTCTGGAAATAGTACCGCGATACGATCTCGAGCCGCAGCAGGCGGGCGATCTCCTTCCGGTGCCTGACGATATCGTCTTTCTTGTGTTCCGCAAGTTTGGCGAGCATGCTTTCGTATTCGCCGCTGATGGCGTCGAAGCAATGCTCTTTCTCGGCGAATTTCTTGAGCTTCTCCAGGTTCTCCTCACACCGGGTGGTGTAATCATACCCCTCCTCCCTGACGTAGGCGACGAACTCATCGAAGATCTCGTCGGTGACCACGAACTGGTCCGGGGGCAGGATCTCCGGGTGCTCCTGTTCATACCTGGTGGCAAAGGAGAATACCAGGAATTTCTGCATGAGAGAGATGGCAACGTTGCTGGGCACGCCTTCCTCCACCTTCACATCGGGTTCGATGCCATGGCCGTCATAAACGGTCCGGCCGTTCCGGGTCTTGAAGGCGGTGATGAGCGAGTCGGGGATCATGCTGCTCTCGCCGTTCTCGTCCTTGCTGGAATAATCGATCTCCTGGATGCACCGTCCGCTCGGGATGTAATATTTTGCCACCGTGATCTTGGCCTGGGCATTGTATGACAGGGGGATCACGTTCTGTACCAACCCCTTGCCAAAGGTCTGCTCACCGACGATCACCCCGCGGTCGAGGTCCTGGATGGCACCTGCCACGATCTCCGAAGCCGAGGCGCTGGCGCCGTTCACCAGGACGATGAGGGGTATCTCGGTATCCACCGGGGCATCGGTGGTCTTGTAGGAATAGTTCTTCGTGGGCAGCTTTCCCCTGGTGCTGACCACATGCTCGCCCTTGGGGACGAACAGGTTGGTGATGGTGACCGCCTCCTGGAGAAGCCCGCCGCCGTTGTCGCGCAGGTCGAGCACAAGGCCGTTGAGCGGGTTGTCCTTGCGCAGCTCGAGGAATGCCTCCTTCACCTCCCTGCCGGCATTTTGGGTGAACCCGGTCAGTTTGATGTAACCCACATTCGATTCGAGGATGCCGTAATAGGGAATATTGTCGATCTTGACGTTCTCGCGTTCGAGTTCTTTCAACTCCGGCTCGTCGTTCCCGGGTCGCTGCAACAGAACAGCCACCTTCGTTCCGGGCTGGCCCTTGAGGAGGGTGCTGACATCCGCGGTGGACATGCCGGTCACCTCCTTGCCGTCGATCTCGAGGATCCGGTCGCCGGCCTTGAGCCCGTATTTCTGGGCCGGCTTGCCTTCATAAGGTTCGGAGACGATGATCTCCTCCCCCTGCTTGTGGATGAGGGCGCCGATCCCGCCGTACTGCCCGGTGGTGATGAACTTGAAGTCCTCCACCTCGGCTTCCGAGATGTAGACCGTGTAAGGGTCGAGCGACTTCAGCATGGCGTCGATGCCGGTCTTCATGAGGTCGCCCGGACTCAGCTCGTCGACATAATTCTTGTTCAGCTCCTTGTAAAGTGTCGTGAAGATGTCGAGGTTCTTGGCCACCTCGAAATTGTTGCTGTTCTGGGCCCGGGTCAGGGTGACCGAGGAGAGCACCAGGAGGGTGATGATGAGCACCTGCACTCGAACGAACGTGTATTTCATATCTGCGGTATTAGCGAATTAAATAATCCATGTCAGGGAACCGGGTCATACCCGCTGCCTCCCCAGGGATGACATGACAAAAAACGTTTCAGCGTGAGCCAGCCCCCCCTGAAGGGGCCGTGTTTCCGTATCGCCTCCACCCCGTAAGCCGAGCAGGTGGGGGTATACCTGCAGGAAGGGAGGAAATAGGGCGAAATGGCACCCTGGTAAACCCGGATCAGGAAGATGAAGAAATTACCCAGCAGTGTTTTCATATTCCTTTTCTAAACGCTTCAACAGGACAATTATTTTCTCTTCGACCTCCTTGTAGGTCACACCTTCGGGCAGGGTGCAGATCAACGCGAAAGAACATTGCACCCCACTGGCCTCCAGGACGCTGTAGAGGCCCTGCTTGTGATGCCGGTACGCCTCCCGGATCCGGCGCCGGAGGAGGTTCCTCCCGGTCGCTTTCCGGATCCGGCGCCGCGGGACACTGATCAGCAAGCGGGCCGGGTAGGCCGACTCGAATGTGTCCTGCATGTGCACCACCTGGAATCCGGCGGCATGGAAACTTTTTCCTTCCGAAAAGAGCCGTTCGATCGCCTTTTTGCTCTTTAACCGCTCTTCTTTGGTGAAGGTGAACATGCCGGTGCGGTGAAATAATCCGGGCAGGACCTATTTCTTCTTGTTATTCCTGACAATATGTTGCTCAATGGCAACAGTCATCGAGAGGGCTGTTTTTGTGGGTGCTACGATGTCGACATTCAGGCCGGACTCCTTGACGGCCTTCACGGTGGAAGGTCCGAAGGCGCCGATGAGGGTCGAGTTCTGCTCGAAATCAGGAAAATTCTTGAACAGCGACTTCACCCCCGCCGGGCTGAAGAACACCAGCAGGTCATAGTCTTTGATGTTGACGTCGGAAAGATCGCTGGCAAGGGTCTTGTAGATGACCGCCTTGCTGTAGTTGATCTTGCTGTCGTCAAGGGCCTTGATCAGGCTCATCTTGTGGATGTCGGAACAGGGAAGCAGGAACTTCTCTTCCTTGTGCTTCTTGATAATATCCACCAGGTCGTCGAAGTTCTGGTGGCCGTGGAAGATCTTCCTTTTCCTGTACTGGACATACTTCTGGAGGTAGAATGCGGTGGCTTCGGAAATGCAGAAATACTTCATGGTATCCGCGATCTCCACGCGCATGTCCTTGGCGATCCTGAAAAAATGATCGACCGCGTTCCGGCTTGTGAAGATCACCGCAGTGTGCTCCTGGATGTACACCTTGTCCTTGCGGAAATCACTTGCGGAAACACCTTCGATCTTGATGAACTTCCTGAAATCAATGTTTAGTTTGTACTTGTTGACCAGGTCAGCATATGGTGATTTCTCCAAATCTGCCGGTGGCGGTTGCGAAACAAGAATATTTTTTACTTTCAACTTCA
>CAYLTG010000085.1:0-13727 GCA_964386225.1 uncultured Bacteroidales bacterium
AGGCTCGACGCCTTGAGGAGGTTCCTTTGACATCGACAACAAGGTAAAATCGATACGGGAGGAGGAGAACCTTACCCACCAGCAGGATTTCTGGAATGACCCCAAAAAGGCTGAAGAGATCCTGAAATCCATCAAAGAAAAGAAAAACTGGACCCGGAAGTTCGATGAGGTGCGTGCGGGCGTCGAGGACCTCAACGTGCTGTATGAGTTCTGGGAGGAGGACGAGGCCTCGGAAGCGGATGTGGTGAAGCAGTATGACCAGTCCATGAAGCTCCTCGAGGACCTGGAGTTCATGAAGATGCTCAGCGGGGAGGAGGACCGCCTCAGCGCCATCCTGCAGATCAATGCGGGGGCCGGGGGCACCGAAAGCCAGGACTGGGCCGCCATGCTCATGCGCATGTATATCCGCTGGGGCGAACGGAACGATTACAAGGTCAAGGAACTTGACCTCCTCGAAGGGGACGTGGCCGGCATCAAGTCGGTCTCGCTTGAGTTCGAGGGGGATTTCGCCTTCGGCTACCTCAAAGGGGAGAACGGGGTGCACCGGCTGGTGCGGCTGTCGCCTTTCGATGCCGCCAACAAAAGGCACACCTCCTTCGCGTCGGTTTACGTCTATCCCGTGGTCGACGAGCACATCCAGATCGACATCAATCCTTCCGACATCACGTGGGATACCTTCCGTTCCAGCGGGCCCGGCGGGCAGAATGTGAACAAGGTGGAGACGGCGGTCAGGCTCCGCCACCAGCCCTCCGGGATCATCGTGGAGTGCCAGGAGACCCGCTCCCAGGGACAGAACCGCGACAAAGCCCTGCAGATGCTGAGGTCACAGCTCTATGAGATCGAGCTGCGGAAAAAGAAGGAGGCCCAGGCCGCGATCGAAGGGAACAAAAAGAAGATCGAGTGGGGCTCGCAGATCAGGAACTACGTGATGCACCCCTACAAGCTGGTCAAGGACCTGCGCACCGGCGTGGAGACCGGAAACGTGCAGGCCGTGATGGACGGCGACCTCGAAGATTTCATCAAGGCCTACCTGATGGAGTTCGGAGGATGATGCCTTTGACTTGTCAGGGGTCCGGTGGGCCCATGCTATAGGGCCAACAAAAAACAACCCCTGCGGAACGCCGCAAGGGTTGTCATTCACCTTCTATGCTGTCACTTGTTACTCAGGGCTCGTAGGGCAGCGCCGACTTGTGGGCCACGATCCTGACGGCACCGTTGTCATCCTTCATGTATGCAAACGTGTACTCCACTTTCACTTCATTGCCGTCCGTGGTGGTGAAAAAATAGTTCCCCATCGCCAGTGCCATGTTGCTGTTCTTGTCGTTTATGATGCCTGTATTCTCCCAGCGCACATTGGTCCAGGGTTTGATGGCGAATCCGTTGTCCTCCGGGTAGCTGGCATTGCCCCCCACGAAGTACGACAGGGCCGCATCGAAGGTGTTCCGGAATTGCTTGTCAGATGCCAGTGTGGGCTTGAAGAGGACCTTTCCCATGTCGTACCCGTAGAACTTCTCAATGTGCTCGACGGCAGCGCCCCTGTAGTCGCCACCTTCCAGGAAGACCTTCCCGATGGTCACGATCCCGTCGCCCCAGGCCTGCTGGGCTTCGACCACCTCTGCCTCGCTGATGCCCATCGCCATGTCGCCGCTGCCGGCAGGATGGTTCCCGTTCTGATTGTTCATATGATTACTGGCCATGGCAGTCCCTGCAAGGAACATCATGGCGAGGGCGCTGGCCCACATTGCTGATTTAAAAATTGTTGTTTTCATAGTGCAATAGTGTTAAGGGTTATTGATTATTTTAAGTTGTCATTAAAAATTCAAAAATGTAACAATGTTTACCTGGTCCCTTCCCCCTTGCTCGAGGAATTGGTTCATGTATCCCAGTTCGAACCGGAACATGCCGTTCAACCTGTAACCCAGACCCCCATAGAGCCTGTTCCGGTCGAATACGCTGTCCTGCGTGTTCAGGAATATCTCGTTGTAAGCAGAGAGGTATAGGGTGTTGTCGGTCACCGTGGGTTTGTTCAGGGCTACGTTGAGCGAGAGAAAGTAGCGGAAACGCATCCTGAAGTCATCCTCGATGAAGCGCTGCTCGAACCGGTAGCGGTGCGTCAGGCTGATACGGGCGAACCGCTGCGTTGTGATGAACTGCTGGAAGATCCTGTGCTCATTCACGACCTCCTTCTCTTCCGATCCCGGAATGTAATTCTCGCTCAGAATGTAACCGTAACCGAGCAATAGGTTGTTGTTGTTCTCCGTAAGATTATAGCCGATCCCCGTGCGAAGAAGCAGTTGCTCGAGGTCGCCTGCTGCATTGTAATTCCTGTACTGGACCTCGTGATGCCAGTTGAAACGCTCGCCCAGGCTCTTGTTGCCGAAGTAGATCATCCAGTTGCCCAATTCGCTGTCCTGTGCATTCGCAACAGCCGGCATGGCCACGAGGAGGATCACTGCCAGCAGGCCCAGGTAACGCGAGGTCCTGGATTTGATGCTGTTTTTGATATTGCTGGCGCTCGTTTTCATCGGGTTTAATTTTAAGAGATAGTAAAGCTATCATTAATGAAATTTATACAATCATTAACGTTTGTTATCCTTTTTTTGTTCAACCCTGGAGGCGAAATTTCTTAGCGCGTCCCGAATTTTTTTTTCGAGCACGGTGAATAAGTATTGCTTTGAACAAGATAACCGTTACATTTGTAGATAATAGTATTACTTAGTATTTATGTTCAGACCTGTCTGATCAAAAGGATAACCCTATGTTCAAAGGCATCAAATTCGACCTCAATGAAAAGTTGTACCTGAAGGACCCGCAAAATACGGAGTTTGGTCAGCGGCTCTTGAGCAACAGCATCCTGTTGATGGACGAGATCGGTTTCGAGGCATTCACATTCAAGAAGCTGGCGGCCAGGATGAACTCGGCCGAGGCCTCGGTATACCGGTATTTTGAGAACAAGCATTTGCTTTTGATCTACCTCAACAACTGGTATTGGGAGTGGGTGCAATACCTCATCGAAGTGAACACGAAGAATGTGGAGGAGCCGGCCCGCCGCCTGAGGATCATCCTGCATACCATTGTCAGTGCCGCTGTGGAATCACACCTGAACGAGTACATCAACGAACGGGTCCTGCACCGGATCATCATCAATGAGGGCTCCAAGTCCTATCATGTGCATGATGTGGATGAGATAAACCGGCTGGGGTTTTTCCTGAGTTACAAGAAACTCGTGGAGGTCGTAGCCGAAGTCATCCGGGAGGTCAATCCCGATTTCAGCTATAGCAAAAGCCTGGCAAGCAATCTTTTCGAGATGTCGAACAACCAGGTTTTCTTCGCCGAGCATCTGCCCCGGCTCACCGACATCAGGAAGAGCGAGGATCTGCTCGATGAATTGGAGGAGATGCTGGTCTTTCTCACCTTTCGGTTGCTCGGCCGCTGACCCTCGGCCGGGTTTGGCTGGCAAAAGGAGCATCCCGGCTTTATATTCGGCTGTGAAGCAACCCTCCTCCCGGTTTTGGGGTCAGATAAGATAGGATTTGACATTCTCTGGAATTTATCCTAATATTGTCTGTTCATTCTATCTCTATGATCATGAAGCACGCTTTGACCCCGCTCCTTTTCCTGACACTCCTTTTCCAGTTCTCGGAGAACCTCCGCGCCCAGTCGCTGGTGGCCGACACGGTATTCCATTTCAGTGTGAACGATGCGGTCAATGCCATGCTGGTCGACGAGATCGGCGAGGCCATCCTGGTCGGAAAAATGGAGACCGACTCGCTTACGCCGAAGAACATTTGGGTCAAGCGCCTTGGCTTCCAGGGGGATACGCTTGTGATCGAGAAGTGGCAGAAGATTTTCTACCCGGGCAATGCCTCCCGCGTGAGCAAGGCGATCTGGACGGAGGACGGGAACATCCTCATCGCCGGGTCCTGGAACAGCAACCACATGCTCTTAAAAATGGATGCGATGACCGGCGACTCCCTGACCATGCTGCTCCTGCCCGGCACAGCCGACACCTATATCCAGGATGTCGCGGAGCTTCCCGGCGGTGATCTTATCCTGCTTGTGGTGGATGTGGACCTGGACCTGTACTCCAGGGTCATGCGCGTCACCGCCGGCGGCTCGGTCACCTGGGACGTGGACTTCGACGACCGTTATTACACCAGCCTCGAATATTACAACGACGACAGCATCATGGTGGCGGGTTATGAATATCACCAGGATTACCAGCATATCCTTTACGGGTCGTATTCCCCTGTCAACTGGGATCCCCATTTCAGCAACATGTACCAGGAGTTTTACGGGACGAACTATTGCATGGTGGCCGACAGCGGTGCCATCTACCTTGGGAACAGGAAGGAGTACATCTCAAGCGGCGGCCTCGTGTCTCAGGTTCTCAAGTTGACACCCGGAGGGGAGGTGGAGTGGGAGGTCGACTTCACCGGCATCGGGTCCAAGGTCGTCAGGGACATCCACGTTTACGACAATTACCTCCTGACCATCTCCGAGCGGGTGCTGCCCAACCAGGGCTGGATCATCATCGGGGCCATCACCTTCGACGGGGTGCTCGCGGATGCTTATGGCATCGGCAAACCGGTTCCTGAGGCCGTGGCCATCGACACCTACGAGAATTACATGTACATTACCGGCCGGCAATTCAATAGCGGCAACGGGAAGGACGTTTTTTTCATGAAATTCAACCTCGATTCCCTCTTCGTCATCTCGGGCGCTCCTGAGCGATCGGTTGCCGCTTCAGTGCAATTGTACCCCAATCCGGCCTCTCATGAGCTCTGCATCGACCTGCAGGGTTCCCCCGAATCACGGTTGGCATCGGTGAGGATCTACAGCATGCAGGGCCGGATCGTCGGGGAGATGCGCATGCCCGAGGGGCCGGTGGTGAGGTTGCCCGTCTCCGGCCTGCCCGAAGGGCTGTACGTGGTGGCCCTCCATTTCGACGACGGCCCGCCTGTGACCCGGAAGATACTGGTGGCACATTAGCGGTGCCCCCCGCCGTACATTAAATTCCCGATATCGCAGCCATTTGGTGCGGTCACTTTTCAATGATCACGAACTCGGTGCGGCGGTTCCTTGCCCTTCCCTCTTCCGTGTCATTCCCTGCAATGGGCCTTGACTCCCCGAACCCTTTGAAGCGAAGCCTGCCGGCGTCGATACCCAGGTACACCAGGTAGTCAAAGACGGCCTTAGCCCTCTGGCGGGAGAGGAGGAGGTTGTCCTCGTCGTTCCCGATGTCGTCGGTATGCCCCTCGATGCTCACCTTCAGGGTGGGATTGTCGGTAAGGAACCGGTAGAACTCTTCGATCACCGTCTTGGATTCGGGGGGCAGGTCGAAGGCGTTGAATGCAAAATACACATCGTTCAGGCGGTACGACATGCCCACCCGGATGGGCTTCAGGTCGACGGGGAAGTCCAGGGGTTCGGCGTTCCTGGGGTCGACCCGGGCGAGGTACCGCGCCTCGTTCACGTAGCCCTTCTGTTTCACGGTCAGCACATAATCGTCGCGGAACAGCACTGCGGCCACGTATTTGCCGGTGAGGGTGTCCACGGGGATATCCCTGACCTTCCGGGTAGCCACGTTCTTCAGCTGTACCCTGGTATTCTTGAAGTCGCTGGTGTCGGGGCGGCTTACCTGTCCTTTGACGAAAAGCACCTTTTCCGGCCTGGCCTCCTCGTAGAGTTCGAATGAGTAGAGGTCCCATCCGCCCACCCCGTCGAACTTATTCGATGCGAAGTAGCCGTGGTGACCGTCAGTGCTCACGAAAAAGCCCACGTCGTCGTCGGTGGAGTTTATCGGGTACCCGATATTTGCCGGTTCGCTCCATTTTCCCGTGGAATCGATCTTTGCAAAGAAGATGTCGTACCCGCCGAGGCCCATCTTGCCGTCGGACGAGAAATAGAGGGTCTGGCTGTCGGTGTGTATGAAGGGCGACTTCTCGTTCCCCGGGGAATTGATGACAGGCCCGAGGTTCACGGGCGGACCCCAGTTGCTGAGCGAGTCGCGGCTGGTCCTGTAGATGTCGTACCCCCCAAAGCCGCCGGGCCTGTCGCTGACAAAATAGAGGGTCTTCCCGTCCGATGTCACCGAAGGCTGGGATTCCCAGGTGTTCTCCTGGTTCACCTGGCCGCCGAGGTTGCGGATCTCGGACCAGGTCCCGAATTTCTTCCTGGAATAGCAGATATCACAGTTGTAGTAGCGGTTGTCGCTGGTATATTTGCAGAGGGTGTAAAAAAGCTCTTTGTTGTCGATGGTGAGGGTGGCACCCCCTTCGTTGTCGTTCATGTTGAAAGGCGGCGGCATGGCATCCCCGCGCGTGAACGACCCGTCGACCCGCTCGCTCGCCATGAACCTTTCCTTGTATTTCACCTGGGGGGTGATGTCATCCCGCCGGGGCGGGATCTTTTCCCGCCGCGTGAATAGGGCCAGCTCGTTGTCGGGCGAGATGATGGGGAGGTATTCATCGTCGTCGGTGCTGATGCCCTTCACAGGCTTCGGCTCGAACGGGACGGGGTTGCCCAGGAGTTCGCCGTAGAAGGCGGAATAGTCCTGGATGGCAACGGCCTCATTGTATTCCTCGTCGGTGCGGATGCGGTCCACATCCTCCAGGAATACCGAGATGTAGGCATAGGCATCGTCATATTCCGCCGCCCCGTAAGCGATGCGGGCCAGGTGGTAATAGGCATAGGGGTCGTATCCGGGACAGAGCCGGACCACCTCTTCGAAATTATGCCTCGCCGCCTTGAGGTTCATCCTGCGCTCATCGATGTACACCAGCCCCAGCATGAAATAGGCGTCGGTGTATTCCGGCTCGGCTTCGACCACGTCGTTGAGGAGCCCGATGCAGGTGCGGTAATCGTACTGCCTGTAGGCCCTGACGGCCTTTTCAAAGATCTTGTCGGCCTTCTTGTTGCCGGCCCCCGGGCAACCGGCATCCTGCGCGTGGCCCGAGGAGCCCGGGGACATGATCCAGGCAGACAAAACCATCACCAGGATTGCCGGCCATCGGCATATCGGTTGGCAAATGTTCATCCGGATGGTCGTCATATCACTCCATCATTGATTCAACTGCATGCCCTGCCAGGGTCAGATCTTGCCCAGGATGCGGTCGGCCTCTTTGCGGGCTTCCTGCTTGATGCGGGCGGCTTCGTCATCGGCCTTTTTCGTGACGGCATCGGCCTGCTTGTCAGCTTCGTCTATGATGTTGCCGGCCTGCTTGTCGGCCTCTTTCCTGACCTGTTTTGCCGTCTCCTTGGCGGCAGCCTCGGCCAGGAACCCCTTTTTCTTCCCTTCGGCCTCGATCTTGCCGGCCTGCTTTTCGGCTTCGTCTTTCACCTTTTTGGCGGCCTGGGCGGCATTGTCACGGATCGCCTTGGCCTGCTTCCGGGCCTCCTCCTGCAGGAGGGCCGCCTGCTTGTCTGCTTCCTCCAGGATGATCCGGGCCTCCTCCTTCGCTTTTTCGGTCAGCTCTTCCTTCTGCTTCCTGATCTCGTCCTCCACTTGCTTTTTGACATCTTCCACCAGGTCTTTTCCGCTTTCTTTCAGGTTGGTGCTGATCTTCGGGTCGGTGAGCGTACCCCCGATCAGGACGCCGAGCGATACGGTCTCGCCCAGTTTTATAGCGGCCCCCTTGCTGTTCGCCTGGCTTACCAGGTTGTCAAGAGCGCTGTTCGCGGCCTGTCCGAATTTGTTCCTGGGAATGTTCAGGTTCATCGTGTAGTCGATCGTCTGGTCGAGGCCGGTCCATCCCGCCATCGTGCCGGAAATGTCCTGCTGCCTGAAATCAAAGGGTTCGATGAGGATCTTCCCATCGACGAACTCGAACTGGATCAGGATCTTTTCGATGGACAGGTTCTTCAGCGGCTCGTATTTCAGTGCCTCCGCGATCCGGTCGAGCGTGTTGAGGTCCTCGATGCGCAGGGACGAGGTCTGGAGCTTGCCTCCGCCGGTCATGGTCTCATAAACGGGCATCATCTCCTGGTCCAGGGTTGAGGCCATGGAGAGGGTGGAGGAGAACCGTCCTTTCGTTTTGCCGGCCACGGGGGCATACTCCTTCATGATGCCGAAGGTCTGGTAGGCCGATTGGATGTCCAGGTCACGGATGTCGAGGTTGAGGTCGAATGCGGGGGCTCCGGGGTCGGCGGTGCTGTAACTGCCGTTGAGGACCATCTCCCCGTCGAGGATGTTCATGCTCAGGTTGCCGATCGTGAGCTGTCTATCCCGTATGGTGAGGCGGCCGTTCACGTTCTCCATCTTGTAGGTGTCGTAGATCAGGGTATTGAAGGCCGACTTCAGCTCGAAATCGATGTTGCCCGGGATCTCGATGACCTCGAGCGATACGGAATCAGAAACCGTCGCATCGGCCTCCTGTTCATCCGTTTCCTCCATCATCAGCGAGTTGATGTCCATGTATTGCGACCGGGTCTCCAGGCTGCCTGAAAGGGTGCCGTCGCTGAGCAGGTAGCCGAGGTAGCTCGTGATCTTGCCCGACGCGGCCAGGTCATTCTCGCCGATGGTGCAGGCAAAGCTTACCAGGTCGAGGTACTGGGGTGAGAAGTTGAGCTGGGCTTTCGACACTTTCACCGGCTGGCCTGTGTAGCCGCTGGTATATTCCAGGTTCTGCATCAGGAGCGACCCGATGGCGGTGAAGGCATCGTAATTCTCGTTCTCCACGTCCGAGAGCCTGCCTTGCAGGGTGACATCGGCCACCACGATGCCCGAAAGTGCTTCACCCGCCTCCAGGGGGTAGAAATCGCCGATGGTAGACAGGTCAAGCTTGCCCTTGACCTCACCGTCGATCTCGGGGTCCGATACAGGGGTCCTCACTTTCATCGACATGTCCACCGGGTTGCTGCCAAGCACTGCATGCAGCTGCGACAGGTCCACCACGGTGTTGTCGGCGTCGCCGCCGCTGTTGATGACGGACGCCCTGAGCCTGACCTCCCGCACCGACTGGGGCAGCTCAGGATAGTGGAACTGTCCGTCGTCAACCTCCATTTCCAGGGAGAAGGAGGGGAGGTTCTCCTCGTTGTAAAGCCCTTTTACATTGCCGGTGAGCCGGAACTTGCCCGATGCCTCCAGCCCCTGGAAATCGCGTGCGTAGATGGCCGGGATGAGGGAGAGCAGGGTCTTGAATTCGGTCCTTTGCGTGTTGAAAGCCATGACGATGTTGATGTCGTCACCGATCATGGAGACCGAGCCGTCGAAGGAGAGGAAAAGCTCATTGAGCGCCAGGGAGTTTTTTTTCAGGGTGTAGATCTCGTTCAGGAGGTCGGCCTGGATCTCGGCATCATACACAACATGGGTGTTCGAGAAATAGGGGATCCCGCCGTAGACCAGGTCCATGTCGGCGATGTCGAGCCGGGTCCTCAGCGTGGTCATATCGGCCGTCAGGTCGCCTGACAGGTCGAAGGCCGCGCGACTGGCCGAGAATACCATGCCCGATGCCCGGTCGTCGTAGCGCAGGTAGGCATCCCTGACCTCGATCTGCTGGAGTGAAAGGGTGAAATCTCCTTCGGCGCTGTCCTCCGGAGCGGCGGCTTGCTGATCATCCCCTTCCGGGAGGGCGATGTCGTAATTGGCCTGCCCGTCCTCCAGAATGATGACCTTGACGGAGGGGCTGGTGATGGCGATCCTCTTCACCTGGTAGGTAGTCCCTTTGATGACACTGAAGAGGTCGACGGTGATGTCGAGGGAAGGGATGAAGGCCAGGGTGTCCCCTTCAAAGGGGGCGACACCGACCACCGACAGGTCTTTCAGGCCGAGGGTGAAGTTAGGGAAGCTCTTGAAAATCGTGAGCGTGATGTCACCGAATCCCACCCGGGCCTTCAGGTTCCTGTTGATCTCCTCGCGGGCGAGCTGGCTGAGCTGTCCCTTGAAAAGGAACGGCAGCGCGATGGCCGCCGCGATGATCAGGATGAAAAGGATTCCGATGATCTTCAAAGTTGTTTTCATGCGTATATCAGGATTATCTTGTTTGACATGTTAAAGCGTTGACGACCTGTGGCGCAGGTAAAGGTCGGCCAGGGTGATGGCGGCCATCGCCTCCACGATGGGGACGGCCCTTGGCACCACACATACGTCGTGCCTCCCCGCTCCCTGGATCACCACCTCGTCCCCTGCGCGGTTCACCGACCGCTGGTCCTGCATGATGGTGGCCACCGGCTTGAAGTAGGCCCTGAAATAAATGTCCTGTCCGTTGCTGATGCCGCCCTGCACGCCTCCCGACCGGTTGGTCTCCGTGATCACGCGTCCATCCTGGAACAGGAACCGGTCGTTATGTGCCGATCCGCGTGCCCCGGCGGCCTCGGTCCCTGAGCCGATGTCGAAGCCCTTAACGGCATTGATGCTCATGACC
This sequence comes from uncultured Bacteroidales bacterium, assembly GCA_964386225.1. Lineage (GTDB taxonomy): Bacteria > Bacteroidota > Bacteroidia > Bacteroidales > JAADJA01 > JAADJA01. The sequence goes on from CAYLTG010000085.1 coordinate 10,365, forward strand.
GCTTTGGCCAGCTCGGCCTCCAGGCGGTCATACACGGGCTCTCCCAGCCCGGCCGGGGCCCCCGTGATCACGCAGGTGATGGTGCCACCGAGGGTGTCGCCCTCCCTGCCCGTCTCTTCCACATGCCTCACCATCGCTTCGGAGGCAGTGGCATCCGGACAGCGGACCGGGGAGGACTCGGTCTTTGAAAGGTCCATCTCCTGGTATGGCAGGGCGGCCTCCACGCGGCCGATGCGCGAAACGAACCCCGCGACGGTGATGCCTTCCCGTTGCAGCAATAGTTTGGCTATGGCGCCCGCCACGACCCTTACGGCCGTTTCCCTGGCGGAGGCCCTGCCGCCGCCCCGGTGGTCGCGCAGGCCGTACTTGGCTTCATAGGTATAATCGGCATGGGATGGCCGGTAGGCTTGCCGCAGGTGATCGTAATCCCCGGGCTTCTGGTCTTTGTTCCGGATGAGGAAGGCCACCGGGGTGCCGGTGGTCACCCCCTCCAGGAGGCCGGAAAGGAATTCGACCCGGTCTTCCTCCCTGCGGCCCGACGATCCCGGCGTGCTGCCTGTCCGCCGCCGTGCCAGTTCCTGTTGGATGAACTCCATGCCGATCCTCAAACCGGCAGGGCAACCGTCGATGACCCCGCCGATGGCCGGGCCGTGCGACTCACCGAAAGAGGTTACCCTGAACAGCTGCCCGATTATATTTCCAGCCATGCCTGTCGATTTTTGTATTCCCTTGAAACAATCATTGAACCAGTATCCTCGCATATTCGCCCCGGGTGGTGACGACCAGGTAAACGCCCGGGGAGAGCCCGTCAAGATTGACCGATACAACATCCGCGGCTTCCATCACCGGGTTGCCCAGGATGGAAAAGAGGGTGAAACTTGTCTTCTCCCCGAAATGCATCGTGCCGCCTGTCACCGGGTTGGGGTAGATCAGCAGCAGGGAGGCGTTGCCAGGGAGGCCTCCGGCGTCGCCCAGGAGGTTGCTGTAGCCCGGCGTGGTGTTGGTGAAATACACCCAGGTGTCCTCGCCGTCGGGTTTGCGGCCCATGGAGACGTCGGTTTCCTGCTCCGCGAATGAAACGGAGTCGAGGAGGAAAAATCCGGTGCTTTCGCTGTCAAAGATGCCGATCTCCTCGCCTTCAGCATCCAGCTTGAAGTTCGTATGGTAGGGCCCCTGTTCCGGGTCATCGTCGGCCCAGAACAGCACGAATTCGCCGGGTTCCAGGGTGATGTCGGGCATGAGCCACTTGTTTTGGTTGTCCAGGTTGTCGGTGAGGTATTTGTCACCCAGCCATACGGCCGTTTCGTCGCCGTTAAAGACCTCGATCCAGTCGTCGAATTCCCCGAATTCATCGGCCACGGTACCGGCATTGCTGGCCATGAACTCGTTGATGGACAGCGCGGCATCGGTGGAGGGGAGAAGCTGATAGGTCAGCGGTGCGCAGGGCATCACCGAGGACATGCCACCCATGGTTGATGCCGTCACCTGGTAAGAGACCGACATATTCAGTTCCATGACGGTCACCAGGCAGCCGTAAATCCCGTCGCCGGCATCCCGGTCCCAGTGCTCGCCGTCATCGAACATTTCGGCCTCGGTGAGCGGGCCCCCGTCGACAGAGTAGGAAACGACCACCTGGGCACCCGCATCCAGGCAGCCGGCTGACGCCCTCACTTTGAACACCTCCCCGGCCTGGGGATGATTGTTCCGGATGTGGTTGACCACCGGGCCCGGGGTGGTGTTCTCCAGCTGCTGCTGGAGGCTCTCCCTGCGATCGTCCAGGTAGGGGTAGATCCCGGCCTTGACATGCATGCCGAGCGGCTGGTTGTAGGAGTCGAGGTAATCGGTGTAGGTGAACCCATAGTCGAGCGGGTAAAAGGGGTCGGACTGCACAAAGGGGGCATTCCTCCATTTGACCGTTTCCACGTGGGCGGAATAGGCCGCGGGCTCGAGCAGGACCTCCGAAATGTGTTCCAGGTAGTGGGTATACAAGGCCCTCAGCTCGGGTGTGTCCATGATCCTGCTGTAGAGCGGCCTCATGCCCGAATGCCAGGAATAGGGGTCGCGGATGGCCCACGTGATGTCGAACCAGTCGATCCCGAAGGTATTGTCCAGGTCGTAGCTGATGTACTCGAATTTGCCGGTCGCCGTGTTCCGGTAAAGGTAGAAGTTGTTCTGGTTGAAGATGTACCCGTCCCAGTTGGAGGTGATGACGTCGAAGGCCAGGATCTTGATATAGTCGTAAATGTTGAATACCTTTTCGATCTCGCAAAGGAAATCCTCGTCGGGCGCATTGTTCAGGATGTCGATGAAATGGGCGAGGTCGGAATAGTCATCCTGCCCGGTATTCGTTTTCAGGTCGTATACGCGGCGGTCGCCCGCCAGCAGCTTGTAGTTGTCGGGGTTGCTGCCCAGGTAGTTGAGGTCGGCCGGCCACAGGCACTTGTAGAGGTTGCCGTCGTTGTTGCCGAACCGGGATAGGACGAACTCTTCGTCGATGTGTTCCACGTTGATGTACAGCCCATGAAAATTGCCGTTGATATAGAGTTCCACGTGGTTTGACCGCGAGCCGGCGATGCCCAGTTCATACAGCAGGTCCCAGCACAGTTTCGACCTGATCACGGAAGGGTCATTGTGTTCGCCGTTGAGGTTGAGCTTTTCCAGTCCGTGCCATTGTCGCCCGGGATCAAAGGTGTTGAAGGAGACCTTGAAGGATTTCTTGGCCGAAAAGCGGGAGGTGTTGCCCCTGAGTCGGAATCCGACGTTTTCGACCGTCTCCGTGATGTGTCCGTTGTCGAAACTGAAGGTGGCATGAAATTCCTGGTTGCTTTCCACATTTTCATAGAGCCACGCCAGGGTGTCGGGATCCACAGTGATGTCGATCCGCGGCACGAGGGTGTCGACGAATACCTCGCCCGGCGGCGGGAGGTCGGGTTGGGTCAGGGCGGTAACGCTGCATGCCATCGCGCCCAGAAGAAGGATCAGGATCTTGTTCATTACAAGGTCAAAAATAGTCATTTCAGCTGAATATATGGAATAACGTTATGAACAGCCCGAAAGGTATGCTGTTCCCGCCCATGGACAGATGAATGGATGTGTGATTCAGGAGATGTCGGTCATCGCAAGAGATCGGAACCCGTTGCTTGGAGCCCGGGCAGGCAGTTTGCCCGGTCAGTCATTCAGCGGCTTCATCTTCTTGTTGGTGTGGGCGATCCTGGCTTTGTTGCGGGGTGCCGTTTTTTCGAAGGACCTGAAATAATAGGTGAAGCCCACGCCCAGGTAGTTGAAGTAGTCAAAATCGTTGCCGGCGATGGTGATGTCGATCTTGTCGTTCTGGAACTGGTGGAGCGACAGTTCGGCGCCCAC
>CAYLTG010000086.1:0-13584 GCA_964386225.1 uncultured Bacteroidales bacterium
CATGCCCCGCCGGGACTAAACAAATACTGGGCAGTCGGCCGAAACGGGACCATCCTTCATACCTCCAATTACATCCTTGGCTGGACCTTCCAGGATTCCGGCACCTCCGGTGACCTGAACGACGTGTGGATGGTGACAGAAACCCTTGGATGGGCCGTGGGGGCGAACGGGACGCTGCTCAAGTATTCCACGGGGACCGGGGTTTCTCCGTCCAGGGAGGCCCTGAGCGTGTCGGTTAGCCCGAATCCCGCCCGGGGCGCAACCAAGGTCGTGGCGAATTCAAACCGGCCGGTCGAACGCATCGAGGTCATCAACATCTTCGGCCAGTTGAACGAGACCCTTTCCCCGGCCGGGGAAAGGAAGGAGTTCACCCTCGACCTTTCCGGTCTGCACCAGGGCATCTATTTCCTGAAGATGTACAGCGGACAGGAATTCGTGATCCGCAGGATCGTGGTCTGCGACTAAAGCCATTCGGGATCGCCCGTCTCACAAATTCAATCCCCTCCTCCGCCGAGAAGGGTCCATGGAACCATCCCCCTTCATTTATTTGTTAAAAAACTTGACAAAGGACGATTTAGTTTCTAAATTTGTAAAGTTCATAAATAATGAAGTATATAAATCACACAAAAACAATGTTATACAAATCCAAACTTCGCGGTTCCTTTGGCAGGGTTTATCCCATCAGCCTGGTCACGGTATACCTGCTTTGCCTGGTCGAGGCCTTCGTCCGGTGGCAACTGATGGATGCCGGGGCATCCATCCGGGTGATCCCTTCGATCTCCTTCACGCTGATGGGTGTTTTTTTCCTGGTGGCGGGGTTCATACAGCTGTTCCGGTACCGGATCTGGATTTACCCTGTGCTCGGCTTCTTTGCCGGCCTTGGATGTGTGCTTGCGATTTTCACCTTCGGGTCATCCCAGGAGATGCTGAAGGTCCTGTACATGGCCAACCTGCTGGTCATCGTCCTCTTCGTTCTTATGAACTGGCCGGCGCTGTCGGCACAGGAGCGCTACGAGGCCAATGCCCGCCGCCTTTTCAGGCTTGCGTCCGAACTGATCGAAGAGACCGCGGACGGTTATACGGAAAGGCCTTTCAGTGCCGGGAAGGTGGACGCCGGCGGGGTTGACCTTCAGGACTTTTCCAGGTTCCTCCAGGGGAAGTTCATTGCCCGGACCTTCCCGCGGGACGGCGGCCTTTTCCTGGCCTTTTCCATGAACCGAAGCGTGCTTGTGGTCCGTGATCCGCAGGAGGTGAGCTATGTGGCGGTCAGCCGGGAGGGCGACGTTACGGTGCAGATCGCCGAAGCGGATTACCGGCAATACCGCCGCAGGATCAGCTTTGATCAGCTATGTGCCTCCATGGCCGGAGTGTTCACAAGGTTCCTGGGGTATTACGGGAAAGGTCTTGAGCACAGAATCATCGATGAACTTAAAACAGCAAGATGACCATGAACAATCAATCGATCATCAAGTGGCGTTTCCTCTGGGCCTACATCTGGATCATCGGCATCCTGTACCTGGTCATTTACATTGGCGAGGACCAGCTTTTCGGCACCCATTATTCGGCCTGGATATTCGGCCTTTTCCAGCTTTTGTTCGGGTTCTATTATTATCTCAAGACACGCGTTTGGCAGTATTTGCTGGTGGGCATCGTGCTTGGCACCGGCTACTGGCACTACGAGGCTGCGGCCCACATGGACACTCCCTTTTCCATGCTCACCGTTTACATTCACCTGGTGACGCTCCTCCTGGTGTTCATCTCCGCAGGTCCGGCCATCACCAAATCCGTCAGGCTGGAGTTCCATGCACGAAAGCTTTTCCGGCTGGCTGCCGAGACGGTCTCGGGCCATGAGGACGGATTCACTCCGAGGCCCTACTCCGCCGGCGATGCAGGGATCAGCCACAATGACGCGGTCGGGCTTGGTCGATTCCTTGGAGGAAGGGACATTGTTGTTTATCATGTCCTGGATAACAAGGTGATCTTTTCTTTTTCCATGAACATCAGCCCGATGGTCGATGCGGATTGCACCCGGACCAGCATTGTGGTATTTGAGCCCTCAGGCAGGATGACAGTCAGGATATCCCAAAAGGACTACAACCAGTACAGGAAAAAGCTGAGCTTCGACCAGCTTTGCGAATCCTTTGCAAAGCTCTTCAGGCATTTCATCAAGGCTTACCTGGATAACAACGAAACCCGGATCATACATGAACTGAAATCAGCATAACCAAAAACAAGAAGTCATGAAAACCAACACGCTCTTACCTGTTTCGATCCTCCTCGTCCTCCTCATGCTTGCCTGCCGGGGCGCAGGGCAGGACTCTCCGTGCGACAAGGCACCCGATTATTATTACGGCATAGAGATCAACGGGATCCTGTGCGGTTATTCAGAGTCCTACAAATGCCCAATTCAGGGGCCGGACGGGCCCCGGCTCAAATTGATGGACTTCATCCAACTGAAGATGACCCTCCTGGGCCAGGATGTGGATATGGCCATCAGGAACACCTACGTCCTGGACACGTCCGGCCTGAGCTATTCCTATTGCAAGCATGAGATCGATGTAGGGGAGGCGGTGCAGGTCGCCATCACCGAAGTGGCGGACGGGAGGGTCTATTTCACGGGGCAGGAGGGCAAGGCCCCGGAGGAGGTGAGCCTTACCCCGGATGTCATCTTCGAGTTGCCCCTTAGCAGCCCGCACCTGGTGCGGGATTTTGTGCATGGCGGCCGGGATGAGGCCGAGTACCGGGTGTTCGACGACATGCAGGGCAAGGTGGTGACCAAGAAGTACAAGCGGCTCGGAAAGGAACAGCTTGAACTGGCGGGCAAGCCATACCAGGCCACCCTTCTTGAGGAGCTGAACCAGTCGGTCGGCACCACCAGCAGGATCTGGATCGAAGACGCCACGGGCTTCACGCTCCGGGTCGAGATCTCAGGGCGTACCATCTACCTTGCGGACGCTTCGGTCAGGAAGAAGATCCGTCTTGCCGACATGGATAATTTGCTATTCGCCCGTGTGGACAAGGTGATCCCCGACCTCCAGAACATCACCTACATGAAGGTGAAAGCCGAAATTCAGTCGGCCGGTGAATGGATTACCACCGAGGGACTCAACGCCAGGGGGCAGAAATTCACGGGTACGGTGGTGGATAATTTCATCGACGGGACCTTCGAACTGGCCTCGATGAGGTATTCAGGCGCCAATTCGCCCGGATTCCCATATGATCACCCCGTTCCCGACAGCCTGGGAGCGTATCTTTTGCCGGGTAAACTGATCGAGTCGGACCACCCCGATCTTGTCATTGAGGCCGGACGCATCACCGCTGGCTCGCAGGATGCATGGGAAGCAGCCGTCCGCCTGAGCCGCTGGGTATCGGATCATGTGGAGGGGGCCGTGCCCGGGGGTACCTCGGCAATAAACACCTACCGCACCAGGAAGGGAGAATGCGGATCGCATTCCAGGTTGCTGGCCGCCCTCTGCCGCGCTGCCGGGATCCCGGCGCGCCTGTCCATCGGGTGCATGTATTCCACCTACCTGGGTGGCAGTTTCGGTCAGCATGCATGGACGGAGGTATACATGGGGGAGGAGGGCTGGATCGCCATTGACGCCACGGCCGAGGAATATGATTACATCGATGCCGGGCATATCCGCCTGGGCGAGAATGCAAGTTTCAACCCCCGTTCCATGGAGATATTGGAGTACCGGGTGGGAACCGATACCTCCCGAAGCCTTTCGGGAAGCATCCCCGACCTGTACGTGCCTTATCTCGGGAAATACACCCTGGTCGAGGCAGGCAGGGTCTTTACAGTCCGCTACCAGGACGGGAGCATGGTGGTCGACATCCCTGACCGCATGGCCCTGGCCCTGGACGATCCCGACGGGGAGGGGCGGTGGTATCCCAAGCTGACCCGGCAGGTGAACTTCACTTTCGAGGAAGAGGCGGGGGTTGTGGACGCCATGTGCCTGGAGCAGCTGATACCGGTGCCGAGGGAAGAGGCCGGCAGTGACACCGAACAGGATCCGCTGGCCGGCAGGTATACCCTTGCCCAGGCCAATGTTACCTTTACCGTGATGTGGAAGGCCGACAGCCTTATGGTGGAGGATCCCGTGACCAGGGGGACGGTCCGGCTCATTCCCGGCGCACAGCAGGATCTCTGGACACTGGAGGGCCACAGGAACAAGGTCAGGTTTGAGCGGGGCGACGACGGAAAGGCCAAATCCCTCATCTATTATGAGCATATCCTGCTCGAACGGGGTGAACCGGCTTCCGTCGCGTTGCGGAAATGGATCGATGAGGAGGGGCCCGAGGCGGGGATCAGCCGTTTCCGGGAAATGAGGTCCGGCCCGTCCCGCGATTATATCGTGTCCGAGGCCGACATCAACGCCCTGGGATATTCTTACCTCAACGAAGGGAAGATGCAGGAAGCCATTGCCCTGTTCCTTTTCAATGCGCAGGAATTCCCGGGATCCTGGAATGTTTATGATTCGCTGGGAGAGGCCTACATGAAGAACGGTGACACACAACTGGCCATCGACAATTATGAGCACTCCATCAGCCTGAACCCCAAGAACGAAAATGGCAAACAAGCCCTGGAGAAACTGACCGGGGGACAATAAGCATACGATGATGAAAACCCATACAAAACTAAACATGGTTCAGGCCAGGAGCGAGATGGTCCTCTGGATGGTGATGGGGCCTGTGATCCTGATCCTCCTCTTCCTGACGGGGCTGGCCATTCTCCTGCTTACACCCGTGTTCCTCATTTACACTGTGATCTCCGGCCTTCTGTTCCTCCGGACACGCAACACCGGATACCTGGTGAAAGGCCTGTTGTTCCTTTTTCTGACGCTTTTCACCCTGACGGTGTTCTTCCTCGGAAATCACGTGTTCACCCTGGTGACCGGCGCGTTCAGTGCATTGTTACTGATATGGCTCCTGGCCTTGGTGCTGGTGAAGGATTTCAAATGGAGGAACCTGCAGGTGCTCGAACTGGCCGCCCAGCCGGTGGACGAGGTGCGGGAAGGGTACAGCATGCGTCCCATGCCAGCCGGCAATCTCCGGTACAACTGGGATGAGTTGCTGGGGTTTGCCGGGTATGTCAGGCGGAACCTTGTGGCCGATGTCTATTTCGAAAACGACAAGGTGGCTTTCAGCCTGAACCGTGACCGGTTCAAGATGATCACCTTCAGCAGGGATTACCTCAATGGGACCTGGGTGGCTTTTGACCGCCAGGGACATGTGTCCGTCCATCTCTCCCGCGAAGACCATGCCCAGTTCAGGGAATCCTACGCCTTTGACCAGCTTTGCAATTCCCTGGGCAGTGTTTTCTCGGGGTTCTTCGAATTGTACCGGCAGGGCCGGGAACAGGAGGTTGTACGCAGTTTGGATTCGGTTCAACTATAAAAGCCAGAGGTCATGTATTTCATGAGGAAATTGCACCCGCCGAAAATGAGCACCGACACGATCATCATGCTCGGTCTGCTGCCGCTGATCATCCTGCTTTTCGTTTTTGCGGGATATCGGGCAACCTTCGCGTTCATTGCTTTCCTGGAACTGATCTTTGCAGCCGTGCAGGTCGGTCTCTTCCTCCGGACCCGGAACATTTATTTCATCTGGATGGCGGTGGCGTTGGCCATGATATTTATTTTCGCGCTGGCCCTTTCGATATTTGGGCTCGAGGAGGCGCGTGAACGGGCCCGTCCGCTGTCCCTCCTGGTCATTATGGCGTTGGGTATCGTCATCTACTTAATCACAGGGAAGAAGGTGAAGTGGCGGACCAGGGAGGTGCTCGAGCTTTCTGCCATGCCGGTATCGGGCATGGAGAATGGATTTACCGAAAGACCCCTGGTTGCCGGCAGGGCGGAGGGCACGGAGCTTGAGATCGAGTCGTTTGCAGCTTTCGTGCGGGAGAACCAGATTGCCATACCCTATTTCGAGGATGGGGCCCTGATCCTCTCGCTGACGAGCAATTACTGGAAGCAGATCGGGTTTAAGAACGGGTATGAAGATGAATCCTGGGTACGGTTCGACCGCAACGGGCAGGTCACCGCCTCCATTTCAAAGGACCACTACCTGAATTTCAAGGGCCATTTATCATTCGACCAGTTGTGCCAATCGCTGGGCACGCTGTTCATCAAGTTCTTCGAACTATACAAAAAGGGGCAGGGGAAGCAGGTCATAGACCAGTGCAACAATCTTCACCTGAATCCTTTCATCGAATAGGATAATGCCATGGTGGAACGATGGATCGATAACAAACAAAAAGGGAGCAGAGACTGTCCATGAACTTCAAGCAGGCTGCCATATTGGGATCATACATATCCAAGGACTACGCCGAGGACCTGTTCAGGCTGCTGGCCAATTACAGGAACATCTCTGCATCGGAAGCGGCTTCGAGGCTTAACCTCCATATCAAGACCGTCCAGGATTTTTTCGAGGCCATGGCATCGTTGGGCATCCTGGAGAAGGAAGCCGCCACAGAAAGCAAGCGTCCCTATTTCAGGTATTCCCTCAAGACCAGGCGGATCATGATGGACCTGGACCTGGGCTACCTGTATACCACCTTGCAACCCGACAGCAAGCTATCCTTCAGGGTCAGGGAATCCAGGAACGCCAGGGCGCGTTTCACCATTTCCCGCAACAACCAATACATCAGCAACGTCTACATCTGGATCGGCGAAGGCCGCGAACGCAAGGAAAGGAAGTTGAACCTGAGCATACCCCAGGGCACCTTCCTCTATCACCTTCCCTTCCCCAGTGCCGAGCCGCTGAGCATCCTGACCATCATGGAAAAGGCCGGGATCGACGGAAACCATGTCACCGAGATCCTCGACATTGTGGATGAACTGCTGAAATTCGGGGTCATCGAAAAGGAAAACCAACTATCAAGTCAATAAACCATTAAAAACAGGAGGAAATCATGAAAACTACACACCATTCATTTCAATTGCTGACCGTTATGGCATGCGCCCTTGTGCTGCTGCCGGGATGCGCAGCCAAAAAGGGCACACTGGCCGACAAAGGTCCGGATTACCGGCTCGAGTACCGGATGCAGAAAGGCCAGCCGATGCAGTATGACCTGGTATCGGAATTCGTTTCCACGATGGAGGTCATGGGTCAGAAGATCAACGTGGAAAGCGACAGCCGCAACCTTTTCACACTGACACCGGCCGGGTTGAATCAAGGCAATTACCGGTTCAATGTGAAGATCGACACGGCCTATATCCACATCGAGAGCCCACGCGGCAGGATGGAGCCCGACATGAGTGCCGTGGTCGGCGCCGGTTTCATTTTTGAGCTGTCCTCGAAAGGGCAGGAGGTCGATTGCTCCGGTGCCAAAGACCTGAAATACAGCATGGGCGAATACGAGGAGCTCAGCCTGTTCAGCGATTTCAAGACCTTTTTCCCGGACCTTCCGGCGGAAGGGATCAAACCCGGCGGTACCTGGTCCAACCAGGATACCCTGGTGGAGGAGGGCAGTTCGGGTTTCCTGGAGTTCATCACCACGAATGACCACAGGGTTGAAGCGGTTGAGCCCTTTGATGGTCACGACTGCCTTAGGATCCGGACCACATACAGCGGGTCCATGCAGGGAGAGGGTGACATGCAGGGGGCCAAAACCAGGACGGAAGGCACGATCGCGGGTGAGTATACCTGGTATTTCGCATACAAAAAGGGGGTGTTGCTGAGGATCTCCAATGAAGGCAGGGCAGAGAGCACTACCGTGGCCACCGGCCATGGCAATGAGATCACCATCCCGGGCACCAGGGATTTTCGCAGCACTGCCTCCCTGGTGATGAACTGATCCGCCCCGGGCCTGTTCCCGGGTCAGGATGGAAAAGGTTTAGTAATTTTACGGTCAAATACTTTCATCACCCATGAAATTTCGACTACTGTTTTTCCTTGTGCCCATCCTGCTCCCGGCTATGGGCCTTTCCCAGGGCGGGGAGGCGAAGCTCCGCATCATGACCTACAACATCTGGTTCGACAATCCTGAGAATACGGGCCATGCCTGGGCCGACCGGAAGGAGGGGGTACTGGCCACCCTGAAGCGGCTCAAGCCCGACATCCTGTGTGTCCAGGAGGCGTTGTCGCACCAGGTGCTCGACCTGGAGGCGGCAGGCTATGCCTATTTCGGGGTGGGACGCGACGACGGGCACAAGAGCGGGGAGTTCTCAGCCATCTTTTACCGGTTGAACCATTTCGAGATCCTGGATGGCGCCACGTTCTGGCTTTCGGAGTACCCTGATTCGGTTGGATCGGTGGGGTGGGATGCCATCCTGCCGCGAATAGCGAGCTGGGTCAGGCTCAGGGAACTGGGGTCCGGAAAGGAATTCCATGTCCTGAACACCCATTTTTCGCACGTCGGCGAGAAGGCGCGCCTGGAAAGTGTCAGGCTGATCATGGACCGGGTCTTCCGAATTTCTGGCGAGGGACCGTGGGTGGTCACCGGCGACTTCAACTTCACTGCCGGCACGGAGCCGTATGACCTCATGACCCGGTCCGGTGGGCCGATGGTCCTCTATGATGCCCGCAGCCGGGCCGGCCAGCCGCGGCATGACCCGGGCTATTCCTTTGTGGGCTCCGGTCTCGAAGGGGAGCCGGGGCACATCATCGACCACATTTTCGTATCGGGGCAGATGGAGGTGCGGGAAGCAGGCATATGGCCCAACTGTGCCGACGGCCGCTGCCCGTCGGACCATCTCCCGGTGGTTGCCGATATCGCATTGTGAGGATAAAAGGCCGGTCGGAAGTGGCCAGCCTTCTATCCCTGGATCGCTATTTCTTCAGCGAATCCCTGATCTCGGTGAGGAGCATGACTTCCTCGCTGGGTTTGGGCGGCTCGGCCGGCTTTTCCTCTTCTTTCTTCTTCATCGCGTTCATCCCCTTCACGACCATGAAAATGGCAAAGGCCACGATGATGAACTCGATCACCGTATTGATGAACACCCCGATGTTCATGGTCACGGCAGGTGCATCCCCCACCGCCTGCTTCAGGGTGATGAGGATCTCGCTGAAATCCACTCCGCCCAGCAACATCCCGATGGGAGGCATGATCACGTCGTTGACCAGGGATGCGACAATTTTCCCGAAGGCGGCACCGATGACGATGCCCACGGCCATGTCAATGACATTTCCGCGCATAGCAAAAGCTTTGAACTCTTTTAGCATAACAATAAAATTTTGTAAAACCTGGAAATAATTATGTTGGAATCGAGGGCTAAAGATAAAAACTAATTTAATGACAGGGTCAAATTTTTACTCCGGATGCCATTCCGGCCAGGCCCGCCAGGCCCTGCCTTGGTAAGGATCGGCACGATCCATTCGAACCAATCCCGGCCAATGCTGTTTTCTATGCATGGAGAAACAACGCCCCGCCAACCTGCTGGTCCACGAGTCCAGCCCATACCTGCTGCAACATGCCCACAATCCGGTCGACTGGCATCCGTGGAACGAAGAGACACTTGAGAAGGCGAAGCGCGAGGACCGCATGCTGCTGGTGAGCATCGGGTATTCGGCCTGTCACTGGTGCCATGTCATGGAGCGCGAATCGTTCGAGGACGAGCAGGTGGCGAAGGTGATGAACGAGCACTTCATCTGCGTCAAGGTGGACCGCGAGGAGCGGCCCGATGTGGACCAGGTTTACATGGATGCCGTTCAACTGCTCAGCGGCCGGGGCGGCTGGCCCCTGAACTGTTTTGCGATGCCCGACGGCAGACCCGTGTGGGGCGGCACCTATTTCAGAAAGGGGCAGTGGCTGGAGATCCTGGAAAACTTGGCCCTGCTCTTCGGACAGGAGCGGGATAAATTGGAGAAACAGGCCGCCGAGCTCTATGCGGGTATCCTGGAGGACCGGTTCGTTGACCCGGATGCCGGGAGGAAAGATACATTTGACGAAGGGGTGTCGCAGCAAATGGCGGAGGCGCTGATGAGAAGGATCGACAAGGAGAACGGAGGATTCAGCGGGGCTCCCAAGTTCCCCATGCCCAACAATTTCCTTTTTCTCCTCAGGTATCACTTTTACAGCGGAGATGCAGAAGTCCTGAAAGCGGTGGGGGTGACCCTTGAGAAAATGGCCCGGGGCGGGATCTGCGACCAGGTGGGTGGCGGCTTTTCCCGTTATTCGGTCGATGACCGGTGGCACGTCCCCCACTTTGAGAAGATGCTCTACGACAATGCCCAGCTTGTATCGCTCTATTCGGAAGCCTTCCGCCTGACAGGAAACCCCCTGTACGTGCCGGTGATCCGTGATACCCTGGCTTTCATCGCCCGCGAACTGACCAGCCCCGAAGGCGGCTTCTATTCCGCCCTCGATGCGGACAGCGAAGGGGTGGAAGGCAAGTTTTACGTGTGGACCCTGAAGGAGTTCAATGCGATCCTGGGCGGGGACGCGCCCGCCATGGCTGATTACTTCGGGATGGGCGGGAACGCCTACTGGGAGGAGGGCAACAACGTGCTCGTCCGGGACCTGACGGTGGATGAGCTGGCAAAAAGGTACGGCCTTTCCGGGGATCAGGTTGAGCGCATGGTTTCCGGGGGCCGGGAGAAGTTATTCCGTGCCCGGGAGACCCGGGTCAGGCCAGGCCTCGACGACAAGATACTCACATCGTGGAATGCGTTGATGCTGAAAGGGTATGTCGACGCTTACCGGGCCCTCGGGGATGAGGTCCACCTGGATGCCGCCATCCGGAACGCCGGGTTCCTTGCCAAGGAGATGATAGGGGAGGATGGAGGTGTTATGCGGAATCACAAGAACGGCCGGAGCACCATCCGGGGGTTCCTGGACGATCATGCCTTCCTGGCCGAGGCGATGACAGCCCTTTACGAAGTGACCTTCGAGGAGCGCTGGCTCGGGCTGGCGGAGCGGCTGGTCGACCACACGGTCCGTCACTTTCATGATCCGGATTCGGGGATGTTTTTCTATTCATCCGACAACCACAAGGATTCCATCGTCCGCAAGATGGATGTGACCGACAATGTGATCCCTTCCTCCCTCTCCTCCCTGTCGCAGGTCCTTCACGACCTCGGGCTCTTGCTGGATAAACCATCCTACCTGGCCCTTGCAGAAGGCATGATCGTCCAGGTGGCCGAAAACATGAAACGGTATCCATCCGCATTCACCCACTGGGGGAGCCTTTACCTCAAGCTGGTCCGGCCTTTTCATACCATGGTGATGACCGGGCCGGCAGCCGCGAATTTCCGTCGGGAGATGTTGGCACCCTACCGTCCCGACCTACTCCTGGCCGGGAGCAGCAAGCCTTCCAGCCTGGCCATCCTGAGACACCGCGTCGAAGCCGGAATGAACCGGATCTACGTCTGTACCGGCAGCGAATGCAGTCTGCCGGTGACTGGCGTGGATGAGGCCCTGGAACTTATGGATGGCTGAGGATTTCCAGCAGGATCGCCGGACAAGCGGATATTATGACTATATTTATCCGCCATCATGGAAAAAACGATCGTCATCTATTATTCGAACAACGGCAGCAACAGTTTCCTTGCGAAGAAGATCACGGAACAGCTTGACTGTGACATGGAGGAGCTCAGGCCCAGGATCAACAGTCACCTTTTTCTCATGTTCGGGCCGCGGATCGGCAACAAACCGCTGAAAAGCGACCTGTCAGACTATGACAGGGTCATCCTCGTGGGCCCTGTCTGGATGGGTAAATTGATAAACCCGTTGCGGGACTTCATCCTCAAGTATAGATCGAAGATCGGGAAGCTGATCTTCGTGACCTGCTGCGGCAGCAGCTTCAAGGTCAGGGATGAGAAATTCGGGCACGGCCATGTGTTCAGGAAGGCAGAGGAGGTCTTCGGCGGGCCGGTGCAATGCGAAGCGTTCCCCATCCCGCTGGTCCTTGCGGAGGACAAGCAGGAGGATCCGGAACTGATCATGAGCACCAGGCTGACCGAAGAGAATTTCGACGGGAAGGTGCGGAGCCTTTTCGATGAGTTCATCAGGAAGGTTTCGGTGTAGCCCGCCAGCGAGGGTGTCAATCCATGCCGGCCTCGTGTCGGGGGCCTTCAGGGGGCGATCAGCACCGTCTGGATCGCCTGCGGGCTGATGCTGATATCCGCCGACCTTTCGTCCAGTGCCAGGGATATCTTCCTGGGTTCCGTATCCATGTTCAGGATCACCACAACAACAGAGCCGTCGGTGTTGCGCGCCGCAGTCGCCATGACGTCGCCGGAGGTGTTCTCAAACCCGATCCGCACCGCACCCGGCCGGATGAACCTGCTGAAGTGGGAGAGGGTGTAGTACAGCGGGGTATAATAGACCTCGTCTTTCTCCGGGTCCCCGCCCCGTAATTCTGCGATCTGTTCAAGTTTGTTGCCGCCGGCGGAGGTTTCGTACACCTCGACCGCAAGATTGTTCCGGTCCGGAGTGCAACTCCACAAAATGACCAGGCCGAAGAGGAATATCCCGTGGATCGAACGTTTCATATCGTCTGATTTTTCGCCTTCGAAGAAACATAATCCTGAAACTAGTACCAGTCCTTCTCCCCGGAGATCAGGTTCGTATGTGGTTTTCTTCCGCCCTCAAAAGCAAAATGAAGTATTTTTACAGCAAACATCCGTTATGAGAAAGAACCCTATTTCAACCCTTGCAGCACTTCTTTTGCTGGGCGGCCTGGTCCAGGCCCAATCTGTTGAAACCCGTCTCCAGCGGGTGATCGATTCCGTTTACAAAGCCAATCCCGAATCCGTCGGGATCATGGTGCATGTGGAGGCCCCGGACCGGGACCTTTCATGGAGCGGGGCCGCGGGTGTAGCCGAAAAGGGAACACACCACCAGCTTGAACCCGACCAGCCGGCGCTCATCGCCAGCAACATCAAGACCTACGTGGCGGCCACCATCCTGCGCCTGGTGGAAGAGGGAAAGCTGTCGACCGAACAACCCATCCGGGAATTGCTGACAAAAAAGACTAGAAAGCTCTTCGAAGGCGGCGATTATGACCTTGCAGCGATCAGGATAAAGCACCTTCTGTCGCATACGGGCGGGATACAGGGTTATGCGGATGAGGGCTACATCGATTTCATCGATGACAACAAGACCTATCGATGGACGCGGGATGAGCAGCTGGAGCGGACCATTGCAGTCGGAGCCCCGCTGGGCCCACCCGGCTTCACCTTCAACTATGCGGATGCCAATTACCTGCTGCTCACGGAGATCATCGAGGGAACAACAGGGAAACCCTTCTATACTGCAATGCGGGAGCTTCTCAGGTATGATGAGCTTGGATTGCATAATACCTGGATGCCCACGCTGGAGGAGATGCCGGCGGGGTCAAAACCACTGGTCCACCAGTACTGGGGTGAAAAGGGCTGGGACAGCCGGGACATCGACGTTTCCGTCGACCTGTACGGTGGCGGCGGGATCGCCTGTCCGCCAATAGACCTGGCCTGGTTCTCCTGGAACCTCTTCAACGGCCGCATCGTGCAGGACACGGCGGTGCTCGACCTGATCTACACGGAAGTGCCCACTGCCGATCCCGAGCCGGCCCACTACTATTTTGGTCTGTCCCCGTTTGAGGTCCGGGGTATGACGGGCTATGGACACGGAGGGTTCTGGGGTACCGTGGCAGTGTA